>NZ_JNCK01000001.1:2700000-3000000 GCF_000731955.1 Halomonas zincidurans B6 | reverse complement strand
AGCGCCAGCAATCGCCCGATGCCGTGGCGGGCCGTGGCGAACCGGCAAGACGCCGGCGCGGCAAGGACGGCGACGGCGCGCAGCGCCATGAGGTCATCTACCGGGCCATCAGCAACGCGATCGTCGAACACCGCCTGCGCCCGGGGGCGCGGCTGCGCGAGGACGCCCTGGCCGAAGTCTTCGATATCAGCCGTACCGGCATTCGCAAGATTCTCCAGCGCCTCGCCCACGAGCAACTGGTGACGCTGACCCCGCGTCGCGGCGCCAGCGTCACCCGGCCCACCGCCGAGGAGGCCCACGACGTCTTCGCCGCACGACAACTGGTCGAGTGCGGGATCATGGCGGACGTCGCCCGGCGCATGGCCGCCCCTGAAGCACGGGCGCTGCGCGAGCTTGCCGCCCGCGAACGCCAGCTGCTCAGGCAGGGCGAGCAGAGCGTGGCGATCAAGCTCTCCGCCGAGTTCCACGAGCGCCTGGCCGGGCTGAGCGGCAATGCGACGCTGGCCGAGTTCGTCGGCCGGCTGTGCTCGCGCTCGTCGTTGATCCTTGCCGTGTATGGCGGCGCCGGCCATCTGGGCTGCGAGTCGCACGATCACGACGAGCTGATCGGCCATCTCGAAGCCGGCCGCGGCGAGCGGGCGGCGGCATTCATGAGTCGCCACCTCAAGGCGATCGAGGCCTCGCTGTCGATCGAGGAAGCGCGCGACGAGGCCCCCGACCTGCGCGAGATCTTCGCCCGCTAGCCGGTGCGGCGCCGGCTATGGACACCTCGGGGGCGAGCAGGTACGATACGGCGCGTTGATGGCGCTGCGGCGCACGATCAAACCGCCCTTAGCTCAGCTGGATAGAGCGTTGCCCTCCGGAGGCAAAGGTCGAAGGTTCGAATCCTTCAGGGCGGGCCAGAAATTGCTGCGAAAACCGCCACTTATGGATAACGCCGGGTGGCGGTTTTTCGTTGTTGGCTTTCTAGGTTCCATACAGGTTCCATGCGTCATGAACTCGCGGGCCAGGATCGCAGAGTTGATCGCTGGCAAGGATGGTCACCAAGGTCAGGGATTCTGCGAACTGCCAGCAGAGTCTCGAAGGCTGGCGCCAAGCGGGCTTTTGCATGTTGCCGTTTCTTGTTGCCCTCGCCTCGTCAGCGGTTGCGCGCCCCGGAAGTCCGCATCGACATCTGATCGCTGGCACTTGCTCGGGTGAGTTACGAATCAAACGAAACTTTGGCTCCGGTTTCCGGCGCCAGCGGCTCAAGAATCGCCCCACCCCCTACCTTGCCGGTACGCGGCGCCAAGTGCGTACCTATGGTGCGTACCAGTGCGAACCTGCCGCGCGAACCAGCAGCCCCCATGTTGGCTTTTGTCTACCAGTAGGCGGCGCCATCACCTCAACAAACTTCAACATCAAATCGGCAGCTTCGGCAGCTCTCAACCGCTCAACCATGCGGGTTTTCGCCACGTGGTGGTGGCGACCAGGCGATGCCGTCCTTTTCTAGTCGGGAAAAATCATCCTCGCCTCTCATCAGTCGGCAGTAGGCGTCGCGTGCCGCCTTTGATGGCCTGGGGCTGGGGTTGCGTCGTCTCATGGTGTCGCACCTCTCAGCATTACCTGATTACTCATGTTGATCAGCCACCACCCCGTCAGTCTCTCCTATACTGATGTTATGTCCAGTAGAGGAGGTGACGTCATGGCACGCAATCCTATCCAGTTCCAGCCCGGCCTGTCGTTGCCGGCGTTTCTCGAGCAGTACGGCACGGAAGCGCAATGCCAGGCAGCCCTCTTCCAGCATCGCTGGCCCAAGGGGTTCGTGTGCCCCGACTGTGGCAACACCACGGGCTGCCGGCTGTCGCGGGGGCTCTACCAGTGCCATCGCTGCCATCATCAGACCTCGCTGACTGCCGGTACCATCTTCCATGCCACGCACCTGCCGTTGACCACCTGGTTTCTGGCCATCTATTTGCTGACCCAGCGCAAGAGCGGTATCTCAGCGCTGCAGCTGTCCCGGGAGCTCGGCGTCAGCTACAACACCGCCTGGAAGCTCAAGCACAAGCTGCTGCAGGTCATGCACGAGCGCAACCAAGGAGAGCGGCTCTCCGGCCGCATCGAGCTGGATGATGCCTACCTGGGAGGTGAACGACCGGGAAAGCGCGGGCGCGGCGCTGAGCACAAGTTCCCATTCGTGGCGGCCGTACAAACCGATGAGGAAGGCCACCCACTGCGTGTTCAGCTTCGCCGCGTGAGCGGCTTCACCCTCACCGAGATCCGTCGCTACGCCCACCAGGCCATTGCCCCTGGGAGCCATGTCATCAGCGACGGCCTCGGGTGTTTCCGAGCCTTCGACACACCCCTCTACGTCCATGACTGCCACATCACCGGGGGTGGACGTGCCAGCGTGGAGAATCCCGAGTTCAACTGGGTCAACACCCTGCTGGGTAACGTCAAGAACGCCATCACGGGCACTTACCATGCCATCCGCGGGCAGCATGCCCCACGCTACCTGGCCGAGTTCGAGTACCGATTCAATCGACGCTATGACCTCAAGGCCATGATCCCGCGCTTTCTCACGGTGGCGGCGAAAACACCGCCAATGCCGTATCGGTTCCTGAAGATGGCTGACTGTTATGCGTAATCAGGTCAATTTTTGACTGCCTAAACGCCGCAAACACACTCGGCGCCTTCCCCTGGGAGGCGCCGAGTGTCGTTTTGGGCCGGGTAATGCGACGTGTCGCCGGTGTCTCGCTGGTTAGCGGTAGCCGTCCATCAGGCGGCGCACCAGCGGCGTATCGGCGTTGCGGTGGGTGGGCAATTCGAAGCGGGCGCGGGCAATGGCGGTGCGCGAGAGGGTGGCAGTGATCAGCCCCTCGCCGACCTCGGCCAAGGCCAGGGTCTCGCCTTGTGGGCCGAGAATGCATGAACCGCCCCAGAAGTGGCTGTCGCCTTCAGGGCCGTAGCGGTTGGCCATGACCACGGGCGTGCCGTAGGTCATGGCGTAGAACTGCAGGTTGAGGGGCCAGTTCTTTTCGTTGGAAAAATCGTCGCTGACGATGCCCGAGGCCGAGTTGATCGGCGCGCACAGCACGGTGGGGCGGGCCAGCAGGGCGGCGTGTACCAGCCCCGGGTTCCACAGGTCGGCGCAGATCAGCGAGGTCGCCGACCAACCGGGGCGCACCGCGAGGTGGGTCAGCCTGTTGCCATGCGTGAACAGTTTGCCCTCTTCCAGGCCGCCGTAGGTGGGCAGGTTGAGCTTGCGATGCACGGCCTGGAGCTTGCCGTGCTGAACGATTGCCAGGGCGTTGTAGCATTCGCCGGGGCTGGCTTCCTCGACGAATCCCACCACCACCTGCATTTCGCCGGCGGCGCGGGCGAGCTCGGCCAGACGCGGGTCATGGGTCGGGCAGGCCACGTCGATTACCCGGTTGCCCAGGCCGTAGCCGGTCAGCGAGAGCTCGGGGAAGACCAGTAATTCGAGCCCCGCGCGGCGTGCGTCGGCGATGAACGCGAGATGAGGTTCGAGGTTGGTGTCGACCTCGCCGAGGCTGGCGTTGATCTGCGCGGCGCCGACGCGCAAGTGATCCTGATAGTGCATGGTGGACTCTCGATGTTGTGAATAAAAAGGTTCATCGCAGATCAGCGTGAAACGTTAAGGCCCCGCTATTGGGAATAAACTCTCTCCCACGCAAACCAGCCTGGATGGCCCACTGGAGCATGGGGACGCCGGTGGGAGGGAAGTGGTTCGCGATTGGCGCCGCAGGCGCCCGGCATGGCCGGGGAGGTGCAGTGCCCGCCGCCATCGCGAATAAATTCGCTCCCGCAAGGGCAAGCTAACCGGCAGGGGGCTGTGGGAGGGAGCTGGTTCGCGATGATCTTTGCCGCCTTTCCCGGCAAAATGCGAAGAACCTGATATTTGGCGAATACCTCGGCGTCCGACAGGGGCTGGTCCGGGTTGCCGCGTGTCTCGCTCTCGACGATCTCGCCACTGGCGAGATGCAGTCGGGCACGCGCCCAGCGGCGTACGGGTGGCGCCGGCCGCCACGCCCAGCAAATCGAGCAGGCAGCGCTTGGCCTGATGAAGTGCTGCATCGTCGAGGTTCGAAAGATCGAACCGATGCATCCAGTCGAGAGGGGCGTGGTCGTGCATGGCAGGGGGCTCGGGGCTGGCAGTTGGCGAAGCAGCGGATGATGCAGAAAGAAGGCCGCGCGGGGCGGCCTTCGTCATGATCGAACACGGTAGGACATGGCCCCATTCAGATGCCGATCACAGCAGATCATGTTTCTTGAGGAAGTTTTCGGCGACCTGTTCGACGCTCTTCTTGTCGACGTCGACCTTGGCGTTGAGCGAGGCCATGACGTCATCGTTCAGAAGCGCCGAGAGCTTGTTCATCTGTTCATCCAGCTTCGGGTTGGCTTCCAGGGTGTCCTTGCGCACGACCGGGGTCAGTGCGTAGGCCGGGAAGAACTGCTTGTCATCTTCCAGCGTCACCAGGTTATAGGCCGGGATACGTCCGTCGGTGGAATAGGCGATGGATACGTCGACTTGATCGTCGCGCAAGGTGGGCAGGGTCAGGCCGAAATCCATACGCTTGATGTTGGGGCGGCCGAATTGGAAATCGTAGGTCTTTTGCAATGGCCGCAGGCCGTCTTCACGGGCGTAGAACTCCGCGTTGGAGGCGAAGGTAAGCGTCTCCCCGTTGTTGATGGTCTCGGCAAGATCGGAGATCGTTTCGATATCCCGCGCTTTGGCATCGTCGGCACGCATGGTGAGGGCATAGGTATTGTTGGCATCGGAGGGTTCGAGCCAGACGAGCCCCTTCTCGGCATCGAGCTTCTTGACACGCTGATACGTCTCTTCGGGGGAGAGCTTCTCGGTAACATTGTTATAGGTGATCAGCGATGTGCCGGTGTACTCCCAATAGAGATCGACCTGGCCGTTTACCTGGGCTTGGCGGAGTATGGTGGAGCCCATGCCGGCGCGTTTTTCGACGTCATAGCCGAGCTCTTCCAAGTATTGGGTGGTCATGCTCGACAGGATGAGCTGCTCGGTAAAACCCTTGCCTCCCACCACGATTTCGTTGGCCTGAGCGGTGGCCATGGTGCCGGCCAGTGCCGCGCCGGTCAGTAGGGTCATCAAGGTTTTCATGGTGTCACTCCTGTTGTGAATTGTCGGATCTGAAGCGTTGGTGATGTGGCTTGCTAGACACGGCTCGGGTTAACTCCGCGTGGGACTACCAGAAAGGCGGAGATGGCGATGACTATGTCGACTGCGATCGCCAGCAGTGCCGTGGGGATGGCGCCAGCCAGCATCATGGTGGTGTCGTAGAGGGCGATACCCGTGAAGATCAGCTCGCCGAGCCCGCCGGCGCCGATCAGGAAGGCCAGCGGTACCGTCCCCACATTGATGGCCAGCGCCGTGCGCACCCCGGCGAAGATGACATAAAGCGCATTGGGCAGCTCGACCCGGAACAGGCGCTGGATGGGCGACATGCCCAGCCCCGCCGCGGCCTCCATCAGCGCCGGCGAGACGCCCTTGAGGCCGACGTAGGTGTTGCGGGCGATCGGCAGCAGGGTCGCCACGAACAGCCCGAACACCGCCGGCACCGTGCCGATGCCCAGAAAGCTCATCGACAACGCCAGAACGGCGAGCGTCGGAATGGTGGTGCCCACGTTGAGCACCTGCATCAACGATTCGGCGTAACGCTCGACGCTCGGGCGCGACAGCACGATGCCCAGCGGCACGGCGACCAGAATCGCCAGCCCGCCGGACACGGCGGTCAGAAACAGGTGCTGAACGGCCAGGTAGCGCACGTCGGGGAGATAGAAGATGAACTCCTCGATCATGCCGCTGCGCTGCGCCCAGACACCGGCCACAAACAGCGCGATCGCCAGCAGCCAGCGACACACGCGTTGCAGCGAACGACTCGGCATGAACTTACTCCTTGGTGGCGGCTTCCGAGCGGACCGATGCGCTGTCCCCCGGGCGCGAGCGGTAGCGCGAGCCCAGGTGATGGGTCATCGCCCGCTGGGTGATGTGCCCGCAGACCCGACCCTGCGCATCCACGCAGGGCATCCAGGTGGTGTCGTTGGCGAACATCTGCGAGGCGACCTTGCGCAGGTCGTCGTCGAGCTCGGCCACCGGTGGCGCGACTTGGAAATGGTCGCGGCAGAAGCCCCGGGTGGTGCGCGCCAGCGAGCGGGTGACCATCCCGGCCGGCTCGTTGCGGTCGTTGACCATCAGAATGGCGTTCTGGTAACCGTACTCGTCGATACGCGACAGCGCGGTTTCCAGGGTGTCGTCCGGGCGCACGGTGCCCAGGTCGTCGGAAAACACCTCGCGAACCTTGACCAGGTTGAGCCGCTTGAGCGCCCGGTCCTCGCCGAGGAAGGACTCGATGAAGGCGTTCTTCGGCGCCGAGAGCAGGTCGTCGGGCGGGGAGTACTGGACGAGCTTGCCCTCGCGGAACACCGCGATGCGATCGCCCATCTTGATGGCTTCGTCGATGTCGTGGCTGACGAACATGATGGTCTTCTTGAGTTCGGCCTGCATCTTCAGGAATTCGTCCTGAATGACCGCCCGGTTGATGGGGTCGATGGCGCCGAATGGCTCGTCCATCAACATCACCGGCGGGTCGGCCGCGAGCGCGCGAGCGACACCGATGCGCTGTTGCTGGCCACCCGAGAGCTCGCTGGGATAACGCTTCAGGAAGGCATCGGCGTCCATGGCGATCATGTCCATCAGCTCACGGGCGCGCTTCTTGTAGGCGGCCTTGTCCCAGCCCAGCAGGCGCGGCACCACCGTGATGTTCTCCTCGATGGTCATGTTGGGAAACAGCCCGATCTGCTGGATCACGTAGCCGATGTTGCGGCGCAGATCCTGGGTGTTCATGCCGGTGGTGTCCTCGCCATCGAGGAACACCTTGCCCGAGGAGGGCCGGATGATGCGGTTGATCATCTTCAGGGTGGTGGTCTTGCCGCAGCCCGAGGGGCCGAGCAGGATGCAGATCTCCCCCTCGGGCACTTCCATGTTGATGTGATCGGCGGCCACGACCGCCCCCTTGGGCGTGTCGAAGACCTTGGTGAGGTTATCGAGGCGTATCATGGGAAACCCTTGTCGAGTCAGCAGTGGGCGCGGTCACATCGCGCTGGCGTCGCGTTCCATGCCCTTGGGGGTCAGGCGCTTCTGCAGGGCCAGCAGGGCATAGTCGACGGCGATCGCCAGCAGGCTCACCGCGATCGACCCGACGATCAGCTGGCGCGGGTCGGATTGCGAAATGCCGCGGCTGATCAGCGTGCCCAGGCCGCCGGCGCCGATGTAGGCGGCGATCGCCATGACGCCGATATTGAGCACCACGGCGGTGCGCACACCGGCCATGATCACCGGCACGGCCAGGGGGATCTCGACCATGCGCAGGCGCTGGTTGGGGCTCATGCCGAGGCCGCGGGCGGCTTCGCGAAGCGCCGGGTTGACGTTGTTGATCGCGGTGTAGGTGTTGCGAATGATCGGCAACTGCGAATAGAGCAGTACGGCAATTACGGCAGGGACGTAGCCGATGCCATAACCGAAGATCGACAGCAGCGGAATCATCACCCCGAACAACGCGATCGACGGGATGGTCACGATGACCGAAGCGAGGTACAGCACGCTCTTGGCCAGACGCTCATTCTTGGTGATGGCGATGCCGATCGGCACCCCCGTCAACGTGGCGATACCCACCGCGACCCCGACCAGTGAAATATGCTCCAGGGTCAGCTCGAACAGCAGCTCGAGGTTATCGAGGACGTATTGTATGAGTTCCACAGGCATTGGCCTCTACGAGCCTCCGGGACGAGGCTTCGTTCTTGAACGGATAAATTTCCGGATAGGCTGACGTTTTATAATTTCGAATTATTCACCGAGCATAACACGCTTTTTCAGCGCTCAAGGGGAGTGGCCCATTGGGATGTGCAATGCCTTTCATTTTAAACGCTCATGGTGCTATGAAAGTATGCAATCCTGGCCGTGGATCGCAGCCTTTAAATACTGAAAAACAGTTATTTATGTCCCGACAATTAAGCGAAGAAGCGCGGCTATGAGTGCTTTGATTTGCCGTTAAGAGTAAGCGTCGCCTAAATCGATTATCTTGGGTGACCTGGCGAATAATTTCGCTCTGTATCTTATATGTGGCTCGGCACGCTTGGCGCATTAAACAGCGTGAAGGCGATCGGATAAGGTCTCGACCAGAATGCTGGCCGAGCAGGGGGGCTTTATGTAGGCAAGATGAGGCCAAGCGCCGGGCACCGAAGACATGCAGGCCTTGAGTGAGGCGCTGGCGCTATTGACCACCGCCTCGGCCGACCCAGCCGCCGCGCTCGGCTGCTCCGCGAACGCCTCAGCGCGTCTTGGCCGCGTACGTGTCCTGATACTGCTGGCGCAGCTGGTTCTTCTGCACCTTGCCCATGGTGTTGCGGGGCAGGCTGTCGGCGAAGAACACCCGCTTGGGCTGCTTGTACTTGGCCAGCCGCCCCGTCAGCGAGGCGAGGACCCGGGCCTCGTCGATCTCGGCGCCCGGCTCGCGCACCACCACCGCCGTCACGCCCTCGCCGAAGTCGGGGTGGGCCACGCCGATCACCGCCGACTCGACCACGCCGTCGAGCTCGTCGATCACCTGCTCGACCTCCTTGGGATAGACGTTGTAGCCGCCCGAGATCACCAGGTCCTTGTCGCGCCCGACGATGTGCACGTAGCCGCGCTCGTCGACCATCGCCAGGTCGCCGGTGACGAAGAAGCCGTCCTCGAGCAGTTCCTCGCGGGTCTTCTCGGGCATGCGCCAGTAGCCGATGAACACGTTGGGGCCGCGCACCTCGAGCATGCCGATCTCGCCCTGGGCCAGCGGCTGGTGGGTATCGCGGTCGGTGACGCGGATCTCCACGCCGGGCAGCGGCATGCCCACGGTGCCGGCGATGCGCTCGCCGTCGTAGGGGTTGGAGGTGTTCATGTTGGTCTCGGTCATGCCATAGCGCTCGAGAATGGCGTGCCCGGTGCGCTGCTCGAACGCCTGGTGGGTCTCGGCGGTCAGCGGCGCGGAGCCGGAAGTGAACAGGCGCATGTTGGCGGTGAGCTCGGCGGTCAGCCGCGCGTCCTGAAGCAGCCGGGTGTAGAAGGTCGGCACGCCCATCATCGTCGTGCCGCGGGGCAACTCCTCGATGATCGTGTCGACGTCGAAGCGCGGCAGGAACAGCAGGCTGGCGCCGGCCATCAGCACCACGTTGCAGGCCACGAACAGCCCGTGGGTATGGAAGATCGGCAGCGCGTGGATCAGCCGGTCGACCTCGCTGAAGCGCCAGGCCTCGACTAGCGACGCCGCGTTGGAGGCCAGGTTGCGATGCGTCAGCATGGCGCCCTTGGAGCGCCCGGTGGTGCCCGAGGTGTAGAGAATGGCGGCCAGGTCGTCGGCCTCGCGCGGCTCGACGGTCTCCAGCGGCGCGGCCTGCTCGGCCTGCTCCAGCAGGCTGCCGTCGGCCCGGGTGCCCAGCGTGGCGACCTGGGGGCAGCCGGTGTCGTCGGCGACGCGCCGGGCGACCTCCCGGTCGTCGGGCCGGCAGACGAACAGCGCCGGCTCGGCATCGCCCAGGAAGTAGCGGATCTCCTCGGCGGTATAGCCGGTATTGAGCGGCAGGTAGATCCCGCCCAGGCGCAGGCACGCCAGGTACAACAGGATCGTCTCGGGGCTCTTGTCGACCTGCACCGCCACTCGGTCACCGGGCGTCACGCCCAGCGCCTTAAGTGCGCCGGCCAGTTGCGCGCTGCGTGCCAGCGCCTGACGATAGGTATAGCCGTGACCGTCGCGGGTGGCAATGAAGGTGGCTTCGCCGCGAACCTGCATGCGCGCCGCAAACGTCTCGAACAGGTTGTCGCTCATCTTTCCGTTTCTCCCGTGAGCAGTTTCCGGGCGCGCCGTCCCAGGTCGCGCACGCTGGAGGAGCGCGCGATCGTGCCATTGGTGGTGTAGTGCTCGTGGTTGCGCTCGATCTCCTCGGGCACATAGAGATAGTTGACCATCAGCCCGGCGGCCTGCTGGAGGCCTTTCGTCGAAACGTCGCCCAGCCAGTTGATGCGGTTGAGTTCCGCGCCGTTGCCCAGGTGGAAGCGGGCGACCGGATTCAATGGCAGGCCCTGGGCGTTCTTCTCGTGCAGCAGATAGTGGGCCGCCAGCGGCTTGATCGCGTCGCGCAGACGGTCGGCCTTGGCCGGATCGCTGTGCCAGTCGGGCTCGTCGAGCAGGGCCAGCGTTTCGCGGGCTTCGTCGTCGAGGCGGTCCTCGCTGTCGCGCAGGCTATCCAGCCACTGGCGAAAGCCGGGCACCGGCGACAGGGTCACGAAATGGCGCAGGTTGGGCAGTTCCTGCTTGAGCTCCTGAACGACCTGCTTGATCAGGAAGTTGCCGAACGAGATGCCGCGCAGCCCGGTCTGGCAGTTGCTGATGCCGAAGAAGGCCGCGCTGTCGACGCTGTCGGGATCCTCGACGCCATGGGTGCCGCTGAGGATGGGCTGGATCCGGTCGGGCAGGCCGCGATGGAGTGCCACCTCGACGAAGATCAGCGGTTCGTCGCCGATCGCCGGGTGGAAGAACGCGAAACAGCGCCGATCGCGGGCGTCGAGGCGCCGGCGCAGGTCGTTCCAGTCCTGGATCTCGTGCACCGCCTCGTAGTGGATGATGCGTTCGAGGATCGCCGCCGGGGTGTTCCAGTCGATGCGCCGCAGGACCAGGAACCCGCGGTTGAACCACGAGCCGAACAGGTGGCCGAAGTCGGCGTTCAGCGGTTGCAGGTCGGGGTGCGCCTTGAGCAGGCCCAGCAGGTCCTCGCGCATGCCCACCAGTTCGTGGGTGCCGTCGGTGGTCAGGTTCAGGCGCCGCAGGACCTCCTGACGGCTGGGCTCGCAGGCGTCGAACAGTGCCTGCAGGTCGCGATTGTCGCGCGAGGCCTGGTAGCGCTGATAGGCTGCGTCGATGTGCTCCGGGTCGGCGGAGAACTCGCCGGTCAGACGCTCGAAGAAGCGCAGCTTGTCGTCTTCGCCGAGCCGCGCATACAGGTCCAGCGCGCGACGCGCCAGGGTGATGCTCGAGGCTTCGCCATCGCTTTCCAGCAACGCCTTGCAGGCGGCGATCAGTTCCGCGTGGCTGACCGGCGCGAGGGCCTCCGAGCGCTTGCGTCGCAGGGCATCGCGCTGGGTGATGGTGCTGAACAGCTCCTGCAGAAAGCTCATGTTCATGATCGGTGCTCCGGACGTGGGCGATCAGTTCATCATCAGATCGGGCAGCCAGGTAGCGATGCCCGGGAAGAAACTCAGCAGCACGATCCCCAGCACCATGCACAGCGCATAGGGCAGGCTGCCCAGCAATACGTCGCGCAGCGCGATATCCGGTGCGATGCCGTTGATGATGAACAGATTCAGGCCGACCGGCGGGGTGATCAGCCCGATCTCCAGGTTGATGGTCAGGACCACCGCGAACCAGTAGGGATCGAAGTTGGCGGCCAGGATGATCGGCAGCAGGATCGGCGCGGTCATCACGATCACCGCCACTGGCGGCAGAAAGAAGCCGGCCACCAGCAGGAACAGGTTGATGATCGCCAACAGCACCCAGCGGTTGACCTCGAGTTCGGCGATCGCGCCGGCCACGGTCTGGGTGATGAACATCGACGACAGCGCATAGGCGAAGATCTCCGCGGCGGCGATGATCAGCATGATCATCACGCTTTCGCGCAGCGCATCGCGCATGATCAGCTTGAGCGGTCTGGCCTGCCACATGCGATAGACCACGATGGCCAGCGCCAGACACAGGAAGGCGCCGACCGCGGCGGCTTCCGAGGGTGTCGCGACCCCGCCGTACAGGGCGAACAGGATGCCGGTGACCACCACCAGGAACGGCACGACTCGGACCAGCGCCTTGAGGTTGCCTTCGACGTTGTCCTTGATCTGGGTAGCCGCCTGGGTGAGCGGGCTCGGGGTGTCGTAGCCGCCGGCCAGCTTGCAGGCGATCAGCGTCCAGGCCATGAACAGCACGGCCAGCATGACGCCGGGCATGGCGCCGGCGATGAACAGCCGGCCGATCGAGGTCTCGGTGGAGATGCCGTAGACGATCATGGTCACCGAGGGCGGAATCAGAATCCCCAGCGTGCCGCCGGCGGCAATGCAGCCGGCCGCCACGCCATCCGGATAGCCGCGCTTGCGCATCTCGGGGATGCCCAGCTTGCCGATCGCCGCGCTGGTCGCCGGCGACGAGCCGGACAGTGCGGCGAAGATTGCGCAGGCGCCGATATTGGAGATCGCCAGCCCGCCCGGAACCCGACCCATCCACAGGTCGAGGGAACGGTACAGGTCGCGCCCGGTGGGCGAGGAGGCCACGGCCGCGCCCATCAGGATGAACATCGGGATCGCCACGAAACCGAACGAGGCGAGGCTGCTGTAGAAGGTCTCGCCGAAATAGGTCAACTCGCCGAAGCCTCGGTCCAACACCAGGGCGCCGAGCGACACGCTGCCCAGCGCGAAGGCGATCGGCGTGCCGATGGCCATCAGTACCATCAGCGCGACGGCGATCAGGATGCCGCTAGTGACTGGGTCCATGTTCGGACTCCCCACGAAGAATTTCCGCCACGTACTGCAGCGAGAGCAGACTGGCACCGATGGCCATGGGCGTGAGCGCCGGCCACAACGGCGGGTTCCACACCGTGCCGGTGGTCCAGCCGCCGTGCCAGGCTTCGAGCACGTACAGCCAGGCGCCGTAGGTCAGGGCGAGACAAAAGCTCAGACCGATCAGCGAGGCGATCAGCAGCATGGCCTTTCTGAGCGAACCGCCGAGGGCGTCGGGCAGCACGGTGACCGCGACATGACCGCCGGTCATCAGCACATAGGGGGCGCCGAGCAGCATCGCGGCGGTGACCGAGAACACCGCGAATTCGGTCTGCCAGACGGTGCTCTGGCCGAGCGCATAGCGCATGAAGACCATGTGGACGACAGCGAGCACGCCGGCGGCCAGGGCGGCGGCGGCGAGTACCGCCAAGCCGCTCGACAAGGCGTCCATCAGGCGGATATAACGGCCGGTCACACCACGCGTGGGTACCGACGAGTGACTCGAGGTATGGCCCATGGCGCCCTCTCGTTCAGTGAATGAAGGGCCGCCCAGACACGGCGGCCGACAAGGCGAGCACCCGGCGACAACGGCCGGGCGGGTAGGCTTACTCCACGGCCAGTGCCGCGTCGATCAGTGCCTGGCCATTGGGCACTTTCTCGGCAAAGGTCTTGTAGGAACTCTGCTTGGCGACGTCGAGCCAGGCCTGGAAGTCCTCGGGTGACATGCTGACCACCTCGACGCCGTTTTGCTTGTAGACGTCAACCAGTTCCTGGTCGAGATCGGCGGCCTGCTTGGAGAACCAGGCCTCGGCCTTCTCGCCCGCCGCGGTCAGCGCCTGTTGCTGCTGCTCGTTGAGTTTTTCCCAGCTCTGCTGGGAGATCAGGATCGGCTCGTACATGAACCACAGGGCGTTCTCGCCCGGCGCGGTCAGACAGTCCGACTGCTCATAGATGCGGTAGGACACCAGTGAACCCGAGGAGGTGTTGGCACCGTCGAGCACCCCGGTCTGCATTGCCGTGTAGATCTCCGAGGAGGGCATCGAAGCGATCGACGCGCCGGCGGTGGCCAGCATCTCGTCGAAGGCCGGGCCGGCGGCGCGCAGGGTTTGCCCTTTCACGGTGTCCGGCGAGGTGATGCAGCGCACGTCGGACACGAAACCGCCGGCCAGCCAGGCATCCGAGAGCACCCGCGCGCCGGCGTCGTTGATCACTTGCTTGATCATGTCCATGAACTTGGAGTCGTTGAGACGCTGGGCGCGCTCATGGTTGCGCACCAGGCCCGGCATCAAGGTCGCCGAGAACTCCGGTTGACGGCCACTGGCGTAATCCAGCGGCAACGCGGTCATATCCAGGCGGCCGCGTACCAGCGCCGACCACTGTTCCTTGGCGCCGAACAGCGACTCGGCGGGATAGACCTGAACATTGAGTCCCACATCGGCTTTGGCGACCTCGTCGGCAATCATCTGTACCATCTCGTCGCGCACGTCGCCCTTGGGAAACTGGTGCGAGGCGCGCAGTACGGTCTCGGCAGCCGCCGCGGTGGAGTTGAAGGCGATGGCCAGGCCGAGGGTGGTCAGAACGGGAAGAAAAGTGGTTTTCATGGTGGCGTCTCCTGTCGATTGTTATTGTGCTGGGTATATATCAGGCTTGCTGATGTATACTTTAATAGCGGTGCTAGTATATTCATGTCAATTTTTTGACCCTAGACCATAGTGGCAGAGCCGGACGGGGCGGGAGGTGACGCGTGGGCGGCATGAAGCGATCTAATACGCAGCGACTCAGGGACGCACTGGAGAACGCTATCCTCAACGGGGATCGGATACCCGGAGAGCGCCTCGATCCGGAAGCGCTGGGTCAGGAATTCAACGTCTCGCGCACCCCGGTTCGCGAAGCCATCCATCAACTGGTGGCCAGCGGGCTGGTCAGTGTGCAACCCAAGAAGGGCACGTTCGTCGCCGAGGTCGGCATCGACCGGCTGATCGAGATGTTCGAGGTCATGGCGGAACTGGAGGGGATGTGCGGGCGACTCGCCGCACGCCGCATCACGGTGCTGGAGCTCGGCGAGCTCCGCGATGCCCTGAAGCGCTGCGAGCAGGCCGCCGGGAACGGCGATACCGATGAGTACTATTACGAGAATGAAGCCTTTCACAGTTGCATCTATGCGGCCAGCCACAATGCCTTTCTCGCCGACGAGGCCCGGCAACTGAAGATGCGCCTGAAGCCCTATCGCCGCCTGCAACTCAAGGTGCGCCATCGCATGCAGTCGTCGCTCGATGAGCATCGGCGTATCGTCATGGCGATCGAGGCGGGGGAGTCCCAGGCGGCCGAGGACGCACTGCGCGGGCATGTGCTGGTCCAGGGCGAGCGCTTCAGCGATCTGGTGGCGAGCGTCAAGGACCTGGGCCGCACTGCGGTGACCGAGTTGTCCTGAGGCAGTCGGTCGGGTCTTTATCTGGCTCCCTTCGCTGGCCCTGGGGGTTCGCATGTTGCTGTCGTTGTTGTTCTATTGCCTGATCGGGAGCGTCGCCGGCTTTGCGGCGGGGCTGTTCGGAATCGGCGGTGGTGTGGTGATCGTCCCGGCGCTGCTCCTTGCGTTCGCCAAGCAGGGCATCGATGCCTCGGTCATGACTCATATGGCCATCGGTACGTCGCTGGCGACCATTGCCGTGACCGGTTCCTCGTCGGCGTTCGGCCATTGGCGGCGCGGGGGCGTTGCCAAGCCGCTGCTGATTCGGCTGCTTCCGGGGCTGATCACCGGCGCGATCCTGGGCGGCCTGCTGGCGAGCGTGCTTCCGGCCGCTCAGTTGCAGACGCTATTCGGCCTGTTCCTGACCCTTCTGGCGTTGCGCCTGCTGTTTTCCCGCATGCCGACTGTAGCGAACGAGCGTGCCGGCGGGCTTCAGACGATCACCGCCGGCACAGTCATCGGCGCGTTCTCGGCGCTGTTCGGGATCGGCGGCGGCGTGCTCAGCGTGCCCTGGCTGTTGCGCAGCGGGGCGAGCATGACCCGAGCCATCGGCACCTCGGCGGCCTGCGGCATTCCCATTGCGGCATTCGGCGCAGTGACCTTCGTGGTGACCGGCTATCGCGACGCGGCGCTGCCGGACTACGCCACCGGTTTTCTCTACTGGCCGGCCTTTCTCGGCATGCTGCTATGCAGCGTGCCGGCCGCCAGGCTCGGCGTGGCCGCTGCCCACCGGCTGCCGGCCGGTCTGCTCAGGAAACTCTTCGCCCTGCTCATCATGCTAGTGGGCATCAAGCTCCTTCTTTGAAGATTGGTGGTATTCGAGCCGACAGCGATCATTGCGCCATTGGCGTTTTACCAGGGTGCCGCCGCCAACTAGGCTCTAGGATAATTTCAGATTATCGAAAGCACCGGAGGCTGCATTGACGGATACCTACCGCATGCAAGGGCCCATCATCGATTCCTTGCTGGATACCGACTGGTACAAGCTCACGATGATGCAGGGCGTCCATCACAACTACCCCAACGCCAGCGTGACGTGGGAATTCCGCTCCCGCAATGCGGAGGACCTGGCGCCTTATGTCGACGAGATACGGGCGCAGATCGATTACCTGGCGATGTTGAGCTTGAGCAGGGAGGAGTCGCATTATCTGAGCAGCTTTGCCTACATGACCCCGGATTTCATCCGCTTCCTCGAGCTGTTTCGTTTCAACCCGGACTATGTCGTTGTCGGCATGGACGGCAACGATCTATGCATCGTCATCGACGGGCCATGGTCTCACAGCATTCTCTACGAAATCGTCATCCTGGCGATCGTCAGCGAAATCCGCAATCGCGCCCTGTATCCCGAGGCGACCGTCGACCAGGCGCTGACGCAGTTACACGCCAAACTCGATACGCTGAATCGTCGCTACTCGCCGGACGAGCTCAAGGGATTCAACCTGGCGGATTTCGGCACCCGTCGGCGACTATCGCAGCCGGTCCAGGAGGTGATCATCGAGGCGCTGAGCACACATTTTCCGGGCAATTTCGTGGGCACCAGCAACGTCGACATCGCGCGTCGCCATGGCCTTGCGCCGATGGGCACCATGGCCCACGAATGGGTCATGGCCCACCAGCAGCTGGGCAGTCGGCTGATCGACAGCCAGCGGGCTGCATTGGAGGCTTGGGTCCAGGAATACCGGGGTTATCTGGGCGTCGCCTTGACCGATACCATCACCCTCGATGCCTTTCTCAACGATTTCGATCTGTATTTTGCCAAGCTGTTCGATGGGTTGCGTCACGATAGCGGCGACCCCCTGGTATTTGCCGAAAAGTGCATCCGCCATTACGAAAAGCTGGGAGTCGACCCCGGGACCAAGACGCTGATCTTCAGCGATGCCCTGACGTTCGACAAGGCCATGGAGATCAAGATGGCGCTGCAGGGCCGGATCAAGACCAGTTTCGGCATCGGCACCAGTCTGACCTGCGACGTGCCGGGGGTCAGGCCGCTGAATATCGTGATCAAGATGATGTCATGCAACGCTCGTCCGGTCGCCAAGATTTCCGACGAGCCGGGCAAGGCGACGTCCCGCGACTACAACTACGTCAACTATCTGAAAAGTGTCTTCGGGGTATCGCATTGAGCCATTAATTCAGTAAATTCTTTAATAAAAAGCCATTAGTCGAACATGCTGCTTTGCAGCAGAAAATGTATTACATTGGAAGTTTCAACCAACCAGGAGTACTTCCATGACTCTTTCCCCCTCCCTCGTTCGACCGGTAGCTGCGCAGAGCCTGCAGTTCGATCCGGAAGTGCTGCAGTTCTGGGCTGACGAGGCACGCACCCAGCGAGCCGCTTTCGACACGGTCGCCGCCTATCTGGGCTGAGCAAGATCGTCCAGTCAGCCGCTAGGTGTCACCGACGCGCAGATCCAGACAGCAGCGACCGCATGATGCCAGCGTGTCAATTGTTTCTGTAGGCGCTCTGCCTTCCCTATCGATCAAAGAATCAGGCACCGCTCCAGTATCGAAACAAGAGCGTCATTCATCGCGCCGCGGCGAGTCGGCCTCTTTCGAAGCATCGTCGATACGACGCTTGCGTTCCGTTTGCTCGCTCCCCTGAGCCCCTGGGACTGGCGTCTTGGCGCTAGAGCTGTTATGCCCCGGTGTCTCCCGTGAGGCTGGAGACTTCTCGTTATCGACATTGGCCTCAGGCCGGTGAAAACCCGCATCCTGCCCCTTTGTGGGCTGCCCTGCCTGTGTTGTTGAGTGTGGTTTATTGATTAATATTAATTTTAATAAAAAAGATATATGGCCATGGTTTTTTCAGGCGTATTTATCATCTACATTGATAATATGTGGATGGCACACAAATAGGTTGCGTCATTCATGGCGGAACCTGTCAACCTGATTCGGACAGATCGTTAAAAATTAGTGTCGATTTCGTCGCGCTGCCGCTTGCCGCCGCCAGTGTCGGGAAGTTCACCACGCTGTAGGGGGCCGGGTCGTCGTCATCGGGCTGTACCGGATTGATCGAGACACTGGCCGGTGGCATCGCCACCTTGGGGCGTCCGCGTAGGAATCGCTCGGGGTGCGCCTCGAAGCTGTCATCGAGCGCTCGCTGACGGACCTCCGCAATCTCGCGATATCGGCCGGTGAAGACCTGCTCCGGGGTGAAGCCAGCCCGCCCGCTGTGAGGGTGCTGCAGGTTGTACCAGTCGACATAGGCGCGGTACCACTGCCGGGCATGGACGATGCTCTCGAAGCGCCCGGGATAGTCGGGCTGGTACTTGCTGGTCTTGAACTGGCTTTCGCTGAACGGGTTGTCATTACTCACCCGCGGGCGGCTATGGCTACACGTCACCCCCAGCTCTCCCATGAGGTCCAGGTAGCTGCGGG
This sequence comes from Halomonas zincidurans B6, assembly GCF_000731955.1. Lineage (NCBI taxonomy): Bacteria > Pseudomonadati > Pseudomonadota > Gammaproteobacteria > Oceanospirillales > Halomonadaceae > Modicisalibacter > Modicisalibacter zincidurans. The sequence goes on along the minus strand of NZ_JNCK01000001.1, from coordinate 2,981,554 downwards.
CGATCATCGGCGAGCCTCGATCCTGGTGGAGCGTCAGCGCTCCCTGCGGGATTCCGTAGCGATCCACGGCCTCCTGGAAGAGCTGCTGAGCCAAGGCGGCATTCTCCTTGTGGGAGACCATCCAGGCCACGATGAAGCGGCTTTACAGGTCCAGTACCACGTAGAGAGTGAGGTTGACACACAGGGGGGTATCGCGCGTTATGATGAAAGCTCGTCTTCCTTGAAAGACGCTACCGGAAGAATGTCGGCGATGGGACAGGCAGTTGGCGGCATGTTCAGCGGCGACGAGATCGTCAAGGGCTGTATCGCCAGTTATACCTTCGAGCAACTGGAGATTTCCTCGTATAAGGTGCTGATTGCCACGGCGGAGGAAGCCGGCGATATGGAAACCAAGCGGGTCTGCGAAGAAATCCTCGAAGAGGAGCTGGCCATGGCCGCCTGGTTGGATGAACACATGCCCAAGACGCTACGGCAGTACCTGCAACGCGACGAAGACTCGAGTGCTACGGCAAAGCGCTGAGCGACGACGTCAGGCGCGTAGCTATCATTCGAACCAGCGGCCCGGCGACCTGCCGGGCCGCTGCTTGTCGGATCGACTGCTGCATGCTCGTAAATCAAAAAGGATCGGCAGAAGCCGATCCTTATCACACTCCATGAGTCTGCTCACTCACAGGCGGTTTTTCAGAATCTTGGCGGCCTTTTCGCCATGCTCCGAATAAAAGCGTTGCAATTCTTCGAAAAGCTTGGTGGTTTCATCATCATTGTCGCGCTGGGAATCGCTGGCATATTGCTTGCAATTTTCCGAACCTTGGGCGAGATGATAGATGGAGCTAATCAAGTTATAGTTCTTATCTTTAACTGGGTTGGCCATCACTATACTCCTCTCCTTGAACCTCATTGATGACTCTTGGCACATCCCTGTGCTTCGCACATCCCTGTGTGCTTTTCCATGTCGGATGGGCAGAACTAGTTAATTAGCTGTTGCGGCCACCCTTCTGACCAGCCTCCGAGGCTTTCTCGCGGTCATTGGCGAAGTTGCCACCGCTGTGTTTCCCGCCTTTCTGACCGGCTTCGGAAGCCTTTTCCGGATCATTGGCGAAGTTGCCGCCACTATGCTGGCCGCCTTTCTTGCCCGCTTCGGAAGCCTTTTCCGGATCATTGGCGAAATTTCCCTCACTATGCTGGCCGCCTTTATGGCCGGCTTCGGAAGCCTTTTGGGGGTCGTTGGCGAAATTCCCTCCGCTATGCTCGCCACCTTTCTGGCCAGCCTCGGATGCACGCTTGGGATCTTCTGCGAAGTTACCAGAACCGCCACGATGTTCAGCCATGACAATACTCCTTTCTCTCTGGTGTATGTGAGCGCGTCTTGCTTGGAAGACGTTTCGCGTCACTTCACTTTTGGATGCCACATTTCCGTGTGACACCTTTCACGCTAGCCATGCCATGCAGTTTAGGCAAACCCGCGCGTGTAAAAAAAAGCAACAAGCAATCGTGAGCTTCGCCGGTCTGGATTGAGGGTGCCAATGGGCCAGCGCGGCTTGATGATTCAACCCTAACTTATCCGCAACGGTACGCTCATGCGGCTCCATTGGCGGTGATGGTTTCGTAGCATGGATCAACGCTTGTTTGCGGACCCTCTTTTGGCATCATCGAGCGGCCGTCCATGGACGGTTGCTACCCAAGCGGTACATACGCTGGCGGCGAGGGGCGACGTTCGTTCAATCGCGGCGTCGCGCACGCGGATGGGCGGCATCGTAGACCCCGGCCAGCTGTTGCCAATCCAGGTGGGTATAGACCTGGGTGGTCGACAGATGGGCATGGCCGAGCAGTTCCTGTACGGCGCGCAGGTCCTGGCTGGACTCCAGCAGATGGCTGGCGAAGGAGTGACGCAGGCGGTGCGGGTGAAGATGTTCGGGCAGGCCGCGCTCAATGGCGAGCCGGGCCAGGCGTTGCTGAATGGCGCGGTGGCCGAGTCGCGTGCCGCGGCTTGCGACGAACAGCGCCGGCTCGTCGTTACCGGCTAGGCTGTGGCGCGCCGTCAGCCAGCTATCGAGCGCCTGACGAGCGCGCCGGCCGACGGGCAGCTGGCGCGGCTTGCCACCCTTGCCGACGACCCGCACGCGCTGGCCGTCGAGGTGCGCCAGGTCCAGCGCGGCGAGCTCGGCCAGGCGCAGCCCGCAGGAGTACAACAATTCGCACATCGCCTGATCGCGTAGCGCCAGCGGCGAGCCGTCATGGGGCGTGTCCAGGAAGCGCGCCAGCTGATCGACGTCGACGGGACGCGGCAGGTGCCGGGGCGTGCGCGGCGAGGGCGCCAGGCGCACCGGGTTGTGCGCGAGCACGCCGCGCTGGACCAGATGCTCGGCGAAGCTCGACAGCGCCGCGCGGCGGCGCGCCAAGCTGCGCGCGGCCAGCCCGCGGCTGCGTTCGCCGCCCAGGAAGCGGCGCACCTCGGCGACATCGAGCGCGGCCCAACCGGCGAGTTCCCGGGCGCGGGCAAAGCGCAGCAGCGCGGCGGTATCGCGGCGATAGGCGTCGACGGTCGCCGGGCTGGCGTGCTGCGCGAGCCCGGCGAGGAAGGCCTCGATCTCGGCCGTCAGGCCCTCACAGGCGTCCGGCATGGCGCATCATCAGGCGGGCGACGACTTCGCCGAGGTATTCGGTGAACAGCGTGTCAAGGCTGGCGCGGAAGTAGTCGCCGTCGTGGCTGGCGAGGATCAGGTAGCCTATCGGCTCGCCCAGGGTCAGCCGAGTCAGCGCACAGGAGCCGGCCTGCTTGGGCGGTTCGCTGTGCGGCAGCAGGCGTTGCCAGTCCTTGCGCGACAGTCGCCGGCAACGGCTGGCGCGGCCATCGAGCAGCGCGCCCAGGCGGGTGCCGCTGTTCTCGTCGAGCACGAAGCGGGGCGGTTGCGGCGGCTGCGGCTCGATATCGGTGAGCTCCGGGGCGCACCACAGCGCCACCGCCTGGGTCTGGAAGCGCTCGGCGAGCTGAGTGGCCAGCGCCTCGCCGAGCGCGTCGCTGTCCTCGGCCTCGAGCAGTGCCAGCACCAATTCGCGAGTGCGGCGATACTGCGACTCGTTGTAGCGCGCCGATTCGAGCAGCTGCTCGAGCCGCCATTCGGCGCCTTCGGCACGTTCGCGCAGGTCGATCACCAGTCGCTCGAGCAGCGAAATGGCGCCGTGCGACTCGGGGTGCGGCACCTTGAGCTGTTGCAGCAGGCCCTCGCGGCCGATGAAGAAATCGGGATGGCGGGCCAGCCAGCGGGCGACTCGTTCGGGGTCGAGCGTCTGGCGGGATTCGGGCGCTTTCGCAGGGGGCATGGCGTCCTCTTGTCGTTCGCTCGCTGATTTCAGCTCGATGATACAGCTTGGCGGCTCAGCATAGTTGCACACGGCCATCGAAGACCCGCTCGGCGGGGCCGGTCATGATTAGCGCGGCGTCGCCACCCGGCCATTCGATGGTCAGCTGACCGCCGCGCAGGTGAACGTCGACCGGACTGTCGAGCAGCCCCTGACGAATCCCGCTGGCCACCGCGGCGCAGGCGCCGGTACCGCAGGCCAGCGTCTCGCCGGCGCCGCGCTCGAAGACCCGCAGGCGGATCTCGTGGCGCGACACGACCTGCATGAAGCCGGCGTTGACCTGGCGGGGGAAGCGCGGGTGGCGCTCGATGGCCGGCCCCAGCCGGGCCACCGGGGTGGCGTCGAGATCGTCGACCCGCAGCACCGCATGCGGGTTGCCCATCGACACCACGCCGATCTCGAGCCGTTCGCCGTCGACCTCCAGGACATGGCGGGCCAGATCGGTCTCGGCCTCGAACGGCACCGCCGCCGGGTCGAAGCGTGGCGTGCCCATGTCGACGCGGACGCGCTCGTCGTCGTCCACGCGCAGGGTCAGTGGCCCGCCCAGGGTCTCGACGCGAATCTCGCGCTTGTGGGTCAGCTGCTGGTCGCGCACGAAGCGCGCGAAACAGCGCGCGCCGTTGCCGCAGTTCTCGACTTCGCCGCCATCGGCGTTGTAGATGCGATAGCGAAAGTCCAGCTCCGGGTCGCGCGGCGGCTCGACCAGCAGCAGCTGATCGAAGCCGATGCCGAAATGGCGATCGGCCAGGCGGCGTATCTGCTCGGGCTCGAAATGCACGCGTTGGGTAACCAGATCGACCACCATGAAGTCATTGCCCAGCCCATGCATCTTGGTGAAATGCACCCGCATCAACGGCTCTCCACGGCAGTGGGCGGCAACAGCGCCTCGCCCGCCCACAGCGACTCGACGCTCTCGCGCTGGCGCACCAGGTGCAGGCGCTCGCCATCGATCATCACCTCTGCGGGCCGCGGGCGGCTGTTGTAGTTCGAGGCCATGACGAAACCGTAGGCGCCGGCCGAGCGCACCGCCAGCAGGTCGCCGGCGGCGATCGCCAGGTCGCGATCCTTGCCCAGGAAGTCGCCGGTCTCGCAGACCGGGCCGACCACGTCGTAGCGCGCCGAGTCGCGCGGCTTGCGCGTATCCACCGGCAGAATCATTTGCCAGGCCTGGTACAGCGACGGGCGGATCAAATCGTTCATTCCGGCGTCGATCACCGCGAAGTTCTTCTCCTCGCCGGGTTTTAAGTACTCCACGCGGGTCAGCAGTACCCCGGCGTTGGCGGCGATTGAGCGGCCGGGTTCGAACAGCAGGGTCAGCTTGCGCTGGCTGTCCCACTGGGCGAGCCGTTCAAGCAGCGCGCGGGCATAGTCGTAAGGCGCCGGCGGGGTCTCGCCGTGATAGGGCACGCCGAGTCCGCCGCCGAGATCCAGGTGCTCGACATGGATGCCGCGCTCGGCAAGCCGGTCGAGCAGCAGCAGCAGGCGGTCCAGCGCCGCGATGAACGGCGCGAGCTCGGTGAGCTGCGAGCCGATATGACAGTCGATGCCGACCACCTCGAGGTGCGCGAACTCGGCGGCCCGGGCATAGATGTCGAAGGCCTGGTCGACGGGAATGCCGAACTTGTTGGCCTTGAGCCCGGTGGAGATGTACGGATGGGTGCGCGCGTCGACGTCGGGGTTGACGCGCAGCGAGACCCGTGCGGTCTCGCGGCATTCGCCGGCCACCTGGTCAAGGCGCTCGAGCTCGGCCAACGATTCGACATTGAAGCACTTGATGCCCACTTCCAGCGCCCGGGCCATCTCGTGGCGCTGCTTGGCGACTCCCGAGAACACCACCTTGGCGGGATCGCCGCCGGCGGCCAGCACGCGTTCGAGTTCACCCACCGAGACGATGTCGAAACCGGCGCCGAGGCGCGCCAGCAGATTGAGCACCGCCAGGTTGGAGTTGGCCTTGACCGCGTAGCAGATCAGGTGCGGGTGGCCGGACAGCGCTTCGCTGTAGGCGCGGTAATGGCGCTCGAGAGTAGCCCGGGAATACACGTAGCAAGGCGTGCCGAAGCGCTCGGCGACCTGGGTCAGCGGTATGTCCTCGCCATACAGTACGCCGTCGCGGTAATCGAAATGATCCATGCTTACTCTCCGGCCTCGCTTGGGGCGGCGTTGCCGTTCGTGGTGGGGCCATCGTCGGCGCTGTCCGCATCTCCTTCCGTCTGGGGCGGCTGCGCCGGATAGACGTCGGTCGGGTCGTACTGCTCGGCGGCCTGCTCGTCGCCGGGCATGTACAGCGGGCCTTTCTGGCCGCAGCCGCTGAGCAGGGCGAGCGTGGTCAGCGCGATGGCGAGTGCGGCGATGCGAAATGCGCTCATCGGCCTTCCCCCAGCGCGGCGAGGGCATCGCGGGCGCGCTGGGCGGCGGCGCGGACCTGATCGGGCGCGGTGGCGCCGATATGGTTGCGCGCGGCCACCGAGCCCTCGAGGGTCAGCACCGCGAAGACGTCGTCCTCGATGCTCGTCGAGAAGCGCTTGAGCTCGTCGAGCGACATCTCGGAGAGATCCTTGCCCTGCTCGAGCCCATAGGCGACCGACTGGCCGACGATCTCGTGAGCGTCGCGAAAGGCCACGCCCTTGCGCACCAGGTAGTCGGCCAGGTCGGTGGCGGTGGAGAAGCCGCGGCGTGCCGCATCAAACATGTTGTCGGCCTTGGCCTCGATCGACGGGATCATGTCGGCGAAGGCGCGCAGGCAGCCCTTGACCGTGTCGAGAGTGTCGAACAGCGGCTCCTTGTCCTCCTGATTGTCCTTGTTGTAGGCCAGCGGCTGCGACTTCATCAGCGTCAAAAGGCTCATCAGGTGGCCGTAGACGCGGCCGGTCTTGCCGCGCACCAGCTCGGGCACGTCGGGGTTCTTCTTCTGCGGCATGATCGATGAGCCGGTGCAGAAGCGATCGGGCAGCTCGATGAAGGCGAACTGCGCGCTGGTCCACAGCACCAGTTCCTCGCTCATGCGCGATAGATGCATCAGCAGCAGGCTGGCGAAGGCGGTGAACTCGATGGCGAAGTCGCGATCGCTGACCGCGTCGAGCGAATTCTCGGCGGGGCGCTCGAAGCCCAGCAGCTCGGCGCTGACGTGGCGGTCGATGGGATAGGTGGTGCCGGCCAGCGCCGCGGCGCCGAGCGGCATAACGTTGACGCGCTTGCGGCAGTCGCGCAGCCGCTGATGATCGCGAGCGACCATCTCCTGCCAGGCCAGCAGGTGATGGCCGAAGGTCACCGGCTGGGCGGTCTGCAGGTGCGTGAAACCGGGCATGATGGTCTCGGCCTCGGCGTCGGCCAGCTCGATCAGGGCGCGGCGCAGGCGTGCAATCTCGGCGTCGATGGCGTCGATCTCGTCGCGCAGGTAGAGGCGGATGTCGGTGGCCACCTGATCGTTGCGCGAGCGCCCGGTGTGCAGTTTCTTGCCGGTGATGCCGATCTTTTCGGTAAGGCGGGCCTCGATGTTCATGTGTACGTCTTCGAGTGCCACCGACCAGGGAAACTCGCCGGTCTCGATCTCGCGCTCGACCTCGCTGAGCCCCTGGATGATCGCGTCGCGCTCATCCAGCGTCAGTACGTCGACGCGGGCCAGCATGGTGGCATGGGCGATCGACCCGCGGATGTCGTGGTGATAGAGGCGACGATCGAAATTCACCGAGGCGGTGAACTGCTCGACGAAGGCATCGGTGGGTTCGCTGAAGCGGCCACCCCAGGACTGGTTGGTATGCTGGCTCATCGGGGTTGCGGATCCTGCATGGTCACGAGAACGTTGTGCCCCGAGTGTACCAGAGTCAGCGTATCAGGCGAGCGGGCGGTCCGCCCGCGGCCCGTCGGGCGGGCGATTTTTCCTTGTCTGGCGACTGCTTTATGATGACGCCATGTGTGCCGTATACGCTGGCGATCGATTCGCCACTCTTGCTCGGTCTGCGAGCGCTGAGCCGAACATCGAACCTATTTCACCGAGCCCTTGCCGGGGCCGTGCCGGGAGAGCCCAGTACCGACTATGACGACCCTGCGAATCGCCACCCGCAAGAGCCGCCTGGCCATGTGGCAGGCCGAACACGTACGCGACCGGCTGATGGCCTTGCACACGGGGCTGAACGTGGAACTGGTGGCGATGGCCACCAAGGGCGACAAGATCCTCGATACGCCGCTGGCCAAGGTCGGCGGCAAGGGGCTGTTCGTCAAGGAGCTCGAGGACGCCATGCTCGACGGACGTGCCGATATCGCCGTGCACTCGATGAAGGACGTGCCGATGCACTTCCCCGAGGGGCTCGGCCTGTCGGTGATCCTCGAGGGCGCCGCGCCCACCGATGCGTTCGTGTCGAACCGCTATGCGACTCCCGAGCAGTTGCCCGAGGGCGCCCGGGTGGGCACCTCGAGCCTGCGCCGCGGCCTGCAGATCAGCGAAGCGCGCCCCGATCTCGAGGTGCTCAGCCTGCGCGGCAACGTCCAGACCCGGCTGGGCAAGCTCGATGCCGGCGACTTCGACGCGATCATCCTCGCCACTTCCGGGCTGCGCCGGCTGGGGCTGGATGCGCGCATCACCTACGAACTGCCTCCCGAAGTCAGCCTGCCGGCCTGCGGCCAGGGCGCGCTGGGCATCGAATGCCGTACCGACGATCCCGAGCTGCTGGCCCTGCTGGCGCCGCTCGATCACGCCGAGACCGCCACCCGGGTGCGCGCCGAACGCGCCATGAACACCCGCCTCGAAGGTGGCTGCCAGGTCCCCATCGGCGGTCACGCGATCCTCGAGGAGGGCGGGCGTACGCTGTGGCTGCGTGCCCTGGTGGGCATGCCCGACGGCTCGCGAGTGCTGCGCGCCGAGGGCCGCGGTTCGGTCAACGAGCCCGAGACCCTCGGCGTGCGAGTCGCCGAGGAATTGCTCGATCAGGGCGCCGGCGAAATTCTCGCCCAGGTCTACGGCGAGGATTGATGCGCCCACGGGTGCTGATCAGCCGCCCCGGCGAGCGCGCCGGGGTGTTGTGCCGGGCGCTGGCGGTGCGCGGCGTCGAGGTCGCAACGCTCGACGTGATGCGTCTGGAGGCGCTCGCCGAGACGCCGGCGATGCGTCAGGCCTGGCTCGACTTCGACAATTTCCAGCGGGTGGTGGTGGCCAGCCCCTTCGCCGCCCGGTGCCTGGCCGAGGGGCTCGACCGCTACTGGCCGCAACTGCCGCTGGGGCCGCGCTTCTATGCGCTGGGTGCGGGCACTGCCCAGGTCCTCAACGAGCAACTGGACGTTCGCGTGCACCTGCCGTCCAGCGAGCAGGGCAGTACCAGCGAAGCGCTGCTGGCGCTGCCCTCGCTGCAGCGCCTGAGTTCTCGGCGAGTGCTGCTGGCGGCCGGCGAGGGTGGTCGCCCATGGCTCGCCGACGAATTGACCCGACGCGGCGCGCGGCTGACCCGACTGGCGCTCTACCGGCGCCTGTTGCGTGCCCCGGAAGAAGCGGGCAAGCGGCTGCTGGCCAGCGGCGATTACGCCGCGCTGGTGGTCACCAGCGGCGAACTGCTCGAACATCTGGCAGGATGGTGTGGTGCGGATGCGTTGAACCAACCGCTAATCGTTTCCAGTCGGCGTTTGGCTACACTGGCCGACACGCTGGGCTTTCTGCGCCCCAGGGTGGCGCGAGGCGCCTCCCCGACCGCGCTGGCGACCGCGGTGGCCGAGGCCTGCGACCTGGATGGCGCCGATCATGACGATCTTGATGAAAAGGGCTAGCGACAGATGAGTAAGCAAGAGCACGATCAGGATGGACAGCGTGCGTTTTCAGGCGCGGGCAAGGACAACTCGGACGAGGCATCAAAACGCCCGGCCGCCGAAGCGGCGGAAAATGCCGACGCGACCCCCGACCGGAGCGCTTCGGCACCGTCGGATGGCGAGCGCCCCACCGCCACGTCGAAGGCCGGCGAAGGCAAGTCGAAGGCCGGTGAAGGCAAGTCGAAGGCCGGTGAAGGCAAGTCGACCATGCCATCTGACGACAAGCCCGCCGCGACGAGCGCGACCGCCACGCCGGCCGGCGGCAGCGGCTCTGGCGGCAAGCCACCCGCCGACACGTCCAAGAGGGGCGGCAAGGCCGGAGGCATCGCGCTGGCGCTGGTGATCGTGCTGGCGCTGGTCGTGCTGCTGGGCGGCTGGTGGGGCTGGCAGAAATTTCAGACCCAGCAGCAACGTCTGGCACAGGCCGAGAGCAACGCCCAGGCGATTTCCCAGCTCAAGTCGCAGCTCGGCGATGGCGACCAGCAACGTCAGCAGGCGATGCAGACGCTGCGCGACGACTTCCAGCAGTACCGTGAGGAGCTGAACGCCACCCTCGACAAGGTGCTCAAGCAGCTCGCCAGCAAGCAGCAGACCGACACCAGCGAATGGCGCCTCGCCGAGGTCGAGTACCTGTTGCGGCTGGCCAATCAGCGCCTGCAGCTCGAGCGCGACGTCAAGGGCTCGACGTCGCTGCTCAAGACTGCCGACCAGCGTCTGGCACAGATCGACAATCCAGCGCTGACGCCGGTGCGGCGCGCCACTCAGTCGGAGATCGCCGCGCTCGAATCGGTCGCTCAGGTCGACCGCACCGGGCTTTATCTGGAGCTGATGGCCCAGCAGGAGCAGCTTGCCAAGTTGCCGCTGGAGCAGGACATTCAGCAGCAGGCCGCCGAGGCCGGCGATACCTCGCCGGTGAAGGGCAGCTGGCAGCAGCAGTTGTCGCGCTTCGGTCAGGAGCTCAAGGACCTGGTGGTGGTGCGCAAGAATGACCAGGCGCTCGAGGCGCTGATGACCCCGGAACAGGAATCCTACCTGCGCCAGAACGTGCGTCTGCAGCTCGAGCAGGCCCAGCTGGCGCTGTTGCAGAGCGACGCCCAGCTCTACCAGGCGAGCCTCGAAAAGGCGCGTACGCTGATCGAGCGCTACTACGATACCGGCAATCAGGGTGTCGCCAATTTGCTCGAGCGACTGGCCACGCTGGCCGTCAAGGACGTGCGCCCCGAACTGCCGGATATCAGCGCGTCGCTTCAGAAACTGCGCGATTTCATGGAGCGTCGCCATGACGCCGGGAGCGACGCGGCATGAGAAAATTCGTCCTGATCGTCGTCTTCGGCCTGGCCGTCGGCGCGCTGTTCGGCCAGTTGATGAAGTCGCTGCCCGGTTACTGGTTGGTCCGGGTCGGCGACACCTCCTTTCAGACCTCCTTCTGGTTCGGGCTGATCCTGCTGCTGGCCGCGTTCCTGGTCCTGCACTTCCTGTTGCGGTTGCTGACGCGGCTGCGCCGCCCGGTCAGCCGGCTCAAGGTCTGGAACAGTCGCACTCGTAACCGCAACGCCATGCGGCGCACCGTGCGCGGCCTGGTGGCGCTCGCCGAGGGTCGCTGGAAGCGTGCCGAGAAATCGTTGACCAAGGCGGCCGACGACTCCAGCACGCCGCTGGTCAACTACCTGTCGGCGGCGCTGGCGGCGCATTACCAGGGGCGCTACGAACAGGCCGATAGCCTGCTCAAGCGGGCCCACTTCAGCACCGAGGGCGCCGAGACCGCGGTCGGCCTGGTGCAGGCGCAGTTGATGCTCGACCGTCAGCAGTTCGAGGAGGCGCTGGCGACACTGACGCGCCTCGAGAAGCAACTGCCCGAGCACCCCCAGGTGCTCAAGCTGCTCAAGCAGGCGTATCTCAGCGTCAACGATTGGGAGGGGCTGCGCCGCCTGATGCCGCGACTGGCTCGCCAGCAGCTGGTCGGCGACGACGAGCGCCGCGAACTCGAGCAGCGCGCCTACCGCGAGTTGATCCTGCAGGCGGCGCGACCGCCCGGCGATCTGGAGCGGGTGCGCAACCTGTGGGCGGACATGCCTGACCACCTGCGCAACGAGGTCGAGCTGGTCGCTCTGTATACCGAGGCGCTGGTGCGCGGCAAGGAGGAGGGGCTGGCCGAACGATTGCTGCGTCAGACTCTCAAGGAGCGCTGGGACAATCGTCTGGTACTGCGCTATGGGCTGCTCAATGTCGATGCCGGCCGGCAGCTGGCCTATGCCGAGAAGTGGCTGCAGGAGCGTCCCAACGACCCCGACCTGCTGCTGACCCTGGGCCGCCTGTCGTTGCGCAACGCCTATTGGGGCAAGGCGCAGGAGTACTTCGAGGCCAGTCAGCGCCAGCGCCCCAGCGGCGTGGTGTGCGCCGAGCTGGCGCGGCTGTTCGCCAATCTCGGCGAGCACAACAAGAGCCAGCTGTATTACCGCCAGAGCGTCGAGTTGCTCGACAGGTCGCTACCGGCGCTGCCACAGCCAAGCGACCAGAATCCCTAGCCGGAGCGAATGCGCTCCCGGGTTCCGCAGGTTGTGTCGAAACACGGCCTGCGAGGGCACACTGCCCACCGAAACCGGCGTATAACCTGAAGCGGGCCTTGGCGTGCCCCGGTGATCAGCGCCCGGGCTAGCCCTTGGAGCCGCCCTTGGGGTCGAGGATGCGTACCGGCTGCACGCTGTTGCGCCGCTCGTCGTCGCGTGCCTGGTTGACCCGGGTGGCGAGCTCCGGGGCGTCCTGCTCCTCGATCGGCAACTGCTCGAAGAAATCACAGGCCACGCAGTCGCGGTAGCGGATGCCGTTGGCTTCCCAGGTGCGCAGCTTGTCCATGGCCGCACAGCGCGGACAGATGGCGCCGGCGATGAAGCGTTTGGGTGTCGACATGCTTTCTCCTGTCAGGCGGCGCGGATGCCGCTGTGGCGAAGCAGCGGCTCGACGCTGGGCTCGCGGCCGCGGAACGCCTTGAACAGCTCGGCGGCGTCGCGCGAGCCGCCCTGCTCGAGGACCTCGCGGCGAAAGCGCATCCCGGTTTCGCCGTCGAACACCCCGGCCTCCTCGAAGGCGCCGTAAGCGTCGGCGGAGAGCACTTCCGCCCACTTGTAGCTGTAGTAGCCCGCCGCATAGCCGCCGGCGAAGATATGCCCGAAGCTGTTCTGGAAGCGGTTGAAGTCGGCCCGCGGCACTACCGAGTACTGGTCGCGCACCGCATCGAGCAGGTGCTGGACGTCGTCGGCGCTGGGTGCCTCGAGCTCGTGATGAAGGCGGAAGTCGAACAGCGAGAACTCGATCTGGCGCAGCATGCCCATCGCCGACTGGAAGTTCTTGGCCGCCTGCAGCCTGGCGAGCAGTTCATCGGGCAGGCGCTCGCCGGTGTCGACGTGGGCGGCGATCATGTCCAGGCCCTCGCGCTCCCAGCAGAAGTTCTCCATGAACTGGCTGGGCAGCTCCACGGCGTCCCAGGCCACGCCGTTGATCCCGGATATATCGGCGACGGTCTGGCGGGTCAGCATGTGATGCAGACCGTGGCCGAACTCGTGGAACAGCGTGGTCACCTCGTCGTGAGTGAGCAACGCCGGCTTGCCGCCCACCGGGCGGGTGAAATTGCAGGTCAGATAGGCGACCGGCAACTGCAGGCTGCCGTCCTGGCGCTCGCGGCGGACCCGGCACTCGTCCATCCAGGCCCCGCCGCGCTTGCCCTCGCGGGCGTACAGGTCGAGATAGAAGCCGGCGATCGGCGTGTCGCCTTCGCGAATCGAGTAGTAACGCACGTCGGGGTGATAACGCGGGGCCTCTGCGTCCTCTTGGAAGCGCACGCCATAGAGCCGCTCGGTGACCCGGAACAGCCCATCGATCACCTGCGGCGCGGGAAAGTAGGGGCGCAGCTGCTCCTGGGAGATGGCGTAGCGGGCCTCGCGCAGCTTTTCGCTGGCGTAGCCGACATCCCAGGGCTGCAAATCCTCGAGGCCGAGGGTCTCCTTGGCGAAGGCCTCGAGTTCGTTGAACTCTTCCTGCGCCTGGGGGTGGGCGCGCTTGGCCAGATCCGCGAGGAACTCGAGCACCTGGGCGGGGGACTCGGCCATTTTGGTCGCCAGCGAGTAGTCGGCGTAGGTGGCAAAGCCGAGCAGCCGGGCGAGTTCCTGGCGCAGCGCGAGGATCTCCTCGATCAGCGGCGCGTTGTCGTATTCACCGGCGTTGGGGCCGAGCTCCGAGGCGCGGGTGACGAAGGCGGTGTAGACCTCCTTGCGCAGCGCCCGGTCGTGGGCGTAGCTCATCACCGGGAAGAAGCTGGGGAAATCCAGGGTGATGCGATAGCCGTCGAGCTGCTTGGCTTCGGCGTTGGCCTCGAGCGTGTCCAGCGCGCTCTGGGGCAGGCCGTCGAGCGCCTCGGCGTCGGCGATGTCCTTGTGCCACGCCTGAGTGGCGTCGAGCACGTGATTGGAGAAGGTATTGGTCAGCTCGGAGAGCCGGGCCTGGATCTCGCCGTAGCGATGCTTGTCGTCGGCCGCCAGATCGACGCCGGCGAGCCGGAAGTCGCGCAGGGTATTGTCGATTGAGCGCTGCTGCGCCGGGTTCAGCTCGGCGTAGGCCGGCGAGTCCTTGAGCGCCCGGTAGGCACGGAACAGCCCCTCGTGCTGACCCAGCCAGGTGGCGTATTCGGAAAGCTTGCCGAGACACGCCTGGTAGGCGTCGCGCAGCGCCGGGCTGTTCATGGTGCCGTTCAAGTGCGATACCGGCGACCAGGCCTGCGACAGTCGGTCGTTGAGTTCCTCGATGGGCGCGGCCAGGCTCTGCCAGGTCGGCGTCTCGCAATTGGCCTGCTCGGCCAGGCGATCGATGGCGCTACGGTTCTCGTCGAGGAGCTGCTCGACTGCCGGAACCACATGATCGGGCTGAATCTCACCGAAGGGCGGCAAGGTATGCGATTCGAGCAGCGGATTGTGGGACATGACGGAACCTCGTATGAAACCGAATAATACCGGGATAGATGCGGGCACGAGCGACGGGTTTCAATGACCGGCTGCGCCATTGGCGGTCGCCGGTCGGCCTGCTAGGCTTGCGCCTTTCGCGCAGGGCGCCATAAAGGACAGGGGATCATGAACGAAACGCTGGAACGCTGGAGCTCGCGACGTGCATTCATACTCGCGGTCACCGGGGCCGCCGTGGGCCTGGGCAACATCTGGCGCTTTCCCTACATGACCGGCGAGAACGGCGGCGCGGCGTTTTTGTTGCTGTACGTGGTCTTCGTCGTGCTGCTGGGACTGCCGGTGATGATCGCCGAGATCCTCATCGGACGTGCCGGGCGGCGCAGTCCGATGCGCTCGCTGGGCCACCTGGCGCGCCAGGCCGGGGCTTCGCCGCACTGGCGCTGGCTGGGCCTGTTCGGCGTGATCACGGTGTTCTTCATCCTGTCGTTCTACTCGGTGGTCTCGGGCTGGTCGATCGAGTACCTGGTCGAGTCGGTCAACGGCGATTTCGCCGGCATGGCGCCGCAAGCGGTGGGCGCCAACTTCAACGCGTTCCTCGCCGATCCGCTGCGCATGACCTTCAACCATACGCTGTTCATGCTGCTGACCATGTCGGTGGTCGCGGCGGGCATCTCCGGCGGTCTCGAGAAGCTCAACAATCTGCTGATGCCGCTGCTCTACCTGCTGCTGATCGTGCTGGCCGGCTATGCCACCACCACCGATGGCTTCGGCACGGCGATGGCCTGGCTGTTCACCCCCGATCTCGCGGCGCTGAGCGTGTCGGTGATGCTCAACGCCATGGGCCACGCCTTCTTCACCCTGGCGGTGGGCGCCTGCGCGTTGATGGCCTACGGGGCCTACATGCCCGACGACCAGAGCCTGCCGCGGGCGGTCGGCGCCGTCGCGGTGCTCGACGTGGCGGTGGCGCTGCTGTCGGGGATCGCGATCTTCTCGGTGGTGTTCTCGCAGGGCCTGGATCCGGGCGAAGGGCCGGGGCTGATGTTCGTCACCCTGCCGATCGCCTTCGCCGAGCTGCCCGGCGGCTCGCTGTGGCTGGGGGTGTTCTTCCTGCTGCTGCTGCTGGCGACCTGGACCTCGTCGATCAACCTCGCCGAGCCGATGGTCGCCACCCTGCAGGGCTGGGGGCTCAAGCGCGGCCGCGCGGCGGCCTGCGTGGGCGTTGCGGTGTGGGCGGTAGGCCTGCTGTCGGTGTTCTCGTTCTCGTCGATGGCCGAGGTGCACTGGCTCGGTGACATGAACTTCTTCGATCTGGTGACCACCGTGCCCACTGACCTGTTCCTGCCCATCGGCGGCCTGCTGATCGCGATCTTCGCCGCCTGGGTGATGCCGCGCGACACCGCCGAGCTGGCGCTGGGCACCGGGCCGGCAGGTTTTCGCAGCTGGCAGAGGCTGGTGCGTTTCGTGTCGATCCCGCTGGTCGTGGGGGTATTGGTCTCGGGGATCTGGTGAGCCCGCTGCAACGGGCGGCGATAAGCGATAGGCTATGATGGGCCGACCGCCGAGGAGAATGCAATGACCCTACGAACCTTCCAAGGCCATACGCCGCGACTCGGCGAGCGCGTCTACATCGACCCGGCCTGCGTGGTGCTGGGCGATGTGGTGCTCGGTGACGACTGCTCGGTTTGGCCGATGGCGGTAATTCGCGGCGACATGCACCGCATTCGCATCGGTGCGCGCACCAGTGTGCAGGACGGCAGCGTGCTGCACATCACCCATGCCAGCGACTTCAATCCCGGCGGCCATCCGTTGACCATCGGCGATGACGTGACCATCGGCCACAAGGCGACCCTGCATGGCTGCACGCTGGGCGACCGGGTGCTGGTGGGCATGGGGGCGACGGTGATGGACGGCGCGGTGGTCGGGGACGAGGTGATCATCGCCGCCGGCGCGCTGGTCGCGCCGGGCAAGCGGCTCGAGAGCGGCCACGTCTACGCCGGCAACCCGGCCAAGCCGCTGCGCCCGCTCAAGGACAGCGAACGGGCATTCTTTGGCTATACCGCCGGCAATTACGTCAAGCTCAAGGATCAGTACCTGGCCGAAGGCGCATAAGATCGCGGCAAGTGATTGTTTTTCAGGACTACGCTGGGGATAATCTGGATTTATATCCAGCCTTTCTGGCAGGCGTTGCGTGGCCGACTTCCGTACCCATCTGAGTGTCGCCGTTTCCGGCGGCGCATTGCTCGCCGTGAGTGGCTGGCAGGCCGCCCTGTGGTCGCCGGCCGACGGCGCGTCGCTGGCCGCGCTGACCGCCTTCGGCGGCATCCTGCCGGACATCGACTCCGACCAGTCCCATTCCATTCGGCTGATCTTCAACCTGTTCGCACTGCTGGCGGTGGTCGCCGGCGCGCTGTGGCTACAGTCGCGGCTCAGCCCGGCCGGGCTGCTGGTTTCCTGCGGCGGGCTGTATCTCGGCGTGCGCTTCGGCGTCGGCGCGGTGTTTCGGCGCTTCACCGTGCATCGCGGCATCTGGCATTCGCTACTGGCGACCGGGCTGTGCGGGCTCGGCGTCACCGCGCTGAGTTATCAATGGCTGGCGCAGGAGGCTTGGCAAGCCTGGTCGCAGGGGCTGGCGCTGACGTTCGGCGGGGTGATCCACCTGCTGCTTGACGAGGTCTACAGCGTCGATCTGGCCGGTTCGCGGCTCAAGCGCTCGTTCGGCACCGCGCTCAAGCTGTTCGACTATCGCGAGCCGGGCAATTCGCTGGTCATGCTGATGCTGGCGGCGGGGCTGGCGCCCTGGCTGCCGCCCTGGCAGGCGCTCGCCGAGCTGGTCAGCCAGGGCGCACGGCTGTGGCGCTAGGGCGCCCATCCCCCCTCCTAGTCGCCGGCGTGGCGCAGGCGGTAGTCCTCGGCGCGCAGGTCGTATTTCTTGAGCTTGTCGTAGCAGGTCTTGCGCGGCAGTCCGAGGTGCTCGCAGACCTCGTTGACACGTCCGCCGTGATTGGCCAGCGACTGGCTGATCAGGCTCTTCTCGAACAGCTCGACCTGCTGCGGCAGGGTCATCTCGCCACTACCGCTGTCGCCGCCCTCGACCAGCCGCTCGAGGCGATAATCGTAGGTCGCGCCGAGCAGCACGAAGCGCTCGGCGAGATTGCGCAGCTCGCGCACGTTGCCGGGCCAGTCGTGGGCCATCAGCACCGAGACCCCGGCGGCGTCGAGCGGCGGCGCCTCGAGTCCGCTGCGGTTGGCAGCGACCACCGCGAAATGCTGGAACAGCAGCGGCAGGTCCTCGCGGCGCTCGCGCAGCGGCGGGATCGGCACGGTCACCACGTTGAGCCGGTAATACAGATCCTCACGGAACTCGCCGCGTTCGGCGGCGAGCTTCAGATCGGTCTTGGTCGCGGCGATGATCCGGATATCCAGCGCCACCGACTGGTTGGAGCCCAGACGCTCGATCGAGCGCTCCTGGAGTACCCGCAGCAGCCTGACCTGCAGCGCCAGTGGCATCGATTCGATCTCGTCGAGGAACACGCTGCCGCCATTGGCGTACTCGAACTTGCCGATGCGCCGCTCGACGGCGCCGGTGAAGGCGCCCTTTTCATGCCCGAACAGCTCCGATTCGATGATGCTCTCGGGCATCGCGCCGCAGTTGATGGCGACGAAGGGATGGCCGCTGCGTGCGCTGCGCTCGTGCAGCGCGCGGGCCACCAGGTCCTTGCCCACCCCGGTTTCGCCGAACAGCAACACATCGGCCTCCACTTGGCTGACGCGCTGCAGCATCGCCGAAAGTTGCTGCATGGCCGGCGTGCGCCCGATGATGCGCGGCCCCGGTGCGGCACGCTGGGCGTCGAGCTCGGCCTTGAGGCGGCGGTTCTCGAGACTCAGTCGACGCTTCTCCACGGCGCGGCGTACCACGTCGGTGAGGCGCTCGCCGGCGAATGGCTTCTCCAGAAAATCCCAGGCGCCTTCGCGCATCGCCTCCACGGCCGTGGAAATATCGCCGTGGCCGGTGATCAGGATCACCGGCAGGTCGGGGTCGCGGCGGCGCACCTCGCGTAGCAGCGCCAGGCCGTCCATGCCCGGCATGCGGATGTCGCTGACCAGCACTCCGGGATAATCAGCGCTCAGCGCGGCCAGAGCGGCTTCGGCATTGCTCGGCGTCTGCGGCCGATAGCCGGCCAGTTCGAGGGTCTGGCCGGCGGTGATGCGCAGGTGCTCTTCGTCGTCGACGATCAGTACCGGTGTGGCCTCGGACTCATGCATGGTGATCCTCTTGCGTGTGATGACGGGGCGTCGCCGGGGCCACTTCGCCGGCCGGCAGGTCGATGGTGAACAGCGCGCCGCCGGCAGCGGCATTGCAGGCCTCGAGCCGGCCGCCGAGATCCTCGACGATGCGCGCCGAGATCGACAAGCCCAGGCCCAGTCCCTTGCCGACCGGCTTGGTGGTGAAGAAGGGCTCGAAGACGCGGCCCAGGTGCGCTTCGGCGATTCCCGGGCCGCTGTCCCTGACGCCGATGCGCACATGCCCGGTGACAGTGGCGATACTCAGTTCCAGGCGTGGATCGGACGTGTCGGTCATCGCCTGCAGGGCGTTGCCGATCAGGTTGACCAATACCTGCTCGAGACGTACCGGATCGGCATGTACCCACACCTCGTCGGCGGGCCAGTCGCGGACGATCGAGACGCCGGCACTGAGCAGTCGTGCCCGGTACAGGCGCAGGGCATAACCGAAGCCGGCCTGGACCGAGACCGCGGCCAGGCTGTCGCCGCTCTTGCGCGAGAACTGCTTGAGCTGGGCGCTGATCTCGGCCATGCGCGCGGTGAGCTCGACGATCTGCTGAAGATTGGCGTCGGCGGCATCCTCGCGGCCGCGGGCGATGAAGGCACGGGCGTTCTCGGCGTAGGCGCGGATCGCCGCCAACGGCTGGTTGAGCTCGTGATTGATGCCGGCTGCCATCTGGCCGAGCACCGCCAGCTTGGCGGCCTGGACCAGTTCGTCCTGGGTCTGGCGCAGGTCGGTCTCGGCGCGGCGGCGCTCATCGATCTCCGCGGAGAGCCGCCGGTTGGAATCGAGCAGGTCGCGGGTGCGCTCGGCGACGCGCTGTTCGAGCTGGTCGCGTGCCCGCGCCAGTGCCTGCTCCTGAGCCTTGCGCTCGCTGATGTCGAACACCGTGGCCAGCCAGCGCTGGCCGTGGGGGCTGACCAGCGCCCCGACGGTCAGCTCCAGCGGCACGCGCTGGCCACCCGGGCGCAAGGCCACGACCTCGACCGCCGGGCTGCCGGCGGTCGAGCGATGCCTGGCATCGCGACGCAGGGCATCGATGCGACGCGCATCGGCGGGGCTCAGCAGTTCGGTGAGCCGGCGCCCTTCGACCGCCGCCGGGGTGTGGCCGAACAGCGCCTGGGCGGTGGGGTTGAGGTAGGTCAACGCCTCGCGTTCGTCGAGCACCAGCAGGCCGGCGCGGGTCCGGTCGATGATCCCGCGCACCCGGGCCTGGCCTTCGGCCAGGGTGCGCCGTTCGCGGTTGGCGAACAGCTCGCGCTCGCGACGTAGCCGATAGCGCTGCCAGCCGATGCCGCCACCCAGCACCACCACACCGTACAGCCCCGCCGCGAGGAAGCCGGCCTGCCATTGGGCACTTTTCAGCGAGTCGAGGGGCTTGAGCCTGTATATCTGCCAGTTTTGTTTGGGCAAGGTACGGCTCACCGAGAGGAAGCCGCGGCCGGCCAGCGGACCGGCTTCGAAGCGCACGAGTTGCGAGCCGTCGGGCCGCGCGCTGAGTCGGTCGAGGGGGAGCGGGAGCAGTCGGGCGCCGTCGTAGCGGCGAGTCTCGCGCAGGCGCACGCGTACTTCGGGATCCAGCGGCGCGAGGCTCATCAGGCGTAGCTCCGGCTGGCTGGCCATGAACACCACGCCGTTGCCATCGCTGATCAGCAACTCGCCGTTCTGGCCGGTCCAGTTGGCCTCGAGCGGGGCGATCAACACCTTGACCACCATCACCCCGGCGACACGCGCCTGCCCGGATTTCTCGGACCACACCGGTGCGGAGAAGTAATAGCCGCGCTCGCCCGATTGAGTACCCAGACCGTAGAAGTGACCCATGCGACCTTGAATGGCGTCCTTGAAATAGGGCCGGAACCCGTAGTTCTGGCCGATGAAGCTATACGGTAGCGCCCAGTTGCTGGCCGCCAGGGTGGTGCCCTGGCGGTCGAGCAGGTAGATGTCGGAGACGTCACTGATGGCGCGGAATTTGTCGAGAATACGGTTGAGCCGGTTGACGATCTGCGCATCGTCGGGGTTGGCCAGCGCCCGGCCGACCGCTTCGCGACTGGCCAGCAGGCGCGGCAGGTAGTCGTGGCGCGACAGGTAGGCCGAGACGCCCGCGGCGGACAGCCGCAGTTCGTTCTTGGCTTCGTTGTAGAGCGAATCGAGAGCCTGGTCACGGGCTAACTGGATGGCCTGCCAGATGCACAGTGCCAGGCCCAGCGGTACCAGCAGCAGTAGCAGGCGACGCCAGTGTGCGGGAAGCCGGGTCGTCTGCATCGTCAGATGGTCCTCATTCGCTGCGCTCGGGCAGGGCGTGGCTGCGGCGCAGGGCGCGCTGGGCCCGGGTTTCGGCACGCTCCAGCTCGTAAAGGCCCTGCTCGACGAAGGCCAGGTGTTCGTGCGCCCGCGCCTGTGCCTCCTCGGCACGGCCTTCGAGAATCGCCTCGAGCAGCGCGCGGTGCTGGTTCATCAATTGCTCGCGCGAGCCGGGGCGCTCGAACAGGTGAACGAGGCTCGAGGCGATGCTCTTCTCCAGCAGGTGAAAGATGCCGCGGATGGTGTGCAGCAACAGCACGTTGTGACCGGACTCGGCGATCGCCAGGTGGAAGGCGGCGTCGGCCTTGGCTTCGCGGTACGGGTCGTCCTGCAGCGTCGGCTCGGCGTAGCAGGTCTCGAGCTCCGTGAAGCGTCGCTTGAGCAACCGCTTGTCGGCGGGGGTCGAGCGCAACGCGGCATAGTAGGCGGAGAGCCCTTCGAGGGCGTCGCGGAACTCGAGCAGGTCGAGGTGAAATTCATCATGCCGCGAGAGCATTTCAAGCAGAGGGTCGCTATAGCCGCTCTTCAGCTCGTCGTTGACGAAGGTGCCGCCGCCCTGGCGACTGTTAAGCAGGCCGCGGGCGGCGAGTTTCTGGATCGCCTCACGCAGCGAGGGCCGCGACACGCCGAAGCGCTCGGCGAGCTCGCGCTCCGGGGGCAGGCGTTGCCCCGGTGCGAGGCTGCCTTCGAGAATCATCGATTCCAGACGCTCGGTGATGACATCGGCGATGCGTGGCTGGCGAACCGGCTGATAGACCATGCGCTGCTCTCGTGATTGATGATTGATGGCCCGCAGGTAAAGGCCCGGAAAATTATCTCAGAAGATCATCTCGACCGTGCGGTTAGAATGGCTTGGCCGCCGCCTGGCTCGTTGAGGGCGATTAGTTATGCGCCACCAGAGTATAAGCGCCATCCCCGTCACGACGGCACTGGTTGACTCTTTCAAGGACTTGACCATAAGGTGCTGTTAAAGCCAATTGTAAATTGGTATTACCAATTATCCGGATGAGATGGGTACTCTCTCGGCCGCCATGAATTCTGCGGTGCCACTCATCGATAGCGCATCCACTGCACAGGGCTCGCCATGATCATTTCAGCGTCCACGGACTACCGCCAAGCCGCCAGGCGCCGCATCCCGCCGTTTCTTTTTCACTATGCCGACGGGGGCGCTTACGCCGAGTATACGCTGCAACGTAATGTCGAGGATCTCGCCGGTATCGCGTTGCGCCAGCGTGTACTGAAGGACATGTCCTCCCTGTCGCTGGAGACCGAGCTGTTCGGTGAGACCCTGGCCATGCCCGTTGCTCTGGCGCCGGTGGGACTGGCGGGCATGTACGCCCGTCGGGGCGAAGTGCAGGCGGCGCGGGCCGCGGCAAGCAAAGGCGTGCCGTTCACGCTGTCGACGGTCTCGGTATGCGCCATCGACGAGGTGGCCTCGGCAGTCGATCGTCCGATCTGGTTCCAGCTCTATGTGCTGAAGGACAGGGGGTTCATGCAGCATGTCTTGGAGCGAGCCAAGGCCGCCGGCGTCAAGACGCTCGTCTTCACGGTCGACATGCCGGTGCCGGGGGCGCGTTATCGCGATGCCCATTCCGGCATGAGCGGCAAGCACGCGGCGATTCGGCGAATGCTTCAGGCCGTGACGCATCCTTTCTGGGCCTGGGATGTGGGCATTCATGGCCGCCCGCATGACCTCGGCAACGTCTCGGCTTATCGTGGCCAACCGACGGAGCTCGAGGACTACATCGCCTGGCTCGGCCAGAATTTCGATCCGGCCATCTCCTGGAAGGATCTGGAGTGGATTCGCGAATTCTGGGACGGCCCGATGATCATCAAGGGGATACTCGATCCCGAGGACGCCCGTGATGCCGTGCGCTTCGGCGCGGATGGCATCGTCGTTTCCAATCATGGCGGCCGCCAGCTTGACGGGGTTCTTTCCAGCGCGCGCGCCTTGCCGGCCATCGCTGATGCGGTCAAGGGTGAGCTGACCATTCTGGCCGATTCCGGCGTGCGCAATGGACTCGACGTTGTGCGGATGATCGCCCTGGGCGCCGATACCGTATTGCTGGGGCGTGCTTTCATCTATGCGCTCGCAACCGCTGGTGAGTCCGGTGTTGCCCATCTGCTCGAGCTGTTCGAAAAGGAAATGCGGGTCGCGATGACGCTCACGGGGGCGCGCAGCATCGCCGAGCTGGGGCCGGATTCGCTGGTTGCGGCCTCGAGCCGCGACATCGTTTGAACGCCGTTAGTCCAGTCTCGGCACGATGCGGGCCTTGAACAGGGCGACGTTTCTGAAGGGAATTCGCGGCGCCGACGACATTCGAACCGGCGGCGAGCACTGAGATCCTCTGGCTGCAAGAGAGATAAGCATTGCGGATATGCGGCCTGGCCGTGGCATGCATGGCTGGGTCAGCTGTCAGTATAGGTGAATCGGCCATGTCGAAACGGATTGCGACCTTGGTCGCAAAAAATGCTTGCGTTCGCCACCATCGATCCGTAAAGTACGCATCCGCTGCCGACGACGCACCGCGTCGCGGGCGGTGATTCGAGAAGCAAGTGGTTGTTTCGTGAGAGGTTTTTGAAGGCGTTCGAATGGATTGGGATTGCCGAAAACGCTCACGGACACTACACTGCCCTCGCGTTTCGGGCTGGGTCCGGCGCTCTGGATTGAGCGCGCGATGGGCTCGACCCGGCGCTTGACAGCGCGGCCCGGATCGGTAGAATACGCCTTCCTCGCAGGGCGCTGGCGAGCCACCCCGGTGGTGCGACGGCACAGCGAGACGCTCTTTAACAATCGATCAGGTAATTCATGTGGGCGCTTGTCCGATACGTGGTGACAAGTCACCAAGTATCAAGGCAAGCGACTCGTCAGAGATCTTCGGATCTTTTTGAGAACGTTTGAACCTTGAGCCAAGATTTGTCCGCTTAACGGACATCTATGATTTTAAACTGAAGAGTTTGATCATGGCTCAGATTGAACGCTGGCGGCAGGCTTAACACATGCAAGTCGAGCGGTAACGGGTCCAGCTTGCTGGATGCCGACGAGCGGCGGACGGGTGAGTAATGCATAGGAATCTGCCCAGTCGTGGGGGATAACCTGGGGAAACCCAGGCTAATACCGCATACGTCCTACGGGAGAAAGCGGGGGCTTCGTGTTCTTCGGAATGGGGACCTCGCGCGATTGGATGAGCCTATGTCGGATTAGCTGGTTGGTGAGGTAACGGCTCACCAAGGCGACGATCCGTAGCTGGTCTGAGAGGATGATCAGCCACACCGGGACTGAGACACGGCCCGGACTCCTACGGGAGGCAGCAGTGGGGAATATTGGACAATGGGCGCAAGCCTGATCCAGCCATGCCGCGTGTGTGAAGAAGGCTTTCGGGTTGTAAAGCACTTTCAGTGGGGAAGAAGGCCTGGCGGTCAATACCCGCCAGGGACGACATCACCCACAGAAGAAGCACCGGCTAACTCCGTGCCAGCAGCCGCGGTAATACGGAGGGTGCGAGCGTTAATCGGAATTACTGGGCGTAAAGCGCGCGTAGGCGGCCAAGTAAGCCGGTTGTGAAAGCCCCGGGCTCAACCTGGGAATGGCATCCGGAACTGGTTGGCTAGAGTGCAGGAGAGGAAGGTAGAATTCCCGGTGTAGCGGTGAAATGCGTAGAGATCGGGAGGAATACCAGTGGCGAAGGCGGCCTTCTGGACTGACACTGACGCTGAGGTGCGAAAGCATGGGTAGCAAACAGGATTAGATACCCTGGTAGTCCATGCCGTAAACGATGTCGACTAGCCGTTGGGTCCCTTGAGGACTTGGTGGCGCAGTTAACGCGATAAGTCGACCGCCTGGGGAGTACGGCCGCAAGGTTAAAACTCAAATGAATTGACGGGGGCCCGCACAAGCGGTGGAGCATGTGGTTTAATTCGATGCAACGCGAAGAACCTTACCTACCCTTGACATCCTGCGAACCCACCGGAGACGGCGGGGTGCCTTCGGGAGCGCAGAGACAGGTGCTGCATGGCTGTCGTCAGCTCGTGTTGTGAAATGTTGGGTTAAGTCCCGTAACGAGCGCAACCCTTGTCCTTATTTGCCAGCGAGTAACGTCGGGAACTCTAAGGAGACTGCCGGTGACAAACCGGAGGAAGGTGGGGACGACGTCAAGTCATCATGGCCCTTACGGGTAGGGCTACACACGTGCTACAATGGCCGGTACAAAGGGTTGCCATCCCGCGAGGGGGCGCCAATCTCATAAAGCCGGTCTCAGTCCGGATCGGAGTCTGCAACTCGACTCCGTGAAGTCGGAATCGCTAGTAATCGTGAATCAGAATGTCACGGTGAATACGTTCCCGGGCCTTGTACACACCGCCCGTCACACCATGGGAGTGGACTGCACCAGAAGTGGTTAGCTTAACCTTCGGGAGAGCGATCACCACGGTGTGGTTCATGACTGGGGTGAAGTCGTAACAAGGTAGCCGTAGGGGAACCTGCGGCTGGATCACCTCCTTAATCGACGCGTCATCGCGTTCGGTCAAGCGCTCACAATGAATTACCTGATCGGCCAGAGCAACGACTGTTTGGGTTGAGACCCAGCGTGACCATTGGGTCTGTAGCTCAGTTGGTTAGAGCGCACCCCTGATAAGGGTGAGGTCGGCAGTTCGAGTCTGCCCAGACCCACCATTCTCTCGCTCGGTTGGTTAGAGCGCCCCCCTGGGGTTGAATAACCTGGGGTTGAATAAAGAGAAGGGTGAGGTCGCGGGGGTTGTTCGAGTCTGCCCAGACCCACCAGCAAAGCTGTAAGCTTGAAGCTATAAGCTGTAAGAAAATCCCTGAAGTCTTGGGTGGGTTTCTTAAAGCTTACGGCTTACCGCTTAAAGCTAGTGTTCAGGGGCCTTAGCTCAGCTGGGAGAGCGCCTGCCTTGCACGCAGGAGGTCACCGGTTCGATCCCGGTAGGCTCCACCATCTCAAGCTTTAAGCCTGAAGCTATAAGCTGTAAGAGACCCCAACAGTCAAATCGCCGTAAGCATTAAGCCGTGAGCTTTAAGTCAGCCCTGGGTTTTGGGTGTAACTTACAGCTTAGGGCTTAAAGCTTCCAGCTTTAACTGCTCTTTAACAATGTGAATCAAGCTGACAAATTTGAGATACGACTCAAGCGTATCCGGCAATTGTCGTGTGAAATCGCACCAGACCCCTTGGGGTTATAGGGTCAAGCGATTAAGCGCATACGGTGGATGCCTAGGCAGCCAGAGGCGATGAAAGACGTGGAAGCCTGCGATAAGGCTCGGTGAGGTGGCAAACGACCTGTGACCCGGGCATGTCTGAATGGGGAAACCCACCCAGCACAAGCTGGGTATCCCACCCTGAATCCATAGGGGTGGGAGGCGAACCGGGGGAACTGAAACATCTAAGTACCCCGAGGAAAAGAAATCAACCGAGATTCCCCCAGTAGCGGCGAGCGACCGGGGAGCAGCCCTTAAGCGTCATGATTGATAGGCGAACGCGTTGGGAAGCGCGGCCATAGCGGGTGATAGCCCCGTAGCCGAAATCCGAGTGACGTGAAATCGAGTAAGTCGGGGCACGAGAAACCTTGACTGAAGACGGGGGGACCATCCTCCAAGGCTAAATACTCCTGGCTGACCGATAGTGAACCAGTACCGTGAGGGAAAGGCGAAAAGAACCCCGGCGAGGGGAGTGAAATAGATCCTGAAACCGTATGCGTACAAGCAGTGGGAGCCCCATCACTAAGCTTCTTCGTGATGTGGACCTGTCATGGCGTCCGCTTGGCGGTTAACGTTGCCTGCAACGTTCAACCGCACCAATCGAGCAGAGGTGGCTTAGTGATGGGGTGACCGCGTACCTTTTGTATAATGGGTCAGCGACTTATATTCAGTGGCGAGCTTAACCGAGTAGGGGAGGCGTAGGGAAACCGAGTCTTAACTGGGCGACCAGTCGCTGGATATAGACCCGAAACCGGGCGATCTATCCATGGCCAGGGTGAAGGTTGAGTAACATCAACTGGAGGCCCGAACCCAAGTATGTTGAAAAATGCTGGGATGAGCTGTGGATCGGAGTGAAAGGCTAATCAAGCTCGGAGATAGCTGGTTCTCCTCGAAAGCTATTTAGGTAGCGCCTCACGTATCACCGCCGGGGGTAGAGCACTGTTTCGGCTAGGGGCCCATCCCGGGTTACCAAACCGAGGCAAACTCCGAATACCGGTGAGTGCAGCGTGGGAGACACACAGCGGGTGCTAACGTCCGTTGTGAAAAGGGAAACAACCCAGACCGTCAGCTAAGGTCCCGAAATCCTGGTTAAGTGGGAAACGAGGTGGGAAGGCTTAGACAGCTAGGAGGTTGGCTTAGAAGCAGCCATCCTTTAAAGAAAGCGTAATAGCTCACTAGTCGAGTCGGCCTGCGCGGAAGATGTAACGGGGCTAAACCAGGTACCGAAGCTACGGGTGAGCATGCATCACTTGATACTATTCGCTGGGCGTCGCGAAGCGACGTCCAAGCCCTCCCGAACGTCGAGTCGGGAAGGTGGGATAGAGTGGTATCAAGGATGCATGCTCGCGGTAGAGGAGCGTCGTGTACGCCGATGAAGGTTCGTTGAGAAGCGAGCTGGAGGTATCACGAGTGCGAATGCTGACATGAGTAACGACAAGGGATGTGAAAACCATCCCCGCCGGAAGACCCAGGGTTTCTGTTCGACGTCAATCGGAGCAGAGTGAGTCGGCCCCTAAGGCGAGGCCGAAAGGCGTAGTCGATGGGAAACGGGTTAATATTCCCGTACCTCACGTGATTGCGATGGGGGGACGAAGAAGGCTAGGTGAGCCGGGCGTTGGTAGCCCCGGTGAAAGTGCGTAGGCAAGTGACTCAGGTAAATCCGGGTCGCTCTTTCAAAGAGAATGCCGAGACACGAGACGAACAGACTACGGTCTGGAAGTCATTGATGCCACGCTTCCAAGAAAAGCCTCTAAGCGTCAGATCACGCGAGACCGTACCCCAAACCGACACAGGTGGTCAGGGTGAGAATCCTAAGGCGCTTGAGAGAACTCGGGTGAAGGAACTAGGCAAAATGGTGCCGTAACTTCGGGAGAAGGCACGCCGGCGTCAGGTGAACACCCTTGCGGTGGGAGCCGAGGCCGGTCGCAGAGTCCAGGTGGCTGCAACTGTTTATTAAAAACACAGCACTCTGCTAACGCGTAAGCGGACGTATAGGGTGTGACGCCTGCCCGGTGCCGGAAGGTTAAGTGATGGTGTTAGCGCTTGCGCGAAGCTCTTGATCGAAGCCCCGGTAAACGGCGGCCGTAACTATAACGGTCCTAAGGTAGCGAAATTCCTTGTCGGGTAAGTTCCGACCTGCACGAATGGCGTAATGATGGCCACGCTGTCTCCACCCGAGACTCAGTGAAATTGAAATCGCCGTGAAGATGCGGTGTACCCGCGGCTAGACGGAAAGACCCCGTGAACCTTTACTATAGCTTCACACTGGACGCTGATGTTGCCTGTGTAGGATAGCTGGGAGGCTTGGAAACCCGGACGCCAGTTCGGGTGGAGCCACCCTTGAAATACCAGCCTGGCATCATTGGCGTTCTAACTTGGCACCGTGATCCGGTGTGAGGACAGTGTGTGGTGGGTAGTTTGACTGGGGCGGTCTCCTCCCAAAGCGTAACGGAGGAGCACGAAGGTACCCTCAGCACGGTTGGAAATCGTGCAGTGAGTGCAAGAGCATAAGGGTGCTTAACTGCGAGACAGACACGTCGAGCAGATACGAAAGTAGGTTCTAGTGATCCGGTGGTTCTGCATGGAAGGGCCATCGCTCAACGGATAAAAGGTACTCCGGGGATAACAGGCTGATACCGCCCAAGAGTTCACATCGACGGCGGTGTTTGGCACCTCGATGTCGGCTCATCACATCCTGGGGCTGAAGTCGGTCCCAAGGGTATGGCTGTTCGCCATTTAAAGTGGTACGCGAGCTGGGTTTAGAACGTCGTGAGACAGTTCGGTCCCTATCTGCCGTGGGCGTCGGAAGTTTGAGAAGGGCTGCTCCTAGTACGAGAGGACCGGAGTGGACGCACCGCTGGTGTTCCGGTTGTCATGCCAATGGCATTGCCGGGTAGCTATGTGCGGACGGGATAACCGCTGAAAGCATCTAAGCGGGAAGCCCCCTTCAAGATGAGACTTCCCTGGGGCCTTGCGCCCCCTGAAGGACCCTCGAAGACGACGAGGTTGATAGGCGCGGTGTGGACGTGCGGCAACGCATTGAGCTAACGCGTACTAATGGTCCGTGAGGCTTGACCCTATAACACCCAAGGGGCCTGAACCGGCCCATGGGCGAGAACACACGACGGATACGCGAGTCGCCTCAACCAGCTTGATTCACCGTGTCAAGACCAGGTAGCGGGACGTTGTCACGACAGCGTGCCACAGTTACGCCTGACGACCATAGCGAGCGGGTCCCACCTGACCCCATGCCGAACTCAGCCGTGAAACCGCTCAGCGCCGATGGTAGTGTGGGGCTTCCCCATGCGAGAGTAGGTCATCGTCAGGCATCTTCACGAAAAGCCCCCGGGATAACCCGGGGGCTTTTTTTATGTCCTGTGTGATCGGTTATACGTATTTTCTAATCTAAAAAATAATTATTATCGTTGAGATGGCGTTCTCGATTCCTTACCATGCACTGCAAGCAAGGTATCAAGCGGTCATAGGACTCGAGGACAATAAATGAGAGCCAAGCAACTACCCAGGAAAACCGCAGCGTCGACGTGATGGGCAGCGTCAGTTTCCAGTTGACTAAGGACACGACACTCGACCTGACGGCGAGCGAAGACACTCGCTTCGGCACCCTCAGCCTGGGCGTGAGCAACCTGCTGGACAAGCAGTCCTCGACGGTGTGGGGACAGCGTGCGGCGATGTTCTACTCGCCCCGCTACGGCCCCGAGTACCTCTACGATTACCAGGGGCGCGGGCGGACCTATACTCTGAGCTGGTCTTACGAATACTGAAAAGCGCGTCAGGCAAGCGGATGAGGCTTGATCGTTGTGGCGGTGTCGGGGAACCAATGCCGCCTTTTTGCGCCTGGAGACTGCCACTTTAGCCGTTGCCGTTTCCGCGGGTGAGTGCCTTCCGCTAAAATGGCGGTTTTCCCGACGGATGATGCGCATGACCATCGGTGATCTGATCCGGCTGCTGGGCGATGGCGGCTACCATTCCGGCGAACAGCTCGGTATACGGTTCGGCGTATCGCGGACCGCCATCTGGAAGCAGCTCAAGAAGCTGGAGGCGCTGGATATTCCGCTGGAGGCGGTCAAGGGGCGCGGCTATCGACTCTCGCGGCCACTCGAGCTGCTTGATGGTCAAGCGATCATCGCCGAGCTGCCGCGCGACTCACGGCGCCATCTGGTGCGGCTGTTCGTCGAGGAGACGCTGCCCTCGACCAACCAGTTCCTGCGCGAGCGTTTTGCCCAGGGCGCGGGTCATGCCGAGGTGTGTCTGGCGGAAAATCAGAATGCCGGGCGTGGCCGGCGCGGGCGAAGCTGGGCCAGCCCATGGGGGCGTAGTTTGCTGTTGTCGATCGGCTGGCGATTCGAAGGCGGCGCGGCGGCCCTAGAAGGTCTTAGCCTGGCGGTCGGCGTGGTGCTTGCGCAGGTGCTCGAGCGTCATGGTCTGGAGGTGGCGCTCAAGTGGCCCAACGATGTCCTGCTCAAGCAGGATGGGGCGCTCTGCAAGCTGGCGGGGATTCTGCTTGAGGTCAGCGGCGACGCCCAGGGCCCCTGCGAGGTGGTGATCGGCATCGGACTCAACGTATTTCTGCCGGATGCGCTTCGCGCGCGTGTCGACCAGCCAATTGCCGCGGTCGCCGACCAGGCGCCGGGAATTTCCCGCAATGCGCTGGCCGCCGAGCTGCTGGAGGGTCTGCTGGGGCTGCTGGTCGACTTCGAGCAGGAGGGCTTCACGGTGTGGCGGGAGGATTGGAATCAGCGCCACGCGCATGCCGGGCAGACGGTCGATGTGGTCCAGGGGCAGGCCCGATACGCCGCCATTGCCGAGGAGGTCGATGCCGCCGGCAATCTCTGTGTGCGACGCGAGGGCCGCCAGGAGCGTCTCGTGGGCGGTGAAATCAGCGTGCGGGGCCGCTCATGATCCTGGACCTGGATATCGGCAACACGCTTTCCAAGTGGCGCTTGAAGGACGTGGCCAGCAGCGAGATCCGCTCGCGCGGGGCGGTATGGACCCGTGAAGCGTGGCGACCTGGCGCCGATATCCCCGACCTTGACGTGGTTAGCACGGTGCGGATTTCCAGCGTCGCCCGGCGCGCTGTCCTGGAGGAGACCGTGGCTCTGCTGCGACGCCAGGTCGGGGTGGTGCATGTGGCCCACTCAACCCGCGAGGCGCTGGGCGTCAGTTGCGGCTACGAAGAACCGGAGCGGCTCGGCGTCGACCGCTGGATGGGCGCGTTGGCGGGCTACCACCTGACGGGGGGGTGTTGTACGGTCGACTGCGGTAGCGCGATCACCATCGATTTCGTGCTTCCCGGTGGCCGTCATCTGGGAGGCTATATCGTGCCCGGACTGCGGCTGATGAAGGATAGCCTCAAGCTCGGCACGCGCAACGTGGCGATCGACCCGGACAGCGAGGCCGACAGCCTGCTGCTGCCGGGAAGAAACACCGCGGCGGCGGTCAATCACGGCATCTTTATGGCCGCCGTCAGTGCCGTGAATCGCATCTACGGCGAAGTCTGCGATCGTGAGGGCGTCGCCCTGCCGCTGCTGATGACCGGTGGCGACGCGCGGGTCGTTTCGCGGGGGCTGCGGGTGCCCCATGCGCTCTGGCCCGACATGGTCTATGCGGGGCTCGAGGCAAGCTTTCCGCTGACTGCCGCCGAGCGTGCCGGGCGATTGTCCGGCGCGCCGCAGGTACCAAGTCCCGCGGGGCTGGAAAAGCTGCGCGCAAGTCTTGCATTGTCGATGCTGCTTTGAAACAATACGCGGCGTTCTGGGGCCGGGCCTTTTGACTCGTCAGTAGTTCAAGTCGCTGTAAAAGCTGAGTTTTGTACAGCAAGGGCTTGACAGTGTTGCCTCAGGCGGTAGAATTAGCCGCCACGTTGGAGGGGTTCCCGAGTGGCCAAAGGGAGCAGACTGTAAATCTGCCGCGAAAGCTTCGAAGGTTCGAATCCTTCCCCCTCCACCAGATTCATGTCGACGCGCTCGTGTCGTGCCGGTAGTGCAGAGTGGGTAGGCGGGCATAGTTCAATGGTAGAACCTCAGCCTTCCAAGCTGATGATGCGGGTTCGATCCCCGCTGCCCGCTCCAGTTATGTGCTGGTGTAGAAGTTGGTTGTAAAGGCGGTTCAGCTCATGTAGCTCAGGGGTAGAGCACACCCTTGGTAAGGGTGAGGTCGACGGTTCAAATCCGTCCATGAGCTCCACATTGCAAAAGGCGAGCGCGAGCTCGCTTTTTGTCTTTCTGCTCAGAGGGGTGGAAAGGGTTGTCAAGGCAAGATGTGTTAGGTATCATTCTGCCCGCTGTAGCGTCACTGCCTGCAATAGGCATTTGCGTTTTCAGAATGCAGGCCAGTAGCTCAATTGGCAGAGCAGCGGTCTCCAAAACCGCAGGTTGGGGGTTCGATTCCCTCCTGGCCTGCCAGTCTTCCCCAGGCTGGCGTCATTCCATATACTTCCGTCTTTTTCGCGTGCTGCGCCTTGAGGAGTTCCATCGTCATGAAGCAAAACGCCGAGGTGCAGAAGTCGCGCCACGATGCTCTCAAGTGGACGGTAGCCGTCATCCTCGCCGCGCTGGCCGTGGTTGGCAACAGTTACTTTGCCGATCAGGCCATGCTCTACCGCGTTCTGGGCGTGGTGGCCCTGGGGCTCGCCGCCGCTGGCGTGGCGCTGACCACCGCCAAGGGGCGGGATCTTATCGAGCTGGCTCGCAGTTCGCGCAAGGAGATCCAGCGCGTCGTCTGGCCCACGCGCCAGGAGACCGTGCAGACGACCATCATCGTGCTGGTCGCCGTGCTGCTGGTGGGGTTGATGCTGTGGCTGATTGACACCCTGTTGGGCTGGGCCATGTCCGGCATCATCGGTTAGGAGATTCCATGTCCAAGCGTTGGTACGTCGTACACGCCTACTCCGGTTTCGAGAAGCATGTCATGCGCTCGCTCATCGAGCGCGTGAAGCTTTATGGCATGGAGGATCAGTTCGGCGAGATCCTGGTGCCGACCGAAGAAGTCGTCGAGATGCGTGACGGCAAGCGGCGCAAGAGCGAGCGCAAGTTCTATCCCGGCTACGTGCTGGTCGAGATGGAAATGAACGACCAGACCTGGCACCTGGTCAATGAAACCCCGCGGGTGATGGGGTTCATTGGCGGCACGCCGGAGAAACCGGCGCCGATCACCCAGAAGGAAGCCGACGGCATCCTGCGCCGCGTGCAGGATGGCACCGACAAGCCGCGACCCAAGACGCTGTTCGAGCCGGGCGAGGCGGTGCGCGTCGTCGACGGCCCGTTCGCCGACTTCAATGGGGTGGTCGAAGAGGTCAACTACGAGAAGAGCCGCCTGCATGTCAGCGTGCTGATCTTCGGTCGCTCGACACCGGTGGAGCTCGAGTTCGCCCAGGTCGAGAAGGACTGACGTCCTTCGCCACCAATTTTTCGTCGGGCCGTCGAGGCGGTCCGCCAATCCGGGGAGCCGCGAGGCGCTACTACCCAACTGGAGTTCATCATGGCTAAGAAAGTCCAGGCCTACATCAAGCTGCAGGTCGCAGCGGGCAAGGCCAATCCGAGTCCCCCCGTGGGCCCCGCGCTGGGTCAGCACGGTGTCAATATCATGGAGTTCTGCAAGGCCTTCAACGCAGAAACCCAGGACATCGAGCCGGGTCTGCCGACGCCGGTGGTGATTACCGTCTACTCCGATCGCAGCTTCACGTTCGTCACCAAGACGCCGCCTGCTGCCGTGCTGCTCAAGAAAGCGGCCGGCATCAAGTCCGGTTCGGGTGAGCCGAACAAGAACAAGGTCGGCACCGTGACCCGCGAGCAGCTCGAAGAGATCGCCAAGACCAAGGAGCCGGACATGACGGCCGGCGATCTCGACGCCGCCGTGCGCACCATCGCCGGCAGCGCCCGCAGCATGGGCCTCAACGTGGAGGGTCTCTGATCATGGCTAAACTGTCCAAGCGCGCGCAGCTGTTCCGCGAGAAAGTCGACGCCTCCAAGGTCTATTCGGTAGACGAGGCCGTGGCATTGCTCTCCGAGCTGTCCAAGGTCAACTTCAAGGAGTCGCTCGACGTCGCCATCAATCTGGGCGTCGATCCGCGTAAATCCGACCAGGTCGTGCGTGGCGCCACCGTCATGCCCAACGGTACCGGCAAGGACGTGCGCGTTGCCGTCTTTACCCAGGGTGCCAACGAGGAAGCGGCCAAGGAAGCCGGTGCCGATATCGTCGGCATGGACGATCTTGCCGAGCAGGTCAAGAAGGGCAATCTGGACTTCGATGTGGTCATCGCCTCTCCCGACGCGATGCGCGTGGTCGGCCAGCTGGGCCAGATCCTCGGTCCGCGCGGCCTGATGCCCAACCCCAAGGTGGGTACCGTGACGCCCGACGTGGCGACCGCGGTCAAGAATGCCAAGGCCGGTCAGGTGCGCTTCCGTACCGACAAGAACGGCATCATTCATTCCACGCTGGGCAAGGTGGATTTCTCGGCCGATGCCATTCGTGGCAACCTCGACGCGCTGGTCAACGACCTCAAGCGCCTCAAGCCGAGCACCTCGAAGGGCATCTACTTCAAGAAAATGACCCTGTCCACGACCATGGGCCCGGGTCTGACCGTCGATCACTCTGCGTATATCTGACGTGTCGTACCAGGCAGTAACTTTGCGGTCCCCGTGCGCTGTTGCGCAGCGCTGGCGGGGCGCCGTCAAAGACCGCAGGCGTCATCCCCGGGTGACTTAATGGCTTAACGGTCGCCTGCGCAGATGGTGCCCCCACCAGTGGGCGGGCGGAGAAGGTAACCACCGGGGCAGTCTTGTTCGCAAGCGCCTCGGCATGAAGGAGTGAACACTGTGCCACTAGGTCTCGAAGGCAAGAAAGCGATAGTTGCTGAGGTCAGTGAGGCAGCGAAGGACGCTCTCTCCGTTGTAGTCGCCGACTCTCGCGGCGTCGATGTGGGCGCAATGACCGTATTGCGCAAGCAGGCTCGCGAGAACGGCGTGCAGATCCGTGTTGTCCGCAACACGCTGGCACGCCGTGCGCTGTCGGGCACTCCCTGGGAGTGCCTGAACGAGACGTTCGTCGGTCCGACCATGCTGGCCTTCTCCTATGAACATCCGGGCGCTGCCGCTCGTCTGTTCAAGGAGTTCGCCAAGAATCAGTCGGACTTCGAAGTCAAGGCGCTGGCCTACGAGGGTGAGTTCATCCCGGCCGTCGATCTCGACCGTCTGGCAACGCTGCCGACACGCGATGAGGCAATCGCCAAGCTGATGTCCGTCATGAAGGAAGCTTCTGCCGGCAAGCTCGTGCGCACCCTCGCTGCGCTGCGCGATCAGAAGCAGGAACAAGCCGCTTAAGGCGCCTGCTTGCCGCAGCCCGAATCGTAGTTCCCGTTATCGAGCGCCGAACCCGCTACGGGGCGCTCCGCAAAGTTTAGGAAAGCAAACATGGCACTGACCAAAGAAGACATCATCAACGCCGTCGCCGACATGTCCGTGATGGAAGTCGCCGAGCTGATCGAAGCGATGGAAGAGAAGTTCGGCGTATCCGCCGCGGCCGCCGTCGTGGCTGGCCCGGGTGGCGGTGAAGCGGTTGTTGAAGAAGAGCAGACCGAGTTCGACCTGGTCCTGACCGCTGCCGGCGACAAGAAAGTCAACGTCATCAAGGTGGTTCGCGAGATCACCGGTCTTGGCCTGAAGGAAGCCAAGGGGGCCGTCGACGGCGCTCCGGCGACCATCAAGGAAGCGATGTCCAAGGACGACGCCGAAGAAGCCAAGAAGAAGCTGGAAGAAGCGGGCGCGTCTGTGGAGCTCAAGTAACCCTTGCGCTCCGAGGCTTCACGCGCTGCGTAAGCTTCCCTGGCTGGTGGCGGGACACCCGCTGCCGGCCTTTTTCTGTTGTTACTAGCGTCCTATCGTGTAGCTAAAACGGCCGATAAGTCGCTAAGCGAATTCCGACGGCGAGCCTCTTGCGGGGGGCTTGCCGTCAGCGCCTGACGGGGTAGCCCCGGCAGGCGGCGCCGACCACGCATCGGTCACCCATGGTGAACAAGCTGGGGAATACAGATGGCTTACTCATACACTGAGAAAAAACGCATCCGCAAGGATTTCGGCAAACTGCCCCAAGTGATGGATGTGCCTTACCTGCTGGCCATCCAGCTTGATTCCTATTACGACTTCCTCCAGCAGGACCGGGCGCCCCAGGAGCGCCTCGAAGTCGGCTTGCATGCCGCCTTCAAGTCCGTGTTCCCGATCGAGAGCTTTTCAGGTAGCGCCGGGCTCGAATATGTCAGCTATCGTTTCGGCACTCCGGCGTTCGACGTCAAGGAGTGCCAGCTGCGCGGCGTAACCTACTCGGCACCGCTGCGGGTCAAGGTTCGACTGATCATCTACGACAAGGAATCGTCGAACAAGGCGATCAAGGACATCAAGGAGCAGGAAGTCTACATGGGGGAAATCCCCCTGATGACGGAGAACGGCACCTTCGTGGTCAACGGCACCGAGCGGGTCATCGTCTCCCAGCTTCACCGCTCGCCGGGCGTGTTCTTCGATCACGACAAGGGCAAGAGCCATTCGTCCGGCAAGCTTTTGTACTCCGCACGGGTCATTCCTTACCGCGGCTCCTGGCTGGACTTCGAGTTCGACCCCAAGGACAACGTCTTCGTGCGTATCGACCGTCGCCGCAAACTGCCGGCGACCGTGCTGCTGCGCGCGCTGGGCATGAGCGCCGAAGAGATCCTCGACATCTTCTTCGACACCAGCACCTTCCACATCGAGAAGTCCGGCTTCTCGGTGGAGCTGGTGCCGTCGCGCCTGCGCGGCGAGACCGCGACCTTCGACATCAAGGACGCCGATGGCAGCCTGATCGTCGAGGAAGGCCGGCGCATCACCCAGAAGCACATCCGTCAGCTGGAAAAGTCGGGCCTCGAGCGCCTCGAGGTGCCGATGGAGTACCTGTACGGCAAGACGCTGGCCAAGGATCAGGTCGATCCCAACACCGGCGAGCTGATCTGCGAGTGCAACAGCGAATTGACCGTCGAGCTACTCGACAAGCTGGCCCAGGCGGGCATCACCCAGCTCGAGACGCTCTACACCAACGACCTGGACTGCGGTTCGTTCATCTCCGACACGCTCAAGCTGGATACCACGCGTTCCGCGCTCGAGGCACTGGTCGAGATCTACCGCATGATGCGCCCCGGCGAGCCGCCCACCAAGGAAGCCGCCGAGACGCTGTTCCACAATCTGTTCTTCACCGAGGACCGCTACGACCTGTCCGGCGTCGGTCGCATGAAGTTCAACCGGCGTCTGCGTCGTGAATCCGACACCGGCCCGGGCGTGCTCGACAACGACGACATCGTTGCGGTGCTCAAGGAGCTGATCAGCATCCGTAACGGCTTCGGCGACGTCGACGACATCGACCACCTCGGCAACCGGCGCATCCGCTGCGTCGGCGAGATGGCCGAGAACCAGTTCCGTGTCGGCCTGGTGCGCGTCGAGCGTGCGGTCAAGGAACGCCTGTCGATGGCCGAGAGCGAAGGCCTGATGCCGCAGGATTTGATCAACGCCAAGCCGGTGGCGGCGGCGGTCAAGGAGTTCTTCGGCTCGAGCCAGCTGTCGCAGTTCATGGACCAGAACAACCCGCTGTCCGAGGTCACCCACAAGCGGCGTGTCTCGGCGCTCGGGCCGGGCGGTCTGACCCGCGAGCGGGCCGGCTTCGAGGTGCGCGACGTTCACGCCACGCACTACGGCCGGCTGTGCCCGATCGAGACCCCGGAAGGGCCGAACATCGGCCTGATCAACTCGCTGGCCACCTACAGTCGCGCCAACAGCTACGGTTTCCTCGAGACGCCGTACCGCAGGGTCGTCGATCGTCAGGTCACCGACGAGATGGTTCACCTGTCGGCGATCGAGGAGGGTGACTTCATCATTGCCCAGGCCTCGGCCACTGTCGACGAGGGCAACAAGCTGGTCGACGATCTGGTGCAGGTCCGCCACCGCGGCGAAACCACCTTCATGGCGCCCGACAAGGTGACCCTGATGGACGTCTCGCCGCGCCAGGTGGTGTCGGTCGCCGCGGCGTTGATTCCGTTCCTCGAGCACGATGACGCCAACCGCGCCCTGATGGGCTCTAACATGCAGCGTCAGGCGGTGCCCACGCTGCGCGCCGACAAGCCGCTGGTGGGTACCGGCATGGAGCGCTTCGTCGCCCGCGATTCCGGCGTGTGTGCCGTGGCCCGGCGCGGCGGGGTGATCGACTCGGTCGACGCCCAGCGAATCGTGGTGCGGATCAACGAGGACGAGATCATCGGCGGCGAAGCCGGCGTCGACATCTACAACCTGACCAAGTACATCCGTTCCAACCAGAACACCTGCATGAACCAGCGCCCGATCGTGCGCCCGGGCGATGCGGTGGCGCGTGGCGACATCCTCGCCGACGGCCCGTCCGTCGACATGGGCGACCTGGCGCTGGGCCAGAACATGCGCATGGCCTTCATGCCCTGGAACGGCTACAACTTCGAGGATTCGATCCTGGTCTCCGAGCGGGTGGTGCAGGAGGATCGCTTCACCAGCATCCACATCCAGGAACTGACCAGCGTTTCGCGCGACACCAAGCTGGGCGCCGAGGAGATCACCTCGGACATTCCCAACGTCGGCGAGTCGGCGCTGTCCAAGCTCGACGAGGCGGGGATCGTCTACATCGGTGCCGAAGTCGGCGCCGGCGATATCCTGGTCGGCAAGGTCACGCCCAAGGGCGAGACCCAGCTGACCCCGGAAGAGAAGCTGCTGCGGGCGATCTTCGGCGAGAAGGCCTCCGACGTGAAAGACACTTCGCTGCGTGCGCCGACCGGCATGAAGGGTACGGTCATCGACGTTCAGGTATTCACCCGCGACGGCGTCGAAAAGGACTCGCGGGCGCTGGCGATCGAGCAGATGCAGCTCGACGAGGTGCGCAAGGACCTGCAGGAGACCTACCGCATCGCCGAGGAGGCGACCTTCGAGCGCTTGAAGCGCGCGCTGTCCGGCCAGGCCGTCAACGGCGGGCCCAAGCTCAAGAAGGGCGACGAGCTGTCCGAGGAGTACCTCGACGAGTTGCCGCGTCAGCAGTGGTTCAAGCTGCGCCTGCAGGATGAAAGCCTGAATGAACTGCTCGCCCAGGCCGACGAACAGCTGGAGAATCGCCGCAAGGAGATGGACGAGCGTTTCGAGGACAAGAAGCGCAAGCTGACCCAAGGTGACGACCTGGCGCCGGGCGTGCTGAAGATCGTCAAGGTCTACCTGGCGGTCAAGCGGCGCATCCAGCCGGGCGACAAGATGGCCGGCCGTCACGGTAACAAGGGCGTCATCTCGGCGATCATGCCGATCGAGGACATGCCGTTCGACGACCAGGGCGAACCGGTCGACGTGGTGCTCAACCCGTTGGGCGTGCCGTCGCGGATGAATGTCGGGCAGATCCTCGAGACCCACCTGGGCATGGCCGCGCGCGGGCTCGGGGTGAAGATCGACGCCATGCTGCGCGACGCCCGCGAACAGCAGGTCGGCGAGATCCGCGAGTTCCTGGGCAAGGTCTACAACACCCAGGGCACCCGTCACGAGGACATCGAGTCGCTGTCCGACGACGAGGTGATCGCCCTGGCCAGGAACCTGCGCGGCGGCGTGCCGATGGCCTCGCCGGTGTTCGACGGCGCCCAGGAGCAGGAGATCAAGGGCCTGCTCAAGCTCGCCGATCTGCCCGACTCGGGCCAGATGACGCTCTACGACGGGCGTACCGGCGAGCAGTTCGACCGTCCGGTGACCGTGGGCTACATGTACATGCTCAAGCTCAACCACCTGGTGGATGACAAGATGCATGCGCGTTCCACCGGTTCCTACTCGCTGGTCACCCAGCAGCCGCTGGGCGGCAAGGCGCAGTTCGGCGGTCAGCGTTTCGGCGAGATGGAGGTGTGGGCGCTCGAGGCGTACGGCGCCGCCTACACCCTGCAGGAGATGCTCACGGTCAAGTCCGACGATGTCGAAGGGCGCACCAAGATGTACAAGAACATCGTCGACGGCGACCACGCCATGCAGGCGGGCATGCCGGAGTCCTTCAACGTGCTGGTGAAGGAAATCCGCTCGCTGGGTATCGATATCGAGCTGGAAGGCTGAACGCCCGACGCTGAACAATGACGGTCCGCGGGACCCCGCTGGATTCGGGTCCCGCTCATGACAACTCCGCAACGGAGCGACCCCATGAAAGATTTGGTGAAAGTCCTCAAATCGCAGTCACAGTCCGACGAGTTCGACGCGATCAAGATATCGCTGGCGTCGCCGGACATGATTCGCTCCTGGTCGTATGGCGAAGTCAAGAAGCCGGAGACCATCAACTACCGTACGTTCAAGCCCGAGCGTGACGGCCTGTTCTGTGCCAAGATCTTCGGCCCGGTGAAGGATTACGAATGCTTGTGCGGCAAGTACAAGCGCATGAAGCATCGCGGCATCATCTGCGAGAAGTGCGGCGTCGAGGTGACCAAGGCGGTGGTGCGCCGCGAGCGCATGGCACACATCGAGCTGGCCAGCCCGGTCGCGCACATCTGGTTCTTGAAGTCGCTGCCGTCGCGCATCGGCATGTTCCTCGACATGACCCTGCGCGACATCGAGCGGGTGCTGTACTTCGAATCGTTCGTGGTCATCGATCCGGGCATGACCACCCTCGAGCGCGGTCAGCTGCTCAACGACGAGCAGTACTTCGAGGCGCTCGAGGAGTTCGGCG
Organism: Halomonas zincidurans B6; assembly: GCF_000731955.1. Lineage (NCBI taxonomy): Bacteria > Pseudomonadati > Pseudomonadota > Gammaproteobacteria > Oceanospirillales > Halomonadaceae > Modicisalibacter > Modicisalibacter zincidurans. Next base: position 2,940,933 of record NZ_JNCK01000001.1, on the reverse strand, counting down.
ACGACTTCGACGCGCGGATGGGCGCCGAAGCGGTCCAGGCGCTGCTCAAGGACATCGATCTCGGCGAGGAGATCGAGCGTCTGCGCGAGGAGATTCCGCAGACCAACTCCGAAACCAAGATCAAGAAGCTCTCCAAGCGCCTCAAGCTGCTGGAGGCCTTCCACAAGTCCGGCAACGCCCCGGCGTGGATGGTCATGGAAGTGCTGCCGGTGCTGCCGCCGGACCTGCGTCCGCTGGTGCCGCTGGACGGCGGACGCTTCGCGACCTCGGATCTCAACGACCTGTACCGCCGAGTGATCAACCGCAACAACCGCTTGAAGCGCCTGCTCGATCTCAATGCGCCGGACATCATTGTGCGCAACGAGAAGCGTATGCTGCAGGAATCGGTGGATGCGCTGCTCGACAACGGCCGTCGCGGCCGGGCGATCACCGGCTCCAACAAGCGTCCGCTCAAGTCGCTGGCCGACATGATCAAGGGCAAGCAGGGGCGCTTTCGTCAGAACCTGCTGGGCAAGCGCGTCGACTATTCCGGGCGTTCGGTGATCACCGTCGGCCCGACCCTGCGCCTGCATCAGTGCGGTCTGCCCAAGAAGATGGCGCTCGAGCTGTTCAAGCCGTTCATCTATTCCAAGCTGCAATCCAGCGGCCAGGCGTCCACCATCAAGGCCGCCAAGAAGATGGTCGAGCGCGAGCTGCCCGAGGTGTGGGATATCCTCGCCGACGTCATCCGCGAGCATCCGGTGCTGCTCAACCGCGCGCCGACCCTGCACCGCCTGGGCATCCAGGCGTTCGAACCGCTGCTGATCGAAGGCAAGGCGATCCAGCTGCACCCGCTGGTCTGCGCCGCCTACAACGCCGACTTCGACGGCGACCAGATGGCCGTGCACGTGCCGCTGACGCTGGAAGCCCAGCTCGAAGCGCGCGCGCTGATGATGTCGACCAACAACGTGCTGTCGCCGGCCAACGGCGAGCCGATCATCGTGCCGTCGCAGGACGTGGTGCTGGGTCTGTACTACATGACCCGCGAGAAGATCAACGCCAAGGGCGAGGGGATGGTGTTCGCCAATCTCAAGGAAGTCGAGCGCGCCTTCGGCACCCAGAGCGTGTCGCTGCATGCCCGGGTCAAGGTTCGTCTGACCGAGTATCTGCCCGAGGTGGAAGACGGCGAGCTCATCGAGAAGACCTCGCTGTACGACACCACCGTCGGCCGTGCGCTGCTGTTCCGCATCCTGCCCAAGGGCGCGCCGTTCTCGCTGGTCGACCAGCCGATGAAGAAGAAGTCGATCTCTAGATTGATCAACGAGGTCTATCGCAGCGCCGGCCTCAAGGAAACGGTGATCTTCGCCGACCAGCTGATGTACACCGGCTTTCGGCTGGCGACCTGGTCCGGGGCGTCGATCGGCGTCAACGACTTCGTCATCCCCGGTGCGAAGGCCGAGATCGTCGACGCCGCCGAGGACGAGGTCAAGGAGATCGAGGATCAGTTCTCCTCGGGCCTGGTCACCGCCGGCGAGAAGTACAACAAGGTCATCGACATCTGGTCGAAGGCCAACGACAAGGTCGCCAAGGCGATGATGACGGGGATTTCCAAGGAAACCGTCACCGACCGCGAAGGCAACCAGGTCGAGCAGGACTCGTTCAACAGCGTGTTCATCATGGCCGATTCCGGGGCGCGGGGTAGCGCCGCGCAGATTCGCCAGTTGGCGGGCATGCGCGGGCTGATGGCCAAGCCGGACGGCTCGATCATCGAGACCCCGATCGTCGCCAACTTCCGTGAAGGCCTGAACGTTCTGCAGTACTTCATCTCGACTCACGGCGCGCGCAAGGGCCTGGCGGATACGGCACTCAAGACCGCCAACTCCGGCTACCTGACGCGGCGTCTGGTCGATGTCGCCCAGGACCTGGTGGTCACCGACACCGACTGCGGCACCGAGGAAGGTCTGACGCTGCATCCGGTCATCGAGGGCGGCGACATCATCGTCTCGCTGGCCCAACGCGTGCTGGGTCGCGTGGTGGCCCGCGACGTCGTCGATCCGTCCAGCGACGAGGTGCTGATTCCCAAGGGCACGTTGCTCGACGAGGCCTGGTGCGAGGATCTCGACACCATGGGTGTCGACGAGATCGTGGTGCGCAGCGCAATCAGCTGCGAGACCCCGCATGGCGTCTGCTCGGCGTGCTACGGACGCGATCTGGCGCGCGGCCATCAGGTCAACCAGGGCGAGTCGGTGGGCGTCATCGCCGCCCAGTCGATCGGTGAGCCGGGTACCCAGCTGACCATGCGTACCTTCCACATCGGCGGCGCCGCGTCGCGCGCCTCGGCGGTGGACAGCGTGCAGGTCAAGCACGGCGGCCGGGTGCGGCTGCACAACATCAAGCACGTCGAGCGCGCCGACGGCAAGCTGGTGGTGGTGTCCCGTTCCAGCGCCCTGGCCGTCGCCGACGACCACGGTCGCGAGCGCGAGTACTACAAGCTGCCCTACGGCGCCGAGCTGTCGGTCAAGGATGGCGATGCGGTCGACGGCGGTCAGACGGTCGCCAAGTGGGACCCGCATACCCACCCGGTGGTCGCCGAGGTCGAGGGCAAGGCGCAGTACATCGACATGGACGAGGGCATCACCATCCACCGCAGCGTGGACGAGATGACCGGTCTGTCGTCGATCGAGGTGATCGAGGCGGCGTCGCGGCCGGCGGCGGGTCGCGACAAGCGGCCGCTGCTGATGCTGCTCGACGAGGCCGGCGAGCACGTCACGCTGCCGGGCTCGAACACCCCGGTGCAGTACCTGCTGCCCGGCCGGGCGATTGTCTCGGCGGAAAACGGCGCCACGATCGGCGTCGGTGAGGTGATTGCGCGCATCCCGGTGGAGGCATCCGGCAACAAAGACATCACCGGGGGGCTGCCGCGGGTCGCCGACCTGTTCGAGGCGCGCAAGCCGAAGGAGCCGTCGATCCTCGCCGAAATCACCGGTGTGATCAGCTTCGGCAAGGAGACCAAGGGCAAGCGTCGTCTGACGATCACTCCGGAATCCGGCGATCCGTTCGAGATGCTGATTCCGAAATGGCGCCAGATCGCGGTGTTCGAGGGCGAGACCGTCGAGAAGGGCGAGGTGATCTCCGACGGGCCGAGCAACCCGCACGACATCCTGCGGCTGCTGGGTGTCGCCGAGCTGGCCAAGTACATCACCGCCGAGATCCAGGAGGTCTATCGCCTCCAGGGCGTGGGCATCAACGACAAGCACATCGAAGTGATCGTGCGTCAGATGTTGCGCAAGGTGGAGATTACCGACGCCGGCGACGCCGACTTCATTCCCGGCGATCAGGTCGAGCTGGTCCGGGTGCTCGAGGAGAACGCCCGCCTGGCCGGCGAGGACAAGTTCCCGGCCAAGTACGAACGCGTGCTGCTGGGCATCACCAAGGCCTCGCTGGCCACCGAGTCGTTCATCTCCGCGGCTTCCTTCCAGGAGACCACGCGGGTGCTGACCGAGGCGGCGGTGACCGGCAAGCGCGACTACCTGCGCGGGCTCAAGGAGAACGTCGTGGTGGGTCGTCTGATCCCGGCGGGCACCGGCTTGACGCATCACGCCGAGCGCCGTCGCCGGCGCGAGGAGGCGGCCAATCCGTATCAGCCGTCGGCCTACGACGTCGAGCAGGAGCTGGGTGCCCAGCTGACCGCGCTCGATGCCGACGACGACGACCTGTAAGGCAGTGCGCGGGAGGGGCCGGCACCTTGGGCGCCGGCCTTGACGCCGCTCGTGGCAAGACTTTAGAATGCCCAGCCTTTAATAGTGGGGTGGGTACGCCCGCGCTTGCTATTAAGGCAAGGCAACCATTGGAGACAGCTACAGACATGGCAACGATCAACCAGCTCGTGCGCAAGCCGCGCAAGCGCCAGGCCGCCAAGAGCGACGTGCCGGCGCTTGAGGCCTGCCCGCAGCGCCGCGGGGTCTGCACCCGCGTGTACACCACCACGCCGAAGAAGCCGAACTCAGCACTGCGCAAGGTGTGCCGCGTTCGTCTGACCAACGGCTACGAAGTCACCTCCTATATCGGCGGTGAAGGCCACAATCTTCAGGAGCACTCCGTGGTCCTGATCCGTGGCGGCCGTGTCAAGGACTTGCCGGGTGTGCGCTATCACACCGTGCGTGGCGCACTCGATACCTCGGGCGTGCAGAATCGTAAGCAGGGCCGTTCCAAGTACGGCACCAAGCGTCCCAAGACCTAACCGTCCGGACGTCGCAATATCAGCGTAACTATTTCGAGCGTAACAACGGTCAGATAAGAGTAAGGTCGAGCGGCGCCCGCGGTTGTAGGTCTCGGCGCGCGAGTCTCGGGTTTACCTGAAGGACCCTTCAATTGAGGGCTTATCATGCCTAGAAGAAGAGTTGCCGCTAAGCGCGAGATTCTTCCGGATCCTAAATTCGGAAGCGAGCGCCTGGCTAAGTTCATGAACCACTTGATGTACGGCGGCAAGAAATCTGTAGCTGAGCGTATCGTATACGGTGCGCTGGACCGGGTTGCCGAGCGCGGGAAAGATGCGCCGCTGGAAATCTTCGACAAGGCCCTGGAGGCGATCCAGCCGATGGTCGAGGTCAAGTCACGCCGGGTTGGTGGTGCGACTTATCAAGTGCCCGTGGAAGTGCGTCCCTCGCGGCGTCAGGCGCTGGCCATGCGCTGGCTGGTCGACGCCGCCCGCAACCGTGGTGAGAAGACCATGGTGCTGCGTCTGGCCGGCGAAATGCTGGACGCCGCCGAAGGCAAGGGCGCTGCCGTGAAGAAGCGTGAAGACGTGCATCGCATGGCAGAAGCCAACAAGGCCTTCTCTCACTACCGCTTCTAAAGCGTCGCTTCTAACCAACGGGGAGTCCCATCGTGGCACGTAAGACACCACTCAAGCGTTACCGCAATATCGGTATCGTTGCCCACGTCGACGCCGGGAAGACCACCACTACCGAGCGTGTCCTGTTCTATACCGGTCTGTCCCACAAGGTCGGCGAGGTCCATGAGGGCGCTGCCACCATGGACTGGATGGAGCAGGAGCAGGAGCGTGGCATCACCATCACCTCCGCGGCGACCACCTGCTTCTGGCAGGGCATGAGCAAGCAGTTCGATGAGCATCGCATCAACATCATCGACACCCCGGGGCACGTCGACTTCACTATCGAAGTCGAGCGCTCCCTGCGCGTGCTCGATGGTGCAGTCGTCGTGCTGTGCGGCAGCTCCGGCGTTCAGCCGCAGACCGAGACCGTGTGGCGTCAGGCCAACAAGTACGAAGTCCCGCGCATGGTGTTCGTCAACAAGATGGACCGTGCCGGTGCCGACTTCTTCATGGTCATCGATCAGTTGAAGAGCCGGCTGGGCGCCAATGCCGTGCCGATCCAGATCAACTGGGGCGCGGAAGAGGAGTTCAAGGGCGTCGTCGACCTGATCGAGATGAAGGCGATCCTGTGGGACGAAGCCAACCACGGCATGAACTACGAGTTGGTCGACATTCCGGCTGACCTGCAGGAAACCGCCGAGAAGTACCGCGAGGAAATGGTCGAGGCCGCCGCCGAGGCGTCCGAGGAATTGACCGAGAAGTACCTCGAAGGTGGTGAGCTGACGATTGCCGAGATCAAGGCCGGCCTGCGTCGTCGCACGCTGGACAACGAGATCGTGCTGGTCACGTGTGGCTCCGCGTTCAAGAACAAGGGCGTCCAGGCGGTGCTCGATGGCGTCATCGAGTACATGCCGTCACCCACCGAGGTCAAGGCCATCGAGGGTGAGCTGGACGACAAGGACGGCACCATCGCCACGCGCGAAGCGGACGACAGTGCGCCGTTCTCGGCCCTGGCCTTCAAGATCGCTACCGATCCGTTCGTCGGCACCCTGACCTTCATTCGCGTCTATTCCGGCGTGCTAAAGTCCGGTGACAGCGTTTACAACTCTGTTAAACAGAAAAAAGAGCGCGTGGGCCGTATCGTCCAGATGCACGCCAACTCCCGTGAAGAAATCAAGGAAGTTCTGGCGGGTGACATTGCGGCCTGTATCGGTCTCAAGGACGTCACCACTGGTGACACCCTGTGCGACATCAACGAGAAGATCGTTCTGGAGCGCATGGAGTTCCCGGATCCGGTCATCTCGGTGGCGGTCGAGCCGAAGTCCAAGGCCGATCAGGAGAAGATGGGCGTCGCACTGGGCAAGCTGGCTCAGGAAGACCCGTCGTTCCGCGTCCAGACCGACGAGGAGACCGGCCAGACGATCATCTCCGGCATGGGCGAGTTGCATCTCGACATCCTCGTCGACCGCATGCGTCGCGAGTTCAAGGTCGAGGCCAACATCGGCAAGCCGCAGGTGGCCTATCGCGAGACCATTCGTCGCAGTGTCGAGCAGGAAGGCAAGTTCGTCCGTCAGTCGGGCGGTCGCGGTCAGTACGGTCACGTGCACCTGCGCATCGAGCCGTTGACGGCCGAAGACAAGGGCGAGGACGAGGACATGCACTTCAAGTTCGCGTCCGAGATCGTCGGCGGTGTGGTTCCCAAGGAATACGTGCCGGCCGTCGAGAAAGGGGCCTATGAGCAGCTGCAGAACGGTGTCATCGCGGGTTACCCGATGATCGACGTCAAGGTTACGCTGTTCGACGGCTCCTACCATGACGTGGACTCCAACGAGACCGCGTTCAAGATCGCCTCTTCGATGGCGGTCAAGGAAGGGGCTCGCAAGGCCAAGGCCGTCCTGCTGGAGCCGGTGATGAAGGTCGAGGTCGTGACCCCGGAGGATTTCATGGGTGATGTCATGGGCGACCTGAACCGCCGTCGTGGCCTTGTACAGGGCATGGATGACTCCTCTATGGGCAAGGTCATCCGCGCCACGGTTCCGTTGGCTGAGATGTTCGGTTACGCGACCGATCTGCGTTCTCAGACCCAGGGCCGCGCAAGCTACACCATGGAGTTTGCGAATTACGAAGAGGCGCCGTCCAGCGTCGTTGAAGCCGTCATCAACCAGAACGGTTAACCGTTAGCTAACGTAAAGAGGTTATAGCAGTGGCTAAGGAAAAATTTGAGCGTTCCAAACCGCATATCAACGTCGGCACCATCGGTCACGTCGACCACGGCAAGACCACGCTGACTGCGGCTCTCACTCGTGTTTCCGCCGAGGTGTTCGGTGGCGACTGGCGCGCCTTCGATACCATCGACAACGCTCCCGAAGAGCGTGAGCGTGGTATCACCATCTCGACCGCGCACGTCGAGTATCAATCCGAGACGCGTCACTACGCCCACGTCGACTGCCCGGGACACGCCGACTACGTCAAGAACATGATCACCGGTGCTGCGCAGATGGACGGCGCGATCCTGGTCTGTTCCGCCGCTGACGGCCCGATGCCGCAGACCCGCGAGCACATCCTGCTGTCGCGTCAGGTCGGCGTGCCGTACATCGTCGTGTTCCTGAACAAGGCCGACATGGTCGACGACGAAGAGCTGCTCGAGCTGGTCGAGATGGAAGTGCGCGAACTGCTCTCCGAGTACGACTTCCCGGGCGACGACACGCCGATCATCATCGGTTCCGCGCTGATGGCGCTCGACGGCAAGGACGACAACGGCATGGGCACCACCGCCGTTGCCAACCTGATCAAGTCCCTCGACGAGTACATCCCGGAGCCGGAGCGTGCCATCGACCAGCCGTTTTTGATGCCGATCGAGGACGTGTTCTCGATCTCCGGTCGCGGTACCGTGGTGACCGGTCGCGTCGAGCGCGGCATCGTCAAGAGCGGCGAGGAAGTCGAGATCGTCGGTCTCAAGGACACCGTCAAGACCACCGTTACCGGTGTCGAGATGTTCCGCAAGCTGCTCGACGAAGGGCGTGCCGGCGAGAACATCGGTGCCCTGCTGCGTGGCACCAAGCGTGACGACGTCGAGCGTGGCCAGGTCCTGGCCAAGCCGGGCAGCATCAACCCGCACACCGTCTTCGAAGCCGAAGTCTACGTGCTGTCCAAGGAAGAAGGCGGTCGCCATACCCCGTTCTTCAAGGGCTATCGTCCGCAGTTCTACTTCCGGACCACCGATGTGACCGGAACCTGTGAACTGCCGGAAGGCGTCGAGATGGTCATGCCGGGCGACAACGTGCAGATGACCGTCACGCTGATCGCGCCGATCGCCATGGAAGACGGCCTGCGCTTCGCGGTTCGCGAAGGCGGTCGTACCGTGGGCGCCGGCGTCGTCGCCAAGATCGTCAAGTAAGTCTCGGACTGCTGATGATTGAAGGGGGCTCCGCAAGGAGCCCCCTTTTCTGCGCATGTTGGCTTTCCCGTTTGACTCTGGGAAGTTGCATGCCTATAATGCGCATCCTTTAAATGCGTGGGTAGACGGCTCGCGCCGTCGACATCCATTGGAGTTTAGGGCTAATGCAGAACCAGAAGATTCGCATTCGGCTGAAGGCATTCGACCATCGCCTGATCGACCAGTCCGCCCAGGAGATCGTGGATACCGCGAAGCGGACCGGGGCTCAGGTGCACGGCCCGATTCCGCTGCCGACCAACCGTGAGCGCTACACGGTGCTGATCTCGCCGCACGTCAACAAAGACGCGCGCGACCAGTACGAGATTCGCACTCACAAGCGCGTGCTCGACATCGTCGAGCCGACGGAGAAGACCGTCGATGCGCTGATGAAACTCGACCTCGCCGCCGGCGTGGACGTCCAAATCAAGCTCGATTGATACCACACTAGTCACTGCGGCCCAGCGCTGGTCACACCGTATCAGCAGCAGCCGCCACGCCGTGATGGCGTCATACAACGTGCTAGTGGAATGCTCTGGAAAGGGCAGCCATAGCGGGTGATAGCCCCGTACACTATAGGAGACTGAACATGACTATCGGTTTGGTCGGTAAGAAGAGCGGTATGACCCGCGTCTTCACCGAAGATGGCGCATCCGTGCCCGTAACCGTTATCGAGGTTGAGCCTAACCGCGTGACCTGTGTCAAGACCGTCGAAAGCGACGGTTACAACGCGGTGCAGGTGACAACCGGTTCCCGCAAGGCCAAGCATCTGACCAAGGCGGCCGCAGGCCAGTTCGCCAAGGCAGGCATCGAGGCCGGTCGTTCATTGATGGAGTTCCGTCTTGCCGAAGGCGAGCAAGCTCCGCAAGTGGGCGGCGAAATCACCGTATCCCTCTTTGAAGCTGGTCAGAAGGTCGACGTGACCGGCACCTCCAAGGGCAAGGGCTTCCAGGGCGCCGTCAAGCGCTGGAACTTCCGCACCCAGGACATGACCCACGGCAACTCCCTGTCCCATCGGGCACCCGGCTCCATCGGCCAGTGCCAGACCCCGGGGCGCGTTTTCAAGGGCAAGAAGATGGCCGGTCAGATGGGCAACGCCCGGACTACCGTCCAGAGCCTGGAAATCGTCCGTGTCGATGCCGAACGCAACCTGCTGCTGATCAAGGGCGCCGTTCCTGGTGCGCCGGGCGGCGACGTGATCGTTCGCACAGCCGTGAAAGCTCGCTGAGGGGTAACTACCGATGAATCTGAATCTTGCAGGTGCAAGCGCCGGTACTGTCGAAGTCGCCGACGCAACCTTTGGCAAAGAATTCAACGAAGCGCTGGTCCACCAGGTGGTCACCGCCTATCTGGCGGCGGGCCGTCAGGGCACCCGCGCTCAGAAGACCCGTTCCGACGTGCGTGGCGGCGGCAAGAAGCCGTGGCGCCAGAAAGGCACCGGTCGCGCACGCGCCGGTACCATCCGCTCGCCGCTGTGGCGTAGCGGCGGTGTGACCTTTGCGGCACGTCCCCAGGACTACACCCAGAAGGTCAACCGCAAGATGTACCGCGCGGCGATGCGTTCGATCCTCTCCGAGCTGATCCGTCAGGAACGCCTGGTGGTGGTCGAGGAGTTCGCCGTCGAGACGCCCAAGACCAAGCAGTTGGTGGCCAAGCTGGGCGAGCTGGGTCTCGAAAAAGTGCTGATCGTCAGCGACGACATCGACGAGAAGCTCTATCTGGCCGCTCGCAACATTCCCAACGTGGATGTGGTCGACGTCCCCGCTGCCGATCCGGTGAGCCTGGTCGCCTTCGACAAGGTGCTGGTCACCGTCTCCGCTCTGCGCAAATTCGAGGAGAAGCTGGCATGAACCAGGAACGTGTATTCAAGGTTCTGCTCGGACCGCACGTGACCGAGAAGGCCGCCTTCGCCGCCGAGAACAACCAGTACGTGTTCAAGGTGGCCAGTGACGCGACCAAGCCGGAGATCAAGAAGGCCGTTCAGGCGCTCTTCGGCAAGCAGGTCGAGCGCGTGCAGGTCCTCAACGTGAAGGGCAAGACCAAGCGCACCCAGAATGGCACGGGCCTGCGCAAGGGCTACCGCAAGGCCTACGTAACGCTGGCAGCGGGCGAGACCCTCGAAGACTTCTCTGGCGCCGAATAAGGGCAGGAGTACGGATCATGGCAGTAGTTAAGACCAAACCCACATCCGCCGGTCGTCGCCACCTGGTAAAGGTCGTCAACGACGAGCTCTACAAGGGCCGGCCGTACGCGCCGCTGCTCGAGAAGCAGTCGAAGTCCGGCGGGCGTAACAACCATGGCCGCATCACCACGCGTCACGTGGGCGGCGGCCATCGTCAGCATTATCGCCAGATCGACTTCAAGCGCAACAAGGATGGCGTTCCCGCCATCGTCGAGCGCCTCGAGTACGATCCCAATCGCAGTGCTCACATCGCGCTGCTGAAATATCTGGACGGCGAGCGTCGCTACGTGATCGCGCCCAAGGGCGTGAGCGCGGGCGATCAGCTGGAATCCGGGGTCAATGCGCCGATCAAGCGTGGCAACACGCTGCCGCTGCGCAACATCCCGCTGGGTTCCACCGTTCATTGCATCGAGCTCAAGCCCGGCAAGGGCGCGCAGTTGGCACGCAGTGCCGGTGCCAGCGCCCAGCTGGTCGCTCGCGAGAGCAACTACGCCACCCTGCGTCTGCGCTCCGGCGAGATGCGCAAGGTGCTGGCGGAATGCCGCGCGACACTCGGTGAGGTGAGCAACTCAGAGCACAGCCTCCGTCAACTCGGCAAGGCCGGTGCCAAGCGCTGGCGCGGTGTGCGCCCGACCGTTCGCGGTGTCGCGATGAACCCGGTGGACCACCCGCACGGCGGCGGTGAAGGCCGCAGCAGTGGCGGCCGTCATCCGGTCAGCCCGTGGGGCGTTCCCACCAAGGGCCACAAGACCCGCAAGAACAAGCGCACCGACAAGCTGATCGTCCGTCGCCGCAAGGCCCGGAAATAAGATCCAACGCCAAGACATCAAGAGGTAACGGCTGTGCCACGTTCACTGAAGAAAGGTCCATTTATTGACCTTCATCTGTTGAAGAAGGTTGAGACTGCAGTGGAAAAGAACGACCGCAAACCGATCAAGACCTGGTCGCGTCGTTCGATGATCCTGCCCAACATGGTCGGGCTCACCATTGCAGTCCATAACGGTCGCCAACACGTCCCGGTGCACGTCTCCGAGGAAATGGTTGGCCACAAGCTGGGCGAATTCGCTGCTACCCGCACCTATCGCGGCCATGCGGCGGACAGGAAAGCCAAACGGTAAGCCAGAGAGGGATTAGAGATGGAAGTCACAGCTAAGCTGCGTGGCGCTCGTTTATCCGCCCAGAAGGCCCGTTTGGTGGCTGACCAGGTGCGCGGTAAGCCGGTCGCCGAAGCGATTGACCTGCTGACCTTCTCGCCGAAGAAGGCTGCCAAGCTGGTCAAGAAGACGCTTCAGTCCGCCATTGCGAACGCGGAAGAAAACAACGGCATGGACATCGACGAGCTGCGTGTCTCGACCATCTGTGTCGATGAGGGCATGACGCTCAAGCGCATCCAGCCGCGCGCCAAGGGCCGTGCGGATCGCATCTTGAAGCGCACATGCCACATCACCGTCAAGGTAGCCGAGAAGTAGGAGTCGACCAGATGGGTCAGAAAGTAAATCCGACAGGTATTCGGCTGGGTATCGTCAAGGACCATACTTCGGTCTGGTACGCCGAACGCGGTGCTTATGCCGACAAGCTGAACAGCGATCTCGAAGTGCGCAGCTTCCTGGAACAGCGTTTGAAGAACGCCTCCGTGAGCCGCATCACCATCGAGCGCCCCGCGAACAACGCTCGTATCACCATTCACACTGCCCGTCCGGGCATCGTGATCGGCAAGAAGGGCGAAGATGTCGACCGGCTGCGCCGCGACGTCACCGCGATGATGGGCGTGCCGGTACACGTCAACATCGAGGAAGTCCGCAAGCCGGAACTCGACGCCCAGCTCGTCGCGCAGAACGTGTGCGGCCAGCTCGAGCGCCGGGTGATGTTCCGTCGTGCCATGAAGCGCGCCGTACAGAACGCCATGCGCCTGGGCGCCGGCGGCATCAAGATCCAGCTGTCAGGGCGTCTTGGTGGTGCGGAAATCGCGCGTACCGAATGGTATCGCGAAGGCCGTGTGCCGCTGCACACCCTGCGTGCGGACATCGATTACGCGACCTACGAAGCCCACACCACCTACGGCGTCATCGGCGTCAAGGTGTGGATCTTCAAGGGTGAAATCCTCGGGGGCATCGAAGAGGTGCGTGCCAAGCAGAAGCAACAGGCTCAGGCTGCGCCCAAGAAGAAAGGTTCCAAGTAAGGGGAGATGTAATCGATGTTGCAACCCAAGCGTACGAAATTCCGCAAGGTGATGAAGGGCCGCAATCGTGGCCTGGCACACCGCGGAAGCAAGGTGAGTTTCGGCGAATACGGCCTCAAGGCGACGGGTCGCGGTCGCGTCACCGCTCGCCAGATCGAAGCCGGTCGGCGTGCGATCACGCGCCACGTCAAGCGTGGCGGCAAGATCTGGATCCGGGTCTTTCCGGACAAGCCAGTGACCAAAAAGCCGCTGGAAGTCCGGATGGGTAAGGGCAAGGGCTCCGTCGAGTACTGGGTCGCGCAGATCCAGCCCGGCAAGGTGCTCTACGAGATCGAAGGGGTCCCGGAGGAGCTGGCGCGTGAAGCCTTCTCGCTGGCGGCTCAGAAATTCCCGGTCTCGACCACCTTTGTGAAACGGACGGTGATGTGATGAAAGCCCAGGAAATTCGTGAAAAATCGGTCGAAGCGCTGCAGGAGCAGCTTTTCGAACTCCTCCGCGAGCAGTTCAACCTGCGTATGCAGAAGGCCACCGGCCAGTTGAGCCAGACCCATCTGCTCAAGCAGGTGCGCCGGGATATTGCCCGCGTGAAGACGGTGCTCAACGAGAAGGCAGGTGACTGAGATGGCCGAAGCAAAGAAAGCCCGTACGCTCACCGGAACGGTGGTGAGCGACAAGATGGACAAGTCGATTGTCGTGATGATCGAGCGTCGTGAACGCCATCCGATCTACGGCAAGTACATGAAGCGCTCCACCAAGCTGCACGCCCACGACGAGGCGAACCAGGCCAAGGCCGGCGACACGGTATCCATCGAGGAATGCCGGCCGCTGTCCAAGAAGAAGGCCTGGACGCTGGTTGAGGTCGTTGAGCAGGCCAAGGGCTGATCGGCTCGCGCCTTTCGGAACCAGTGCAGTCAGATTAGGTTTGGAGAAAACCGATGATTCAGACTCAGACAATGCTGGATGTCGCCGACAACAGCGGCGCGCGCCGGGTGCAGTGCATCAAGGTGTTGGGCGGTTCGCACCGTCGCTACGCCCGCGTGGGTGACATCATCAAGGTAACGGTGAAAGAGGCCATTCCGCGTGGCAAGGTCAAGAAAGGCCAGGTCATGAAAGCGGTCGTGGTCCGCACCCGCAGTGGCGTCCGTCGCAACGACGGTTCGCTGATCCGCTTCGATGGAAATGCGGCGGTTCTGTTGAACAACACCAACGAACAGCCGGTCGGTACCCGTATCTTCGGGCCGGTCACTCGTGAACTGCGTACCGAGAAGTTCATGAAGATCATTTCCTTAGCGCCTGAAGTGCTGTAAGGAGCGAGGCGGATATGCAAAAGATCAAACGTGACGACGAAGTAATCGTCATTGCCGGCAAGGACAAGGGCAAACGTGGCAAGATCAAGCGCGTTCTCGATAACGACCGCTATGTCGTGTCGGATGTGAACATGATCAAACGTCACACCAAGCCCAACCCCATGCTGGGCAACCAGGGGGGTATCGTCGAGCGCGAGGCTTCGATTCACGCGTCCAATGTGGCCATCTTCAATGCGGAGACCGGCAAAGCGGATCGCGTCGGCTTCCAGATGTCGGAAGACGGTACCAAGGTACGTATCTACAAGTCGACGCAAAAGCAGATCGACGCCTAACGCGAGTCGGATGGCAAAATGGCGAACTTGAAAGAACGTTATCAGAACGAGGTGGTGGCTCAACTCCGCGAGCAGTTCAGCTACGCCAACGTCATGCAGGTACCCCGGATCACCAAGGTGACCCTCAACATGGGTGTCGGTGACGCGACCAGCGACAAGAAGCTGATCGACAACGCTATCGGTGACCTGGAGAAGCTCTCCGGTCAGAAGCCGATGGTCACCAAGGCACGCAAGTCCATCGCGGGTTTCAAAGTCCGCGAAGGCTGGCCGATCGGGATCAAGGTGACCCTGCGCAGCGAGCGCATGTGGGACTTCCTCGATCGCCTGGTGAACATCGCTATCCCGCGCGTGCGCGACTTCCGGGGTCTCAACCCGAAGTCCTTCGACGGCCGTGGCAACTACTCAATGGGCGTGCGTGAGCAGATCATCTTTCCGGAGCTCGAGTATGATAAGATCGACCGGATTCGTGGTCTCGATGTAACCATCACCACCACTGCCAACAGCGATGATGAAGGCCGTGCGCTGCTCAGCGCGCTGAACTTCCCGTTCAAGAAATAAGGGTGGGATCATGGCAAAGAAAAGCATGGTTGAGCGTGAGCAGAAGCGCGCGGAGCTGGTGGCCAAATATGCCGCCAAGCGCGCCGAGCTCAAGGCTGTAATCTACGACGTCAACGCTTCCGATGAAGAGCGCTTCGACGCCCAGCTCAAGCTGCAGTCGTTGCCGCGCGATTCCAGTCCGGTCCGTCAGCGTAATCGCTGCCGCATCACCGGACGACCGCACGGCTACTACAACAAGTTTGGCTTGGGTCGCAACAAACTGCGCGAAGCAGCCATGCGTGGCGACGTTCCCGGACTCAAGAAGTCCAGCTGGTAACGCCACGAAGAATCAGGAGCGTAACGTAATGAGCATGCAAGATACGCTGGCGGATATGTTCACCCGTATCCGCAATGCGCAGATGGCTACCAAGGAGACGGTCACCATGCCGTCCTCCAAGCTGAAGGTCGAAGTGGCCCGTGTATTGAAGGACGAGGGCTACATCGGCGACTTCGCGGTTGCCGAAGGCGCCAAGCCGCAGCTGTCGGTGACCCTCAAGTACTTCGAGGGCAAGCCGGTCATCGAGCACATCCAGCGCGTTTCCAAGCCGTCCCTGCGCATCTACAAGGGCAAGGGCGAGCTGCCGAAAGTCGCGGATGGCCTGGGTGTCGCGATCGTTTCCACCTCCAACGGGGTGATGACCGATCGCGCAGCGCGCAGCGCCGGTGTCGGTGGTGAAGTCATCTGCACCGTATTCTAGGAGTGACGAATGTCCCGCGTAGCCAAGTATCCGGTTAAACTGCCGAGCGGCGTCGAGGTCAAGCTCGACGCCGCCCAGCTGACCGTCAAGGGCGGTCAGGGCTCCCAGAGCATGACCGTTCACCCCGACGTGGTGATCGGTCAGGAACAGGGTCAGCTGACCTTCGCTCCGGGCGAGTCCGCCAAGAGCTGGGCGATGGTCGGCACCACACGTGCACTGGTCCAGAACATGGTCACCGGTGTCACCGAAGGCTTCACCAAGTCTCTCGAGATCAATGGCGTCGGCTACCGTGCCCAGGCAAGTGGCAAGACGCTCAACCTGACACTGGGTTTCTCTCACCCGGTCGAATACACGTTGCCCGAAGGTGTCACGGCGGAAACGCCCAAGAACACCGTCATCGTGCTGAAGAGCGCGAGCA
Source organism: Halomonas zincidurans B6 (assembly GCF_000731955.1). Lineage (NCBI taxonomy): Bacteria > Pseudomonadati > Pseudomonadota > Gammaproteobacteria > Oceanospirillales > Halomonadaceae > Modicisalibacter > Modicisalibacter zincidurans. Next base: position 2,924,974 of record NZ_JNCK01000001.1, on the reverse strand, counting down.
AGCAGCAGCTCGGCCAGGTGGCAGCGGAAATTCGCGCCTTCCGTCCGCCCGAGCCCTACAAGGGCAAGGGGATACGGTACGGCGACGAAGTTGTCCGCCGCAAAGAAGCCAAGAAGAAGTAAGGCAGGGTTATGAACGCGAAGAAAGAATCTCGTCTCCGTCGTGCCCGCCGCGCTCGCGCCAAGATTCGCGAGCTGGGCGTGTATCGCCTGAGCGTCAATCGTACGCCGCGCCACATCTACGCGCAGATCATCTCGCCGGACGGCGGCCAGGTCCTGGCCAGTGCCTCCACGCTGGATAGCTCGTTGCGTGAGGGCGGAACCGGCAACGCCGATGCTGCCGCCAAGGTGGGCGCCTTGATTGCCGAGCGCGCCAAGCAGGCGGGCATCACTCAGGTCGCCTTCGATCGTGCCGGGTTCAAGTATCACGGCCGCGTCAAGGCGCTGGCCGATGCCGCACGCGAAGGCGGCCTGGAATTCTAAAGGGTTTAACGATGGCGAATATCGAACAGAAAGGCGGCGACCTGCAAGAGAAGCTGGTGCAGGTCAACCGTGTCGCCAAAGTGGTCAAGGGTGGCCGTATCTTCGGTTTCACCGCGCTGACCGTCGTCGGTGACGGCAACGGCCGGGTCGGCTTCGGCCGCGGCAAGGCGCGTGAAGTGCCGGTGGCGATCCAGAAGGCGATGGACCAGGCGCGCCGCAACATGGTCAAGGTCAACCTGCGTGGCAGCACGCTGCAGTACCCGGTGAAGGCCCGTCACGGCGCCTCCAAGGTGTTCATGCAGCCGGCTTCCGAAGGTACCGGGATCATCGCCGGCGGTGCCATGCGCTCCGTGCTCGAGCTGGCCGGCGTCCATGACGTCCTGGCCAAGTGCTACGGCTCCACCAATCCGGTCAACGTGGTGCGCGCGACCATCAACGGTCTCTCCGCCATGCAGTCACCGGACGACATCGCCGCCAAGCGCGGCCTGTCCGTCGAAGAGATCGCGGGGTAAGGCACCATGGCAGCTTTGATCAAGGTTACTCAGGTGCGCAGCACCATCGGCATTCTGAACAAGCACAAGGCCACCATGAAGGGTCTTGGGCTGCGCCGCATCGGGCACACCGTCGAGTTGGAAGACACCCCGGCCGTACGCGGTATGGTCAACAAGGTCAATTACCTTGTTCGTGTTGAGGGAGAGTGATCCATGAAACTCAATAGCCTGAGCCCGGCTCCGGGTTCCAAGCACGCCGAAAAGCGTGTCGGTCGTGGCATCGGCTCCGGTCTGGGCAAGACCGGCGGTCGTGGCCACAAGGGCCAGAAATCTCGTTCCGGTGGCAGCGTCAAGCCGGGCTTCGAGGGTGGCCAGATGCCGCTTCAGCGTCGGCTGCCCAAGTTCGGCTTCACGTCGGCCAAGTCGCTGGTTTCCGAGGAAGTGCGTCTCGGCGAGCTGGCCAAGGTCGAAGGCGAGATCGTCGATCTGGAAACGCTGAAGCAGGCCAACGTGCTCAAGGACGCCACGCGATTCGCGAAGGTGATCCTTTCCGGCGAACTGAACAAGGCGGTTAGCGTGCGCGGACTCAAGGTCACCAAGGGTGCCCGTGCCGCGATCGAAGCCGCCGGCGGCAAGGTCGAGGAATAAATGGCTAAGTCAGGAAACATGCCGGCAATGGGGGGAAGCGGCTTGAGTGAACTCTGGGCGCGCTTGCGCTTCGTGTTCATCGCCATCGTGGTGTATCGCATCGGTGCCCATATCCCCGTGCCCGGTATCGATCCTGACCAGCTCGCTGCCTTGTTCAGGGAAAACCAGGGCACCATCCTGGGCATGTTCAACATGTTCTCCGGGGGTGCGCTGTCGCGCATGAGCATTCTGGCGTTGGGGATCATGCCATATATCTCCGCGTCGATCATCATGCAGCTTCTGACGGCGGTCTCGCCTCAGCTTGAGCAGCTGAAGAAAGAAGGTGAGGCCGGCCGGCGCAAGATCAGCCAGTACACCCGTTACGGGACCGTGTTGCTGGCGTTGATTCAGGCGACCGGCATGGCAGTCGGTCTGGTCGGGCAGGGCGTGACCTACACCAGCGATTTCAGCTTCTACTTCACGGCGATCGTGTCGTTCGTCGCCGGTGCGGTGTTTTTGATGTGGCTGGGCGAGCAGATCACCGAGAAGGGGATCGGCAACGGCATTTCGCTGCTTATCTTCGCCGGCATCGTCGCCGGGTTGCCGGGCGCGATCGGGCAGTCCTTCGAGCTGGCGCGCAACGATGGCGCCTGGAACGTGCTGCCGCTGTTGGCGCTCTCGCTGCTGGCGATCGCTACCGTGGCCTTCGTGGTGTTCATCGAGCGTGGCCAACGCCGCATCACGGTGAACTATCCTCGCCGTCAGGTCGGCAACAAGATGTATGCGGGGCAGAGCAGCTATTTGCCGCTCAAGGTCAATATGGCCGGTGTCATTCCGGCGATTTTCGCCTCGAGCATCCTGCTGTTTCCGGCCTCGATCGGACAGTGGATGGGCTCCGCCGAAGGCTTCGAGTGGTTGCAGGTGATCTCGCAGTCGCTGGGCCCGGGGCAGCCGCTGTACATATTGCTTTTCGCCGCGGCAGTGGTATTCTTCTGCTTCTTTTATACAGCGCTGGTCTTCAATCCCAAGGATGTGGCTGACAATCTCAAGAAGTCAGGCGCGTTTCTTCCGGGCATCCGCCCCGGCGAGCAGACCGCTCGCTACGTCGACAAGGTCATGACCCGCTTGACGTTGTTCGGTGCCCTCTACATCACCGCTGTTTCCCTGATGCCGCAGTTCCTGATCATTGCCTGGAACGTTCCGTTCTTCTTCGGCGGAACCTCCTTGCTGATCGTGGTGGTGGTCATCATGGACTTCATGGCCCAGGTTCAATCGCATCTGATGTCGAACCAGTACGAGTCGGTGATGAAGAAGTCCAACCTGAAAGGCTACGGAAGCGGCGGCCTGATGCGCTGAGCGCGCACGCCGACCGCGCAATGGAGAGAACGATGAAAGTTCGAGCTTCCGTCAAGAAAATGTGCCGTAACTGCAAGATCATTCGGCGCAATGGCGCGGTCCGCGTCATCTGCACCGAGCCGCGGCACAAGCAGCGCCAGGGCTGATTCAATCCCTGACGCTGACCGAAAGCGGGCGCCGGCTTGCACCCTTGTCTCGGGAGGGACAAAGGTGTAAGCTTTCGCGCCTTTTGTAGATGAACAAACGAGCAAGCCGCTCAAATTTCGGAGTAAGCTGATGGCCCGTATTGCAGGCGTCAATATCCCGGACAACAAGCATGCGGCGATCTCGCTGACCTATATCTTCGGGATTGGCCGTACTCGCGCGCAGGACATCTGTGCCGCGGTCGGCATCGTACCCACCGCCAAGGTGCAGGATCTGTCTGCCGAGCAGGTAGATGCGTTGCGTACCGAGGTCGGCAAGTACACCGTGGAAGGTGACCTTCGTCGCGACACGACGCTGAATATCAAGCGTCTGATGGACTTGGGTTGCTATCGTGGTCTGCGTCATCGTCGTGGTCTTCCCCTGCGCGGCCAGCGCACGAAGACCAATGCGCGTACCCGTAAGGGCCCGCGCAAACCGATTCGCAAATAAAACGCATGTTCTGGCGTTAAGACAGGAAGAAACATCAACATGGCTAACCCGCGTAGTAACCGAAAAAAGGTTAAAAAGCAGGTAGTGGATGCGGTAGCCCACATCCATGCCTCTTTTAACAACACGATCGTGACGATCACAGACCGCCAGGGCAACGCGCTCTCCTGGGCGACTGCCGGTGGTTCGGGTTTTCGTGGTTCTCGCAAGAGCACCCCGTTCGCTGCTCAAGTGGCAAGCGAACGTGCAGCGACTGCTGCAGCCGAGTATGGTGTGAAAAACGTCGACGTGCTGGTCAAGGGCCCCGGTCCTGGCCGTGAGTCCGCCGTGCGCGCATTGAATGCCGCCGGCTTCCGCGTGCAGAGCATCACCGACGCGACGCCCGTTCCCCACAACGGCTGCCGTCCGCCGAAGAAACGCCGCGTTTAAGGAGACAGACTCATGGCTCGTTATATTGGACCGAAGTGCAAACTGTCTCGTCGTGAAGGCACCGACCTGTTCCTCAAGAGCGGTGTCACTCCCTTCGAGAAGAAGTGCAAATCCGAGCAGATCCCGGGTGTGCACGGCCAGCGCCGTCAGCGTCTTTCCGACTACGGCTTGCAGCTTCGCGAGAAGCAGAAAGTGCGTCGTATCTACGGCGTGCTCGAGAACCAGTTCCGCAACTACTACAAGGAAGCGGCCCGCATGAAGGGCGCGACCGGCGAGTTGTTGCTGCAACTGCTCGAATCCCGACTGGACAACGTCGTCTACCGCATGGGCTTCGGCTCCACGCGTGCCGAGGCGCGTCAGTTGGTCAGCCACAAGGCGATCGCGGTCAATGGTCGCAGCGTCAACGTGGCGTCCTATCAGGTCCGTCCCGGCGACGTCGTCACCGTGCGTGAAAAGGCCAAGAACCAGGCGCGTATCCAGCACGCCCTGCAATTGTCCGGTCAGCGCGGCGACGTGACCTGGATCGATGTCGATTCGAAGAAGATGGAAGGCACTTTCAAGGCTGTCCCGGAACGCGGCGACCTGTCTGCCGACATCAACGAAAACCTGATCGTCGAGCTGTACTCGAAGTAATCAGCGTCCCACGCGTGATGCCGGGAGCGCGCCGCGCGCCCGGCTCCGAGTACCGAGTATCCGTTTGGCAGCCTGAAAGGTGTTCATATGCAGCGTTCAGTGACAGAGTTTCTCCGTCCTCGCGATATCAAGGTCGAAGAGATCAACGCGCACCACGCGAAGATCGTGCTCGAGCCGTTCGAGCGCGGTTTCGGTCACACCCTGGGGAATGCTCTACGTCGCATCCTGCTGTCTTCCATGCCCGGCTGTGCCGTGGTGGAAGCGGAAATCGCCGGTGTTGAGCACGAATACAGTGCGATCGAAGGGGTCCAGGAAGATGTCATCGAGATCCTCCTGAACCTCAAGGACGTGGCGATCAAGATGCACAGCCGCGACGAAGCGGTGCTCTCGCTGAACAAGCAGGGCCCGTGTGTCGTCACGGCCGGCGACATCGCCACCGACCATGATGTCGATATCGTCAATCCCGAGCACGTGATCGCTCACGTCAACGAAGGCGCCGAGCTGAAGATGCAGCTCAAGGTGGCGCGTGGACGTGGCTATGAGCCCGCGGATACTCGTGCCGGCGCGGATGACGAGTCTCGCACCATCGGTCGCCTGCAGCTGGATGCGACCTTCAGCCCCGTACGTCGGGTTTCCTATGCGGTCGAAGCGGCGCGCGTCGAACAGCGCACCGACCTCGACAAGCTGGTCATCGACCTGGAAACCGACGGCACCCTGGATCCGGAAGAGGCGATCCGTCGCAGCGCAACCATCCTGCAGGAGCAGCTGGGTGCGTTCGTCGATCTGGAAGCCGACAAGGAACAGGAAGTTGAAGAGGAGCAGGATCATATCGATCCTATCTTGCTGCGCCCCGTAGACGATCTCGAGTTGACCGTTCGCAGCGCCAACTGCCTCAAGGCCGAGAATATCTATTACATCGGCGATCTCATTCAGCGTACCGAAGTCGAGCTTCTGAAGACTCCCAACCTCGGCAAGAAGTCTCTGAACGAGATCAAGGACGTCCTGGCAGCGCGCGGCCTGTCTCTGGGCATGCGGCTGGAAAACTGGCCGCCGTCCAGCCTCAAGGACGACAAGGCCTCCGCGTGAGCGTCGACTCGAGCTCCAGTTAAGGAATCACAACCATGCGTCATCGTAAGAGTGGTCGTCACCTCAATCGTACCAGCTCGCACCGCCACGCCATGTTCAAGAACATGTGCGTCTCGCTGGTCGAGCACGAAGTCATCAAGACAACCCTGCCCAAGGCCAAGGAACTGCGTCGTCACATCGAGCCGCTGATCACCTTGTCCAAGCAGGACAGCGTCGCCAACCGTCGCCTGGCCTTCAGCCGTACCCGCTCCAAGGATGCGGTCGGCAAGCTCTTCAACGAGCTGGGTCCGCGCTACGTCAACCGCCCCGGCGGTTACGTGCGCATCCTCAAGTGCGGCTACCGCACCGGCGACAACGCGCCGATGGCCTACGTCGAGCTCCTCGACCGCCCGGTCATCGAGGAAGCCGCCGGCGAGGAGTGATCCTCGGCGCGCTTCGCGATACCCAAACCGGCTCCCTCAGGGAGCCGGTTTTTTTAGCGGCAAGCGTGAAGAGCGTCGCTGCGCTTCCCGCAGCTTGAAGAAGGCACCCCCGTGGCTGTGCTGCGGGGGTGTCTTCTTTTATGCTGCGTTCGGGCTTCGGGCTTCGGGCTTCGGGCTTCGGGCTTCGGGCTTCGGGCTTCGGGCTTCGAGCCTGATCAGCTCTCCGCACGGCTCGCGGCTCGCGGCTCGCGGCTCGTTGCCCGCTTCTCCAGCAGCGGCTTGAGAAAGCGCCCGGTGTGCGAGTCCTCGCGCTCGGCGACCTGCTCCGGGGTGCCCTCGGCGATGATCCGGCCACCACCGGAGCCGCCCTCGGGGCCGAGATCGATCAGCCAGTCGGCGGTCTTGATCACGTCGAGGTTGTGCTCGATCACCACGATGGTATTGCCATGATCGCGCAGGCGGTGCAGCACGCCGAGCAACTGGCGGATGTCCTCGAAATGCAGCCCGGTGGTCGGCTCGTCGAGGATGTACAGCGTCTGTCCGGTATCGCGTTTGGCCAGCTCGCGGGCCAGCTTGACGCGCTGCGCCTCGCCGCCCGACAGCGTGGTCGCGCTCTGGCCCAGGCGCACGTAGGACAGCCCCACGTCCATCAGCGTCTGCAGGCGCCGGGCGATCGCCGGGACCGGGCTGAAGAACGCCAGCGCCTCCTCGATGGTCATCTCGAGGACTTCATGGATGTTCTTGCCCTTGTAGGCAATCTCCAGGGTCTCGCGGTTGTAGCGCTTGCCCTTGCAGACGTCGCAGGGCACGTAGATATCGGGCAAGAAGTGCATCTCGACCTTGATCATGCCTTCGCCCTGGCACGCCTCGCAGCGCCCGCCCTTGACGTTGAAGCTGAAGCGGCCCGGCTTGTAGCCCCGCGAACGCGCCTCCTGGGTGCCCGAGAACAGCTCGCGGATCGGCGTGAAGATGCCGGTGTAGGTTGCCGGGTTGGAGCGCGGCGTGCGCCCGATCGGGCTTTGGTCGATGTCGATGATCTTGTCGAGCCGCTCGAGCCCCTCGATGCGATCGTACGCCGCCGGGGTCAGCGAGGTGGCCCGGTTGAGCTCGCGGGCGGCGATCGGCATCAGCGTTGCGTTGATCAGCGTCGACTTGCCCGAGCCCGACACCCCGGTGACGCAGACGAACAGTCCCAGCGGCAGTTCGAGATCGACGTTCTGCAGGTTGTTGCCGCGGGCGCCGCTCAGTCGCAGGACCTTGTCGGGGTGGCCAGGGATGCGATAGGGCGGCACGTCGATGCGCCGGGTGCCGGCCAGGTACTGGCCGGTCAGCGACTCCCCGCACTGCTCGATGTCACCCGGGGTGCCCTGGGCGACGATGCGCCCGCCGTGGACGCCGGCGCCGGGGCCGATGTCGAGCACGTGATCGGCGGCGCGGATGGCCTCCTCGTCGTGCTCGACGACGATCACCGTATTGCCCAGGTCGCGCAGCCGCTCGAGGGTCTTGAGCAGGCGGTCGTTGTCGCGCTGATGCAGGCCGATCGACGGCTCGTCGAGGATGTACATCACCCCCACCAGGCCGGCGCCGATCTGGCTGGCCAGACGAATCCGCTGGGCCTCGCCGCCGGACAGCGTCTCGGCGCTACGCTCGAGGTTGAGATAGTCGAGCCCGACGTTGACCAGGAATTCCAGGCGGGCCTGGATCTCGTGAACGATCTTGGCGGCGATCTCGCCCTTGCGACCGGGCAGCGCGAGCGCCTGGAAATAGCGCCAGGCGTCGCCGATCGGGAAGCGCACGATCTCCGGCAGGGTGTGATCGTCGATGAACACGTGGCGCGATTCGCGACGCAGGCGGCTGCCGTGACAGGTCGGGCAGGGCTGTACCGCCAGGTACTTGGCCAGGTCCTCGCGGACCATGCTCGATTCGGTCTCGCGATAGCGCCGCTGCATGTTGGGCAGCACGCCCTCGAACGGGTGCTCGCGGGTCACCTTGCGGCCGCGGTCGTTGACGTAGCTGAAGGCGATGTCGTCGTCGCCGCTGCCATGCAGGACGATCTCGCGCTCGTGGCGAGCCAACTCGTTCCACGGCGTCTCGGGCTTGAAGCGGTAGTGCTTGGCGAGGGCCTGTAACTGGTTGAAATAGTAGACGCTGCGCCGATCCCAGCCCTTGATCACGCCCTCGGCCAGCGACAGGTCGGGGTGGCTGATCAGCTTGTCGGCGTCGAAATACTGCTGGCTGCCCAGGCCGTCGCAGGTCGGGCAGGCGCCGGCCGGGTTGTTGAACGAGAACATCCGTGGCTCGAGCTCGGCGATCGAATAGCCGCACACCGGGCAGGCGAAGCGCGCCGAGAAGGTGATGTCGTCGCGCTCGCCGTCCATAAAGTGCACGATGGCGATGCCGTCGGCGAGATTCAGCGCGGTCTCGAACGATTCGGCGAGGCGCTGCTGCAGGTCGTCGCGCACCTTGATGCGGTCGACCACCACGCTGATGTCGTGCTTCTTGTTCTTGTCCAGCGGCGGGATCTCGTCGAACTCATGGACCTGGCCGTCGACCAGCGCGCGCACGTAGCCCTGGGCGCGCAGCTCGGCGAGCAGTTGCAGGTGCTCGCCCTTGCGGCCCTTGATCACCGGCGCCAGCAGCATCAGCTTGCTGGCTTGGGGCAGCGTCAGCACCTGGTCGACCATCTGCGAGACGGTCTGCGCCTCGAGATCGATGTCGTGCTCGGGGCAGCGCGGCGTCCCGGCGCGGGCGAACAGCAAGCGCAGGTAGTCGTAGATCTCGGTGATGGTGCCGACCGTCGAGCGCGGATTGTGCGAGGTCGACTTCTGCTCGATCGAGATCGCCGGCGACAGCCCCTCGATATGATCGACGTCGGGCTTTTCCATCATCGACAGGAACTGGCGCGCGTAGGTGGACAGCGATTCGACGTAGCGCCGCTGACCCTCCGCGTAGAGCGTGTCGAAGGCCAGCGACGACTTGCCCGAGCCGGACAGCCCGGTGACCACGATCAACCGGTCGCGCGGCAGTTCGACATCGATGTTCTGGAGGTTGTGGGTGCGGGCCCCACGGACCTGAATCTTGTCCATTGCCACCTCGTAAGCGCGCAAAAGAGCGATTATACGGCGTCGAGCGAAGGCCCGGCAAAACGCGCAGCGAGCAAACCGCTGTCGCTAGATGGCCCGCGGCTTTTCCCGACGACGGGCGAACCGGTAGAATAGTTGAGGCGCGCGACCGCTGCCGGTCGACGCAACTCGCACGCTGTTTTCCTTCCCGTTCACCCAGACTGCGACCTGCCATGACTGCTCGACTGTTGACCTCTGAGCGCCGCGCCATCTCCGGGCTCGCCGGGCTTTACGCCACGCGCATGCTCGGCCTGTTCATGGTGCTGCCGGTGCTGGCGCTGTACGCCGAAGACCTCGCCGGCGCGACGCCGCTGCTGGTGGGCCTGGCGCTGGGCGCCTACGGCCTGACCCAGGCCATTTTCCAGATCCCCTTCGGGTTGCTGTCCGATCGTATCGGTCGCAAGGTGGTGATCGCCGGCGGCCTGCTGCTGTTCGCGCTGGGCAGCGTGATCGCCGCCGAGGCGGATTCGATCGCCACGGTGATCGTCGGCCGTTGCCTGCAGGGCAGTGGCGCGGTGGCCGGGGCGATCATGGCGCTGCTCGCCGATCAGACCCGCGAGGAGATCCGTACCGCGGCGATGGCCACCATCGGCCTGTCGATCGGCGTGGCGTTTGCCATCGCCATGGTCGTGGGCCCGCTGATGGCCGCCCAGTTCGGCCTGACCAGCGTGTTCTGGTTGACTGCCGTGCTCGCCCTGGCGAGCCTGCTGGTACTCTGGCGGCTGGTTCCGGCGGCGCCGCGGGTGGCGCGCCACCAGGACGTCGGCCTCGACCGTCAGCAGTTGCGCATCACGCTGACCAGCTCCAGCCTGCTGAGACTGGATTTCTCGATCTTCGCGCTGCATACGATCCTCACCGCAGCGTTCGTTGCCGTGCCGTTCCGGCTGGTCAACGTGGGCATCGAGGCGGCCAGCCAGGGCTGGGTCTATCTGGCGGTGATGGGCCTGGCCTTCGTCGGCATGGTGCCGCTGGTGATCGTCGCCGAGAAACGCCGGCGCATGAAGTCGACCTTCATCGGCGCGGTGGCGGGCATGACGCTGGTGCTGCTGGCGCTCGGCGAGCTCGGCCACCAGCGCTGGACGCTGATCGGCCTGCTGTGGGCCTTCTTCGTCGCCTTCAATCTGCTCGAGGCGACCCTGCCATCGATGATCAGCAAGCTCGCTCCGGCGGGCGCCAAGGGCACCGCAATGGGCGTCTACTCCACCAGCCAGTTCCTCGGCGCCTTCCTGGGTGGGGTGCTGGGTGGGGCCCTGTCGCAGCGTTTCGGGTATGATGCAGTGTTCCTGGGCGGTGCCTTGCTGGGTGCCGTGTGGCTGGCGGTGATCTGGAAGATGCCCGCGCCGCGCCATCTGTCCAGCGAGATCGTGACGCTGGACGAGCATCCCGCCGACGCTCTGGATACGCTGATGGCCCGCTTCGCCGACGTGGCGGGCGTCGAGGACGTACTCGTCGTGCCCGAGGAACGCGTCGCTTACCTCAAGGTCGACCGCCAACGACTGGACGCCGAGGCGCTGGCCCGCGTGGCCGGCACCCGACACGATTCAAGGGGCGCATGAGCGCCCGCACACTAGCAAGGAGTCAACCATGGCCCGTGGTGTTAACAAGGTCATTCTGATCGGCAATCTGGGTCAGGACCCCGAAGTGCGCTTCACGCCGTCGGGAACGGCGGTGGCCAACCTGAACCTGGCGACCACCGATACCTGGACCGATCGTCAGAGCGGCCAGCGCCAGGAGCGTACTGAATGGCATCGCGTGGTGCTGTTCAACAAGCTCGCCGAGATCGCCCAGCAGTATCTGAAGAAGGGCGGCAAGGTGTATATCGAGGGTCGCCTGCAGACGCGCAAGTGGCAGGACCAGAACGGCCAGGACAAGTACAGCACCGAGATCGTCGCCAACGACATGCAGATGCTCGATTCACGCGGCGGCGACTTTCCCCAGCAACAATCCCAGCAGGCTGGTTACGCGCCTCAGGGTGGCCAGCAGGGCGGTTATGCCGACAATGCTCCGCCGCAGCCGCAGCGCCCGCCGGCCCAGGGCGGTCAACAGGGCGGTCAACAGGGCGGCGCTCAGCAGGGCGGCAATTACGGCGCCCCGCAGCCCGGCAGCTTCGACGATTTCGACGACGAGATCCCGTTCTAGCCCGAGCTTGGCCTGGAGCCCGCATTCGCTGCGGGCTCCTTGTTTTGTCGCAGAGAGTTCTGATCACGGCACGCTGACGACGATCTTGCCGAACTGCTGGTTGGATTCCAGGTAGCGGTGGGCGTCGGGCATATCCGCAAAGTGGAACGTGCGGGCGACGATCGGCTTGAAATCGCCCGCTTCGACCCCGGCGTAGATGAAGCGCTTGCCGGCCTCGAAACGCTCCGGATCGGCGATGATCTCGAGCAGCGTATAGCCGCGCATGGTCAGCGCCTTGTTCATGCCGGCGATCATCGGGAACGGCGTCGGTTCGCCGCTCAGGGCGCCGTAGACGAAGTAGGTGCCATAAGGCGCCATGGCATCGACCCGTGCCGGCGTGCCGGAACCGGCGACCGGGTCGAACACCACACGGGCGCCGGCGCCATCGGTGATGCGCATGGCCTCGGCGGCGATATCCTGCTCCTGGGTGGCGATGACGTGGGCCGCGCCGGCCTGGTGCAGCTCGTCGGCCTTGGCCGCGCTGCGGGTCGCGGCGATCGGCACCGCGCCCACGCTATTGGCGATCTGGATCGCTGCCAGGCCCACGCTGCTCGACGCCGCTGGGATGATCACCGCCTCGCCGCGGGACAGCCGGGCGATGTCGATCAGCGCGCCGTAGGCGGTCAGAAACGGCATCCAGATCGCTGCGGCCTGCACTGCGTCGAGCCCTGCCGGGCGCGGTGCCACCGCATGGGCGGGAACGATCGCGCGCTCGGCGTAGAGGCTGTAGCGGTTCATCGAGAAGGCGGGGATCACGCTCACCGCGTCGCCCTCGGCGAAGCCCGTGACACCCTCGCCCACCGCCTCGACCACCGCCGAGCCTTCATAGCCGAGGCCCGCCGGCAGCTGCGGGTCTTCCAGATAGTTGCCGGCCCGGAACATCGCCTCGGCGCGGTTGAGGCCGATGGCCTCGACGCGCACGCGCAATTCCTGATCGCCGGGTTCGCCGGGGTCGTGCTCCTCGAAACGCAGTACCTCGGGGCCGCCGGTTTCGTGAAAGCGTATGGCTTGGGTCATGCAATTGCCTCCCTGGCTGAAATAGCGAACGCCGACGACACATGTCTCTATCGGCGGATCTTTGAACAGTGTGGAAGACGTCGCAACACACTGCCAGGACCGGCTCTCTAGCGATGGCCGCAATGGCGTCGCTGGAGTGCATGAATCGTCCCGTGTCGGTAAATCCGACACGGGACGAGCTCATCATCAGCTTTTCGAGGATAGGTTTAACTGACTGGCATTAAGGCCCAAGCCCGGTTTTTTAGTGCGCCCAATCGCCTCGGGCGCTGGGGTTCTGCTCGATGCCCTGCACGTACCAGGGCGATCCTTCACGCAGGTCGCGGGTCAAGTGCCAGGTTTCGTTGAACTCGTTGTGATCGCCATTCTCATCGATGATGCCATGGAAGATCACCGAGGCTTCGGCTTGCTGAGCGTACTCCTGCACGTCGCCAAGCTCGACGAAAAGCCGCACGATTTCGGTGCGGTTATTGGCCGGTTGGTTGGCCCGCTCTTCGCGTAGCAGGTTGTAGAGTTCGGGCGTCACGTATTCCTGGATCTTGCTCAGGTCGTTATTGTCCCAGGCGCGCTGCAGCGCCATGTAGTGCTCCTTGGCATCGTTGAGAAAACGCGTCCTGTCGAACCATTCGGGCTGAGCGCCAAGTCCGGCGCTGCCGGGAGGGGTAAAGGCCTGGGGATGTGCGGTTTGAGCCGAGTCGTGCTGGCTGCGATAGACGGTCGGACCATCGGCGTTAGCCGTGCGGCGTCGGCTGAAGAGACGCAGGGCCAGCCAGATGGCACCACCGATCAACAGCATGTCGAACATGCGCAGCCCGTCGAAACCGCCGCCGAAGAACAGCGAAGCCAGCAGGCCGCCGGCGAGCAGCCCGGCGAACGGGCCGGCAAAGCGCGACAGGCCCGTCGAGGGTTTGCGCTGCGGTGTCGACGCTGATCGTTGGGTGGCGGCGGGCTGTTGCGCCGTGGAACGGGAATAGGAGCCGAAACTCTTGCCGCCGCCGAGACGGCGGGCTTCGGCGTGATCGACGGCCAGGCCGAAGCCGAGCAGACCGACCATCAGCATGATGAACAAATGGCGCATGGAGTTCTCCGGAAGCGGCTTTGAAGGCGTGGCTTCCATTCTACTGCGTTACCCGGAGCGCTCACAGCGATATCAGCCATGACCCCGGTTAGCGATGATCCGCGGCTTCGCGGGTGAACACCCAGGTGTCGCCCCGGGAGAGCGTAGCGTTATAGCGATAGCCGGCGACCGTGAAGTCCTTGAGTCCGTCGGGTTCATCGAGACGTTGGCGAATCAGCCAGGCGCTCATCAGCCCGCGTGCCTTCTTGGCGTAGAAGCTGATGATCTTGAACTGACCGTTCTTGGCGTCCTTGAAGACCGGCGTGATCACCCGTGACGACAGCCGCTTGGTGTCGATCGCCTTGAAGTACTCGTTGGAGGCCAGGTTGACCAGCACCGGGGTGCCGCTGTCGGCCACGGCGCGATCGAGATCGTCGGTCAGGCGCTGCCGCCAGAACGCGTAAAGGTCCTTGCCGGCGGGGTTGGGCAGGCGGGTGCCCATTTCCAGGCGATAGGGCTGGATCAGGTCGAGCGGACGCAACAGGCCATACAGGCCGGAGAGGATGCGCAGGTGGTCCTGGGCGAAGGCGTTGTCGTCATCGCTGAAGGCGGGCGCGTCGAGCCCCACATAGACGTCGCCCTGAAAGGCCTGCGCGGCCTGCTTGGCGTTGTCCAGATTGAACGGAGGCTGCCATTCGGCGTAGCGTGCGGCATTGAGACCGGCCAGCTTGTCGCTGATCCCCATCAATTCGGCGAGTCGCTGGGGCGAATAGTCGCGCAGAATGTCGATCAACTCGCGGCTCTGGGCCAGATAGTCCGGCTGAGTCTGCATCGTGGTGGTCGGGGTGGTTTCGAAATCCAGCGTCTTGGCCGGGGAAATCACGCTCAGCATGGCGGGCTCCAGAAGCGAATGATCAGCAAGGCAGTATATCAAGCCGCTGGCGGGGATCCGATCGGCCTCCCGCTATTGGGCTCATAGCTCTGCAGTTACGGGCTGGGGTTGGAGATGCGGCGATGTACGGCCTCGATCTCGTCGAGCACCGCCTGGGACAGGACCAGGTCTTCGCTGGCGATATTGCTGTCGAGCTGTTCCAGGGTCGTGGCGCCGATGATGTTGCTGGTCAGGAACGGCCGTGAGTTGACGAAGGCCAGGGCCATCTGCGCCGGGTCGAGATCGTTGCGGTGCGCGATATCGACATAGGCGCGTGTCGCTTGCTCGGCGGCCTCGGAGGTATAGCGCGAAAAGCGCTCGAACAGGGTAATGCGCCCCCCGGCGGGACGGGCGCCACCCAGATACTTGCCCGACAGCACGCCGAAGGCCAGTGGCGAATAGGCCAACAGGCCGACGTTCTCGCGATGGGCGATCTCGGCCAGGCCCACCTCGAAGCTGCGGTTGAGCAGGTTGTAGGGGTTCTGCACGCTGGCGACACGCGGCAGACCGAGGGTATCGGCCAGTTGCAGGCAGCGCATCACGCCCCAGGGGGTGTCGTTGGAAAGGCCGATGGCGCGCACCTTGCCGGCGTCGACCAGTTCCTTGAGTGCTGTCAGTGTTTCCTCGAGCGGCGTGGCGTCCTCGTCGGACTCGGGGGTATAGCCCAACTGGCCGAAGATATTGACGCTGCGTGCCGGCCAGTGCAGCTGGTAAAGATCCACGTAATCGGTCTGCAGGCGTTGCAGGCTGGCGTCGATGGCCTGCTGGATGTGCTCGCGGGTCAGCTGTGCGCCGCCGCGAATGTGTTCCATGCGCCCCGGACCGGCCGCCTTGGTGGCAAGGATCAGAGCGTCGCGTCCGCCGCGTGTCTTGAGCCAGCTGCCGATATAGGCTTCGGTAAGCCCCTGGGTTTCCGCCCTGGGAGGCACCGGGTACATCTCGGCGGTATCGATGAAGTTGATGCCGGCGTCCACGGCCCGAGTGAGTTGTTCATGGGCATCGGCTTCGCTGTTCTGCTCGCCGAAGGTCATGGTCCCCAGGCAGAGCCGGCTGACACTGATCCCGGTATCGCCTAACGCTCGTTGCTGCATGTTCGAGGCTCCGAAAAGGGCGGAAAAACAGCATGGTAACGGGGTCTCTGCGAAGCAGCAAATGGGGGTTGAGTCGGGCCAGGGTGGAGCGTATGCTTGCCACCCGTTGCCCCGGCGGAGACCGGGCGGTTGGCAGTCAGGAGATGAGGCGTGGATTGGCTCGGGAGGGGCCAGGCCACCCTCGACGCCGTCACCCAGGCAAACTCGATCAAGGTGTTAGTCGCCATGGCGCAGCCATCTTCCCTGTTCACCCGGCTTGAGTTCCGGCTGGCCGAGCAGTTGTTCCACACCCGCTGGCTACCCCGTTCACCGCGCACGCAGCGTTTGACCCTGCGGCTCTTCCAGCGCTGTGCGGAAGCGGGACATGTCACGGCATTGTCGGTTTACGGGCATATGCTGTTTCATCGCGGCATAACCCCGCAGGACAAGGCCAAGGGGGCGCGCTACGTGCTCCAGGCCGCCCAGACCGGCGACAGTCGTGCCCAGTACCAGGCCGGGCGCATCCATGAGTACGGCTGTGCTCAGTATCCACGGCGTGACGATCATGCCGTGACCTGGTATGCGCGGGCCGGTGAAGCCGGGCATCCGCAAGCGGCAGAGCGCCTCGCCCACGCCTATCGTCTCGGCGAGCTGGGGCTGCCCGTGGATCCGCAACGCGCGGCCCAGTGGCAGGCGCTTGCCGAGCGCTACAGCGAGGTTGGCCAGCTCGATCAGCGCACCCTCACGCACTGAGCACCACTCAAGGGGTCGCCTCGCGTCGTCTAACCCCGTACGCTGGGCAGGTCGGGCAGCCTCGCCCCGTGCCGTCATGCGGCGCGGGACTCCACTGGCTTTATTGCTCGCCGCCGCTGCCGGTAACAAAGGATAGATGATGTGACGCTGCCCACTCTGCTCGATATCGAAGCGTCCGGTTTCGGCCGGGGCAGCTATCCCATCGAGGTCGGTCTGGCCCGGGCCGACGGCAGCGTCTGCGCCTTCCTCATCCAGCCCCAGAACGAATGGACCCATTGGGACCCCAAGGCGGAGTTGCTGCACGGCATTTCGCGCAGCCGGCTCGAGCGCGAGGGCTACCCGGCGATCGAGGTGGCGCGCTGGCTCAACGACGAGCTGGCCGAGATCGGCATCGCCTACAGCGATAGCTGGGGCTACGACAGCACCTGGCTATCGCTGCTGTTCCATCATGCCGGCATGCTGCCGCGCTTTCGCCTCGAGGCCCTGCGCTCGCTGCTCGACGAGTCGCAACTGCGCTGCTGGAAGCGCACCAAGGAAGCGTTGATCCGCGAGCGCGGCATCCAGCGTCATCGTGCCGGCGAAGACGCGCGGCTGCTGCAGCTCACCTACCTGCGTACCCGCGACGCCGGGTGCTGAGACCGACACCGCCCGCCCCCTCTTCTTCTATTCACGCGCTTCAGCCCTCGCCGCTGATCGACAGCAACACCTTGCCGAAGCTGGTATTGCTTTCCAGGTACGCCATCGCCTCGCCAGCCTGCTGAATCGGCCAGTCACGGTCGATCAATGCGCGCAACTCGCCGCTGGCCAGGCGTGGCCAGACATGCGTATGCAGGCTATCGAGGATCGCGCCCTTGGCCTGTGGCGACTTGCTGCGCAGGGTCGAGCCGATCAGACGCTGGCGTTTCATCAGCATGCGACCCATGTCGAGTTCGGCGTAGCGCCCTCCCATCAAGCCGATCAGCACCAATCGGCCATCCAGATTGAGCACCTGCTGGTTGTCGGCCAGGTAACTTGCACCCACCGGGTCGAGGATCACGTCGGCGCCACCCCACTGCTTGACGGTCTCGACGAAGCTGCCCTGATGGCGATTCCAGCCGTCGTCGGCGCCCAATTGCCGGCACCGGGCGATCTTGCCGTCGTCGCCGGCGGTGACCAAGCAGGGGTAGCCGAAGGCTCGGCACAGCTGGATCGCCGTGGTGCCGACGCCGCTCGCCCCGGCATGCAGCAACACCCGCTCGGGCCGCCCCTCGACGTGGCGCAGTCCGCCTTCCATGAACAGGTTCAGCCAGGCGGTGGCGTAGACCTCAGGCAACGCTGCCGCCTCGCGCAGGCCGAAGCCCTGAGGCAGCGGCAATACCTGATCCTGGTGGACGACGACCTCCTCGGCGTAGCCGCCGCCCGCCAGCAGCGCGCAGACCTTGTCGCCCGGGCGCAAGCGCTCCACCTGCGGGCCGGCGTCGATCACCGTGCCGCTGATCTCGAGGCCGAGAATCTCGGAGGCGCCGGGCGGCGGCGGATACTGACCGGCCCGCTGCATCACGTCGGCGCGGTTCATGCCCGCCCAGGCAACGCGAATGCGTACCTCGTGAGGGCTCTCGCTGCGCGGGGCATCCCGCTGCTGCCAGGTCAGCGTCTGATCATCTTCGATGGCGATGGCGAACATCCGTTGCTCCTCGCTGGTGTGTCTGCTCACTGTAGCCAAGCCTCGCCGGCCACGTCATTGTCCTATGCCATCGGCATCCCGGTTCGCTACCGACAAGCGCAGGGTGGACCATGATCGGCATCGCACGCGACCCCGGCCACGCGCCGCCGACGACCGGCGAGGCTACGATGATGCGGTCACGCCCGCCGATTGCATGAGCCGATCGAGCAGCGCGTCGGGTTCCGCGGCCGCGACCAGCCGGGCCCGGGTCGCCGCATCGAGGAAGCCGCTCTCGGCGGCCTGGTCGAGGAATCCCAGCAGCGGGCGGTAGAACCCCGCGACGTCGAGCACGCCGATCGGCTTGTCGTGCAGCCCCAGGTACTGCCAGGTCCAGATCTCGAACAGCTCCTCCAGCGTGCCGATGCCGCCGGGCAGGGCGACGAAGGCATCGGCGTGCGCCGCCATGCTCGCCTTGCGCTCGTGCATGTCGGCGACGCGGATCAGCGTCGTGAGCCCGTCGTGGGCCAGTTCGCGGTCGACCAGATGATGCGGGATGACCCCGGTCACCTCGCCGCCGGCGGCCAGCGTGGCATCGGCCAGCGCGCCCATCAGCCCGATCCGGGCACCACCATAGACCAACGTCAGGCCGCGTTCGGCAATCTCGCGGCCGAGCGCCACGGCGGCGTCGCGAAAGCGCGGGTCGTGGCCCTCGCGCGAGCCCAGGTAGACGCAGATGCTTGGCATGGGGTGCTCCTCGAGGCAATGGCAGATCGGTGCGATGGGTCGCTTCAGGGCAGGCAATCGATCACGCCGTATTCGCGATCGAGCCATTGGCCGATGACGTTGTCGCCGGACAGGTGATGGGCGTATTGGGTGTGCAGGCAGCGCACCTGGTCCCAGTTGCTGATGCCCCCGATGCCGCGCTCGCGGAACAAGGCGTCGTAGCCGCGCGCCTCGGCCAGCTGGCGATGCGCCTCGCGCATGCTCGCCCAGCGACGGGCGAGGTAATCCTCGTGGCTGCGGTGATAGGCGGCGAGGAACTCGGGCTCGTCCTGCAGGCGCGCCTCGAGCTGCTTGATCACGCCGGCGGCCTCGATGCGCGACAGCTCGATCTTGAGACGCTGCGAGCACAGCCAGTAGAGGGTGGGAAACGGCTTGTCGTCGACGATCGATTCCATGCGCAGCACCAGCGGCGTGCCCTCGCCATCGCTGGCAGTGATTGCCTGGATGCCGCGCGGCGCGCGGCCCAGTTGCTCGGCGATCAGGGCCAGCTGACGGTCGTTGGGGCGTTCATCGGTTCGGATCAGCATCGAAGGGATCCCGCAGGAATTTGTTCGAGCGCGCCACGGCGCGAAAGAACGCCTGGTTGAGCTGCACCGGGGAAGGCGCGTAGCGCCACTGGCGCTCGCAGTAGTCGTCGGCGCGAGCGATCAGCGCATCGTAGAGGCGATTGAACGGCGCATCATAATCGCAAGGGTCGTCGCCGAACAAGCGGATGTGCGGGTAGTCGGCGAAGCGCTCGACGAAGTAGCGCTCGAGATCCGCCTCCACGGCGCGGTGGCGCTCGGTGTCGTCCGGGTCGATCCACAGGTCGTAGCGAATGGCCATGCTCGTATCGCTCCAGGATCGAATGGCGCGGGCCCTAGCGGGCCAGCTCGGCATAGCGCGCCGCGCTGAACCGCACCAGGTCGGCGGTTGCCAGGCTGATCTCCAGCCCGCGGCGGCCGGCACTGACGTGCAGCCTCTCCAGTGCCTCGGCGCTGGCGTCGATGAAGGTCGCCAGGCGTTGCTTCTGGCCCAGCGGGCTGATGCCGCCGACCACGTAGCCGGTGGCGCGCTCGGCGACGCCGGCCTCGGCCATGCCGGCCTTCTTGGCCCCGGCCGCGCGGGCCAGTGCCTTGAGATCGAGCGTGTGCGATACCGGCACCAGGGCCACCGCCAGGCGTTTGCCGTCGAGCATCGCCAGCAGCGTCTTGAACACGCTGGCAGGCGGCACTCCGAGTGCCTCGGCAGCCTCCAGTCCGTAGCCCGGCGTCGCCGGGTCGTGGCGGTATTCGTGCAGCGTGAAGGCGACCCCGGCCTGCTCGAGGGCGCGAATCGCCGGCGTCACGAGACGAACGCCGCTGTGTCGATCAGGTGGCTTTCCAGCTCACTACGCACGCCGTCGGGAATCGGCTTGGCCCGCTTGACCTGATGATCGTAGTGGATCATCACCGTCTTGCCCACGGCGCCCAGCGTGCCGTTCTGGTATAGCGCCTGACTGACCGTGAACGAGCTCGAGCCGATCCGCGACACGCCGGTGCGAATCTCGATCGGCGCATTGAAATAGAGCTCGGCGCGGTAATCGACCTCGATACGGGCGAGGATCAACACCCACTTCCGCGGATCCAGATCCGGGGTGAACAGCTGGCAGACGTCGTTACGCGCGAACTCGAACCACACCGGAATGCGGGTATTGTTGATATGGCCCAACGCATCGGTGTCGCTGAAGGTCGGGTTCAGGCTACGGGTGAACATGGCGGGCTCCTTGTCGGCCATTCAGAATCCAGCGCCCGGTGGGCGCGGTCAAGTCTGGCGCACCAGGCTGGCGGGGGCGAGCAGGGCCTGCAGGCGTGTCCAGGCCAACAGCCACAGCGTGGCGACGCCAAAGCCGGCCAGGGTGCCCAGCGCCAGGCCCCAGGCGGGGTAGGTCAGCGAGACGCACAGCGCATAGCTCAGCAACGAGCCCAGCCCGGCCGGATAATGCTTGATGACGGTCGCCGTGGGCGCCGCGCCGTGGCCGAGATGCAGGATGACCAGGAACGGGAAGAAGGTGACCGGGAATGCCGACAGCAGACCCGCCCAGGCGGGCGGCAGCACATGCGCCAGGCCGGTGATCAGGAAGATGATTGCGGCGGCCAGCGCGGCCCGGAAGATCAGCGCCGACCAGGAAAAGTCGCCCCGCGCGGTGGTGCGTCGCTCGGGGATGCGCCGATAGAGGGCGCTGAACAGCGCGATCGCGATCAGCGTGGTCAGACTGCCGCTCACGCGGGTGAAGTCGACGCTCGCCAGGACCGCGCTGACCGCCAGCCAGCAGACCAGCCCGCCGGCGCTGCCGGCCAGCACGCCGACGAGGCCGTCGCGCCGACCACACAGCAGATAGCCGGCGCCCAGGGCGAGCGTGGCGGTGAAGCCGGCCAGGGTATACACCGCGCTGTCGGCGGCGAACCGAGGGCCGATCTCGAGGCCGATGAAGAACAGCGCGACGGCCGTGCCCAGCGGATAGCCCGACAGCAGCCCGGCGACACGCGTGCTGATGCGCTCGGCAATCAGCGACAGGCCCAGCACGATGCCCACCGAGACCAGCAGCTTGGCGATCTGCCAGGCGAAGGGAACCTCCATCGATGACCTCCGGGAAGTAATGCAGATTGGCCGGGCGCGGATGGCGATCGGCGCCAATGAATTTCAGGATAACGCGATTAGATGAGTCGCCGGCTGTTCTGGTCGACGAAGGCCTGCTCGAGCGGTTCGCGCAATGGCTCGTGGAGATGGCCGGGCAACGCGGCGAGTGCATCCGGCAGGCTCTCGAAATCGCGGTTGCGCAGCCAGCAGTAGGCCCAGGCGCAGGCTTCGAGTTCGTCGCGCGGCAGCGGGCGGGCAGGCATCTGCACCAGCAGGAACAGCGCGGTGCGCGCCGCCCACAGGGGTGGCTGGGCGTCTCCGCTCCAGGCGTTCAACGTGGCCCCGTCGGGGGTATCCTCGGGTTCGCCGAGCTTGGCCAGTCGCGCGGTGTCGGCGAGAATCATCGCCAACCGATCGGGGCTGGCCGCGCCGATCAGCAGCCAGTGACCGACCAGCCGCGAAGCGCCGCGCGTGGCCTTGGCATAGAAGGTGGCTTCAGGCATCTTCAATCCTCATCGGTTTTTTCGGCCTTTTCAGCTCGGCCTTTCAACTCGGCCTTTCAACTGGGTCCTTTCAACTGGGTCCTTTCAACAAAGCGAGAGCCCGCATGCGCTTCGATTTTGCCACGTCCATCGACCGTCGCCAGTACGCCTCCAAGAAATGGCTGCGCTACGCCGACGATGTACTGCCGCTGTGGGTCGCCGACATGGACTTCGCGTCGCCGCCGGCGGTCGTCGAAGCGCTTGAGGCGCGGGTCGCACACGGCGTGTTCGGCTACGACGCCACTCCCGACAGCCTGCGTCACACACTGTGCGCGTGGAGCGCGCAGCATTATGGCTGGCCGATCGAGCCCGACTGGCAGGTCTGGCTGCCCGGCGTGGTGCCGGCGCTGCACCTGGCCTGCCTGGCCTTGACCGAGCCGGGCGACGGCGTGCTGACGCTGACGCCGATCTACCCGCCGTTTCTCAAGGTCGCCGAGCGCAGCGGCCGGCTCGCCCAGGAGGCGCCGTTGGCGGAACCGGCCGCGGGCGAGCCCTGGCGGTTGACTCGCGAGGCGCTGCAAGCGGCGATCACTCCGCAGACCCGGCTGCTGTTGTGGTGTCACCCACACAACCCCACCGGGCGAGTGTGGGATCGCGCGGAGCTGGCGCTGCTCGCCGAGCTGGCCGAGCGCCACGACCTGACCATCGTCTCCGACGAGCTGCACTGCGATCTGATCCTGAATGATGAGCCGCATCGCCCGCTGGCCGCGCTCTATCCCGACCTGGCCGCGCGCATCGTCACGCTTTGGGCGCCCTCGAAGACCTTCAACATCGCCGGCCTGGGCTGCGCCTGCGCGGTGATCAGCGACGCGACGCTGCGCCGCCGCTGGCAGGCGACGATGAGCGGGTTGATGCCCGAGGTCAATCTGCTGGGGCTGCTCGCCGCCGAGGTCGCCTACCGCGACGGCGAGCCCTGGCGCCAGGCATTGCTCGAGGTGCTGCGCGGCAATCGCCAGCGCATCGCCGACCATCTGGCGGGCTGGCCGAACGTCGCGTGCCGGCTGCCCGAGGCCACCTACCTGGCCTGGCTCGACCTGCGCGACGCGGGGCTCGGCGACAACCCGCAACACTACCTGCTCGAACAGGCCCGGGTCGCGCTGTCCGATGGCGCCGACTTCGGCTGGCCGGGCTTCGCACGGCTCAATTTCGGCACTACGCCGGAGCGACTCGAAGCCGCGCTGCAACGCCTGGACGACGTGCTCGGCAACGCTTGACCGCTGATATCGCCGATACGTCCATGACGTCGAGCGGTCAGCTCAGTAGAGCAGCGCAAACAGCTTGCGGCGATAGGTCACCGTCAACGGGTGCTCGGCGCCCAGCGCGTCGAACACCCGCAACAGCGTCTTGCGCGCGATATCCTCGCCGTAGCTGCGGTCAGACTTGAGCAATGCCAGCAAGCCTTCGAGCCCTTCCTCGTAGCGACCATCGGCGACTTGACGCAGCGCGCGCTTGAAACGCGCCTCGCTGTCGTCGCGGCCTTCGAGCGCGGCGATCTCCTCGGCATCCGGCGCTTCCTCGCCGAATTCGATGCGCGCCCGCACGCCGCGCGTCTTGGCGGCGTCGCGATGCTCCGGGGGCAGGTTGTCGAGCAGCGCTCGCGCTTCGTCGGCGCGGCCCTCGCCGACCAGGGCGCTGGCCAAACCGATCTGGTAATCGTGATAATCGGGGTAGTCCTGCACCAGCTGCTCGTAGATGGCCCGAGCGGTGGCGCTGTCACCGTCGGCCAGTGCCGCCTCGGCCTGTTCCTCGGGACTGGCCTCGGCGTCCTGCGGGGCGCTCAGATATTGCCCCAGCCAGTCGCGGATCTGCTTCTCGGGCAGTGCGCCCTGGAACTGGTCGTAGAGCTGGCCCTGCATGATCAGCTTGACGTCGGGCACCGAGCGGATGCCCAACTGGGCGGCGATCTGCTGGTTGTCCTCGATGTTGAGCTTGGCCAGCACGAAGCTGCCGGCATACTCATGGGCGAGTTTTTCGAGTACCGGCGTCAGGCTCTTGCAGGGCTCGCACCAGGGCGCCCAGCAATCGAGCACCACCGGGATCTGCATCGAGCCTTCCAGCACGACCTGCTGGAAGTTCGACATGTCGACATCAACGATGTACTGCGACGGATCTGCCTGAGCTGCTGACGCCTCGGATTGGGGCGTGCTCAGCGGGTCTCCGGTGCGGGGATCGACGATCGGCATAATGGTAGCCTTGGTTAACGGAAAATTTACCTAGTTATGCGGGCGGCGGGGGATCGATTCAAGAGCGCTGCGGGTGACTCGGGCGATGCATTACGGCCCTACGAGGCGGGGGAGGCGATATGACGCATTGGCGTCGCTGGATGGCGGGATTGATGCTCGGCCTGGGGCTGCTGCTCGGTGGCCCGCTGGCGATGCTGGCCGGGCCGCAGGTCGAACTGGAAGGCAACTGGGCAACTAGCGATCGCTCCTCGGCGGGGCTCGCACCGGACCCCGCCGCGATGCGGGAGGCGGTAGTCCAGGTTTACGCCGCGCGAGCCTTCGGCTGGCGCGGGGCCTTCGGCGCGCATACCTGGCTGGCGGTCAAGCCGCCCGGAGCGCAGCGCTACCGGGTGCTGCAGGTCACTGGCTGGCGGCGTCCCACGGTGTCGGTGCGTGCCGGCGTCCCCGATCGCGCCTGGTACGGCAGTCTCCCCGCACTGATCGCCGACTATCGCGGCGCGCAGGCCGCGGCGCTGATCCCGGCCATCGAGGCGGCCGTCGAGCGCTATCCGTTTCGCGATCGCTATCGCGTGTGGCCCGGGCCCAATAGCAACACCTTCGTGGCCTGGGTGATTCGCCAGGTCCCGGGGCTTGAGGTCGCGTTGCCGGCGACGGCCATCGGCAAGGATTACCTGGTGAGCGGCTGGCTGGCGCGCACGCCTAGCGATAGCGGTTATCAGTTTTCGTTTCACGGATTGCTGGGGGCGACCCTGGCCGCGGTCGAGGGAATCGAAGTGAACCTGCTGGGGCTGACGCTGGGCGTCGATGTGGCGCGACCGGCGCTCAAGCTGCCGGGCATCGGCCGGGTGGGGCTGGCGCGTCCGATAGCGGGAGCGGGCCCGGTCGGTGAAGATGGCTGAAGCGGTGGCCGAAGGGCAGACACGAAAAGCCGACACGGTTCGTGTCGGCTTTCATGTTTGGTTTTTTTGTAGTGGCACAGTGAATTTGGCCACCTGGTTTTGAGTGTATGATCACTCACAGAGAAACTCAGGTGGACAGGATGCTGGTACAGGCGATCCTGAAGCGTGACGGTGACCAAGCCTTCAAGGCTGCCCAACATCACTTCTTTTTGACCCTTGCCATCATGGAGCATTCGCTGGATGGCAAGCCACTCTAGCTTTTTGGTCGAAAAGCGGGTTATGGATACGATTCATGCCGTACCTGCATTAAGAAAGCTGTAACCACGAAAAAGAGGCAAGCCAGTAAGTTACTGACTTGCCTCTCTCAAATTTGGTAGCGGGGGCCGGATTTGAACCGACGACCTTCGGGTTATGAGCCCGACGAGCTACCAGGCTGCTCCACCCCGCATCAGATCGTGTGGCGTATATTACCAGGAAATTACGCCAAGTCAAGCATCTGTCGGATGCTCGCGCAGACCCGCCAGTCTCGGCCATACTGACTCCAGGCGGCTTCATTTGGCCTTGCCTAAGACGTCATGGAAATTCGGCGTCGATCCCATAGAAATGACTCAGGGGGAGACAAGATGACACAAACAGCACCCGTCGCCTGGGTAACTGGCGGTACCGGTGGCATCGGCACCGCGATTTGCCGCGCCATGGCCAAGGAGGGCTACCAGGTCGTGGCGGGCTATCACAATCCCGAAAAAGCCAAGCATTGGCTGGAAGAGCAGCGCGCCGAGGGTTTCGAGAACATCGCTCTGTCCGGTGCCAACCTGATCGACTACGAGGACTGCGAAGCCGGGGTGCGCGAGATTCGCGACAAGTTCGGTCCGGTCGGCGTGCTGGTCAATTGCGCCGGCATCACCCGTGACACCACGCTCAAGAAGATGAGCCCCGAACAATGGGGGGAGGTCATCAACTGCAATCTCAACAGTGTCTTCAACACCTGTCGCTGCGTGCTCGAGGACATGCTCGAGAGCGGCTACGGCCGTATCGTCAACATTTCCTCGATCAACGGCCGCAAGGGACAGTTCGGGCAGGCCAACTACGCGGCGGCCAAGGCGGGGATGCACGGCCTGACCATGTCGCTGGCCCAGGAGACCGCGACCAAGGGCATCACCGTCAATACTCTCTCCCCCGGCTACATCGCCACCGACATGATCATGAAGATACCCGAGAAGATCCGCGAGTCGATTCGCGAGGGTATCCCGGTCAAGCGCTTCGGCGAGCCCGAGGAGATCGCGCGGGCGGTGTGCTTCCTCGCCGACCGTGACTCGGGGTTCATCACCGGGGCCAACCTGGACATCAACGGCGGGCAATTCATGGGCTGAAGGACGCTTGGCGTCTTGCCAGCCAGGGAGCGGGTCTCGCGTCGGCGCGGCCCGCTTTTTCATGAGTTTTATTTCACGCGCGCTATTGCGTGCGCCGCGGGACGGATCGATCAGGCGGGCGGCAACTCGGCCAGCCGCGACAGCTGCAGGTCGAGTTCGCCGGCTTCGCGCTGCCAGAGTTCCGGCGCCACCGGTCCGGTGGCGAGGATCTCGGCGAGCACGCCGTGCAGCTCCTCGGCCCTGGTCTGTTCGCGACCCAATCCTTCGTTGAGCCGTTCGACCTGAATCGCCAGGCGCAGCGGCTCGTCGTCGCGGCTCACCTGGCTGCCGGCGAGCAGCGCCAGATGAACGCGTAGCCGGGTCAGCCGATCGGCGACCTGGTTGGCCTCCGGCGGGTCGCGACGCAGCGCGTTGCGCTGCCGGTGGGCGCGCTGGATGTCGGCGGACAGCGCGTCGTGGCTCTCGACATCCTCGGCGGGTTCGCCGGCAAGCGCCTTGGTGTCGGCCTGCAGGTGGGCGTCGAGCAACGGCCGCAGGGCCTGCCAGCCGTGGATTGCCTCGCTGACGGCGAGCCGCGATAACCGCTCGCGGCGGGCGCGCACGATGCCCGACCAGCGCCGGCGCATGCCTTCGCTGCGACGGCCCTGGGGCAATGGCTCGAGATCTTCTGCTTCGGCGATCGCCGCCTCGAGTATCGAGGCGTCCTGATTGTTTTCCGGTTGCCAGGCGTCGAGCCGCTCGATCAGTGCCTGCATGGCGTCCAGGCGCTCGCGGCTGCGCTGGGCGTGGTCGTCGCGTTCGTTCTCGCGAGCGGCGAAGATGTTGTCGCAGGCACCGCGAAAGGCGCGCCACAACGTCTGCTCCTCGCCCTTGGGCGCGCGTCCCAGCTCGCGCCAGCGTTGTTGCAGTAGCTTGGCCTGCTCGGCGCGTTGCGCAGCGGGGCCGTCATCGTTCTGCAGTGTCTGTGCCTGCTCGACCAGTTCACGCTTGCTGGCGGCGATCTCCTGGGCGCGCTGATCGATCAGCATCTGCAGGGCGTGGCGGATGGTGCCGAAGCGCTGACCGACCGCCTCGGCCTGGTCGCGCGGGACCGGCGAGAAGCGTCGCCACTGCTCGCGGGCGCGATCGCGGATCTGGCGCAGCATGTCGGGGTCGGCCCGGGGGTCGGGCCTGGCAATCAGGGCCTCCAGTTGTTCGCACAATCCCTGGCGGGCGATCAGGTTCTGCTGACGATTGGCATCGCGTTTCTCGCGCCACGCGCTGAGCCGCTCGTGGATGCGATCCGAGGCCGCGCGAAAGCGCGCGGAAAGCTCGCGGTCGGCGGCGGCATCGCCAAGGTTCTTCCAGTCCTTGACCAGCTGGCGATGCCGGCGGTCGAGTTCGCCATCGCTGAGATCGCGATCGTCGGCCAGCGCTTCGAGGGCATGGCAGAGCTGCTCGCGCTTGGGGCCGGCGACGAAACCGCGCCAGTCGCGCAGTTCGGCGAGCTGGGCGCCAAGGCGCTTGAGCATTGGCAGGTGCTCGCGACGGGCGTCTTCGGGCAACTGCTCCAGGCGCTGGCGCAGGCTCTGATGAAGCCGGCTGGCGCGCTTGAAGGCGCCGCGGTCGAGCAGCTCGTCGAGCGTGCCCAACTCCCGGGCAAAGCGCTCGGCCGACGCGCTGGCCTCGCCGGCCGCTTCGTCGCGCTGGTCGTTCAGACGGCGCTGCGCGCGGGCGAGCAACGCCGGCGGCGGCAGGTCGGCGGGCCAGTCCAGTGCGGCGACGGCGTCCCGGAGCGGCGCATCGTCGCAAGCCTCGAGCGCCTGTTTGAGTGCCGCGGCCTGGGTCTCGGCACGTTGCCAGGCCGCCAGGATGCGTTCGTGCTCGAGCAGTGCCGCGTTGTAGCGCTCGCTGAGCGTGGCGTCCGGGGCGTGCTGATCGGAGAGCGTCTGCCAGCGATTGGCGAGCAGACGCTTCTGGGCCTGCAAGCTGGCGATATCCTGTTCGCCGATGCGCTCGCCCTGGCGCAGGCCGGCAAGGGTATCTTCCAGCGCCTCGATCAGCGAGCGCCGCGTCTCGTCGGCGTCCTCGCGGCGCTGGTCGGCGGCGGCGATCGCGTGGTGCCGGGCTTCGTGATCGGCGATGATCTTGCGACAGCGCAGCGCGGCTTCATGAAAGCGTTGCTCCTGGCTGCGGCTCGGCACGTCCGGCAGGGCCTCCCATTCACGCTGCAGATGGCGATAGCGGCCGGCGTAGAGTGGCTCCCAGGCATGCTCGGCGTGTTGCTCGAGTGCACTGAGCAGTTGTTCGCGGCGCGCCGCACGCTGGCGCGCCTCGGCGGCGTCCTCGCGTTGGCGGTTGAGGCGCAGGCGGGCGATTCGCGCCACCTGCTTGTCGCGCCGGGCGCGGCGGCTCAACTGGGTCAGCGCGGATTCGCTGGTGACGCGCTCGGCGGCCGCCTGGCGCACCGCGGCGATGCCGTTCTCGCAGGCCTGCGTGAGCAGCCGCGCTTCGTCGTCGAGGCGTGCCAGGGCAGCCAGCCGCAGGTCCTGGTTGTCGCCCTGCAGGGCGATCGCCTCGAGCAGCTCGGGATCATTGAGTCGCTCGACCAGCGTCAGCCGGAATGCCAGCGGCGTATCGCCGGCGCGCCCGATCAGCAAGGCCAGCAGGCGTTCGTGGAGTTCGCGGGAGGCGCCACGTTCGAGCAGTCCGACCAGCCGAGCCGGATCGTCGAAACGCGCCAGCGCGGCGCGTCGCACCTCGCCGTCGCTGTCGGTGGTCAGCGTTTCGAGACGCTGGCGGTCCTCGACGTCGGCGGGGTCGAGGCGGTCGATGGCCTGGCGGCGCACCGCGGGATCGCTGTGCTGCCAGCGTGGGGCGAAGAGGTGACGAAGAAATCCTGGCATGACTGGCATGAGTGGCTACGCATCCCTGATGATGTGGCGTACGAAAGTGAGGCATCCGGCGGCATCCGCTGCCGTCATTGTGGCCTCCATGCTATATAAGCATGCGCATCGACGCCGGAAAAGCCCGGGCGTCGTCGCCTGGCGACACTGACAAGCGTCGCACGCTGGGCGTATGATCAGTTGCAGCCCGGCGACCCCTCGCTTAGTTTTAACTGTCATTACCCGACCGTGGAGACCGGCTATGAGCCTCAATGTGGACAGGGCGGGCAGCGCCTTCACTTTCAAGGGTGGCATGCTGCCCATGACGGTCATGGAGCTGACCAGCGCCGATCCTGAAGCGATTCGCGATCAATTGGTCGGCAAGCTCAATCAGGCGCCGGCCTTCTTCCAGCACACCCCGGTGATGCTGAGTGTCGAAAAGCTCGACGAGCCGCACCTGGCGCTGGAGCGTGTCTGCGCGGTCTGCCGCGCCCACAAGTTGTTGCCGGTGGCGGTGCGTGGCGGCGGCGATCCGGTCAAGCAGTCGGCCTGGGCGTTGGGGCTGGGCTGGTTCCCGCCTCAGGAAGAACGTGTCCGCAACCTGGAAAGCGTCGAGCCGACGGGCGGTGAAGACGCGCTGCCCGAGGAAAAACCGCCCCTGGTGCCCGGCGTCGGTGGGGTGGTCGCGGTGGGCAGTCGCATTCATCGCGGCACGGTGCGCTCCGGGCAGCAGGTTACCGCGCCGGATGGCGACCTGGTCGTGCTCGGCGCGGTCAACGCCGGTGCCGAAGTGCTGGCGGGCGGCAACGTCCATGTCTACGGGGCGCTGCGCGGGCGTGCGCTGGCCGGTATCCACGGCGATCGCGAGGCCAGCATCTTCTGTCACGAACTGCGTGCCGAACTGCTTTCGCTGGCCGGCAATTACAAACGTCTGGAAGACATCGACCCGCAACTGCTGGGCAAG
This sequence comes from Halomonas zincidurans B6, assembly GCF_000731955.1. Lineage (NCBI taxonomy): Bacteria > Pseudomonadati > Pseudomonadota > Gammaproteobacteria > Oceanospirillales > Halomonadaceae > Modicisalibacter > Modicisalibacter zincidurans. Next base: position 2,894,848 of record NZ_JNCK01000001.1, on the reverse strand, counting down.
GCCGTGCAGGCGCGGCTCGATGACGATCAGCTGACCATTGCGCCGCTGGCCTGAGCCGGCCGCGGCGAGACGATCTTCGATATCAGCAACAGGAAGCTTATCTTGGCCAAGATCATTGTAGTGACCTCCGGCAAGGGCGGGGTCGGAAAAACGACCAGTGCAGCAGCCATCGCCACCGGGCTGGCACTGCGCGGCAAGAAAACGGTGGTAATCGACTTCGACGTGGGGTTGCGTAACCTCGATTTGATCATGGGCTGCGAACGACGCGTGGTCTACGACCTGATCAACGTGATCCAGGGCGAGGCGGGGCTCAATCAGGCGATGATCCGCGACAAGCGGGTCGAGAACCTGCATATCCTGCCGGCCTCGCAGACCCGCGACAAGGATGCGCTGACCGCCGAGGGCGTCGAGAAGGTGCTCGACACCCTGGGCAAGGACTTCGATTACGTGGTCTGCGATTCGCCGGCGGGCATCGAGCGCGGCGCGCAGCTGGCCATGTATTTCGCCGACGAGGCGGTGGTGGTGACCAATCCCGAAGTCTCCTCGGTGCGCGACTCTGATCGCATCCTCGGCCTGCTGGGTTCCAAGACTCGGCGCGCCGAGCAGAATCGCGATCCGGTCAAGGAGCACCTGCTGATCACGCGCTACGATCCGGAACGGGTCACCGGCGGTGACATGCTCAACCTTGAGGACATCCACGAGATCCTGGCGATCAACCTGATCGGCCTGATCCCCGAGTCCGAGGCGGTGTTGCGAGCGTCCAACCAGGGCGTTCCGGTGACCCATGACCTGAAGAGCGATGCCGGCCAGGCCTACACCGATACGGTCTCCCGCCTGCTCGGCGAAGAAGTGCCTTTGCGTTTCCATGAGTATCAGAAGAAGAGCCTGCTCTCCCGCATGTTCGGAGGAGGTCGTCGGTGAAGCTACTCGAATTTCTCAAGCGTGAACGCAAGAAATCCGCGTCGGTCGCCAAGGAGCGCCTGCAGATCATCGTGGCGCACCAGCGCAGCCAGCGTGACCAGCCGGATTACATGCCGATGCTCGAGAGGGAATTGCTGGAAGTGATTCGGCGCTACGTCAATGTCGATCAGGATGCCATCAACATCACCCTCGACAGCGAAGACGACTGCTCGGTGCTCGAGCTCAACGTCACGTTGCCGCGCTGACCGGGGTTGCTGAGTCGGGCGAGGCGCTGTGCTAGTCTGGACCCTTTGAGCCGGTAGAGGGAGCGTGCATGGCGCAGCGCAACGATTCGCCGCAGACATTCCTGTGGCACGACTACGAGACGTTCGGCGCCGATCCGCGCAGCGACAGACCTTCCCAGTTCGCGGCCATCCGCACCGATGCCGATTTCAACGAGGTCGGCGAGCCGTTGGCGCTTTACTGCCAGCCGGCGGACGATTACCTGCCGGCGCCGCAGGCCTGCCTGATCACTGGTATCACGCCGCAAACGGCGCGCCGGCGCGGGCTGCCCGAGATGGAGTTCGCGGCGCGCATCAACGCCGAGATGAGCGTGCCGGGCACCTGCGTGCTGGGCTACAACAGCCTGCGCTTCGACGACGAGGTCACTCGCCATCTGTTCTATCGCAATTTCCTCGACCCCTATGCCCGCGAGTGGCAGAACGGCAACTCGCGCTGGGATCTGATCGACGTGGTGCGGGCCTTTCATGCGCTGCGCCCGGCGGGCATAAAGTGGCCGCTGCGCGAGGACGGCGCGCCGAGCTTCCGGCTCGAGGATCTCACCGCGGCCAACGGCATCGAGCACGCCGGCGCCCACGATGCGCTGGCCGACGTGCGCGCGACGATCGCCCTGGCGCGGCTTTTGCGCGCGCGCAATCCCAAGTTGTTCGGCTACCTGCTCGAGCTGCGCCGCAAGCGCGCGGTGGCCAGGCTATTGGATATTCCCACGCACAAGCCGATGCTGCACATCTCGCGGCGCTATCCGGCCAGCCGCGGCTGCAGTGCGCTGGTGATGCCGCTGGCCGAGCATCCATCGAACCCCAACGGGGTGATCGTCTACGACCTGAGCGTCGATCCCGAGCCGCTGTTCGAACTCGACGTCGCGGCGATCCGCGCCCGGGTCTTCGCCAGTGCCGACGAGCTCAGCGAGGGCGAATCGCGGATCCCGCTCAAGGTCATCCACATCAACCGTAGCCCGGTACTGCTGCCGATCTCGGCGCTGACTGACGAGGTGCAGGCGCGGCTCAAGCTCGACCGCGCGCGCTGCGAGGGTCACTGGCAGGCGCTGCGCGCACGCCCCGAGGCGGCCCGCAAGGCCGCTGCGGCGTTCGCCGATGGCCCGGGCAAGACGCCCAGCGACCCGGACATGATGCTCTACTCCGGCGGTTTCTTCTCGCCGGCCGATCGTCAGCAGATGCAGCGCGTTCACGAAACCGAGCCCCAGACGCTGGGCGAGACGGCCTTCGCCTTTCAGGACCCGCGACTCGAGGAGATGCTGTTCCGGCTGCGCGCACGCAGCTATCCCGACACCTTGAATAGCGAGGAGCAGCAGCAGTGGGAGGCGTTTCGCTGGGCGCGGATGAACGATACCTCGCTGGGGATTCTGACTCTCAAGGCGTTTGCCCGCGAAATCGAGCAGCTCAACCAGGTCGCGCTGAGCGATCGCGATCGTCAGGTGCTCGAGGAACTGGTCATGCATGTCGAGGCGATGATGCCGCCCCAGGCCTTCGAGTAGCGTGAACGGGATGGCCGGCGTTAGCGACCCGTGGTCAACAGGCACAACAAGACGCCCGCCGGGATTACCGGCGGGCGTTTTTGCGGATGACGCTGAGCGATGGCGGTTCAGCGCCGTTCGGGCAACGCCTCGAAGCCGGCGGTCCGGGCACTCACCTCGCTAGGCGCGTCGCCGGGGGCGAAGGTGACGGTCAGCGCCGGGCTCGCTTGCAGGTTCTGCCAGGCCTTGCGTATATCCTCGACGTCGAGATTCGAGACCCGTTCGGCCAGCCGCTGGCGGCGATCGAAATCGGTGTCGTCGTAGGCCAGCTCGAGCCATAGCCGCTGGGTCAGCTCGGACAACGACGCATCGCGTTCGAGCAGCCGGTCTTGCACCGCCTGACGGTAGGGCGCGAGGCTCGCTGCGTCGAGTCCGGCCAGACGCTTGCCGAAGTCGCCGAGGAAGGCGTCGATACGCGACTGGATGCGTGCGACGTCGGCGCTCGGTGACTGGACCAGCAGGCTGATGCCGGGCGCCTCGAGCAGCGGCTGATAGCCGGCGTTGACGATGTAGCCGAGCTGCTCCTCGGTACGCAGCTGCGCGTAGAAGGGCGTCTCGATCAACTGGCCGAGCACTGCCAGCCGGGCCTGGCTATCCAGCGAGCGGTCGTTGCCCTGCAGGTAGCCCAGCACGGCGCTGTCGTTGCGTGTCGAGCGCGGATGCAGGGTCGGCGGCTCGCGGGGCACCTCAAGCGTCTCGAGATCGGGGATCGCTGAATCGGCCAGCTCGGGGGCCAGGGCATTGGCGACGCTCAGCCCCACGCGACGCGCCCGTGCCGGCTCGAGGTTGCCGACCGCCAGGCTCTCGAGGTGCAGGCTATCCAGAAAGCGCCGGCGATAGGCGCGCAGGTCGTCGGCGTCGAGGGTGTCGATGGCGTCGAGCAGGGCGGTATTCGACCAGCTGGGACGAATCAATGCGTCGCCCAGGGTCTGTTGCATTTGCTGGTAGAGCGGTCCCTGGGGGGCATTGCGCCATTGGCGCTCGAGCCCTAGCTTGACGCGCGCCACGCTGTCCGCGGCGATCTCGCCCTGGCGCAGCTGTTCGAGCACGCGTTGAATGACCCGCTCCTGATTGTCCCGCCAGCCGGAAAACGACAGCGTCATGCCGCGGCCATGGGCGTAGGCGTTGAACGACTGGCCGGCCAGGCGCGCCGGATAGAGCGCTTCGTTGAGGCTGTCGTTGAGCCAGCCGGCGAGCAGCCGGGTCAGGGCGGCATCGCGTGCCTTGTTTGCCGCGGCGGGGTTCTGCAGGCTGAAGCGCCACTCGACGCGCGGCGTACCGAAGCTTGCGTCGGGGCGATACCACAGGGCGTGCTCGGGGGTGTCGATCAGTGCCTTGGGCGGTGCGGAATCGAGCGGCAGCAGGCTCAGGTTCTCGGCGATGTAGGGGTTGGGCTCGGGCAATGCCAGCCCGTCGAGCGGCTCGGCCGGGGGCCACTCGTCGAGGCGCGCTAGCCGATAGGGCGCGTCGAACCACTCGGTGGTTTGCTCGCCTTCGACAGCGGGCCCGCTGTAGACGCGCAGCAGGCGCTCGGGGGTGAGCTTGGCGAGGATCGTGCGCAGCTCGTCGGGCTGATAGCCATCCATGCGGTACGGCCCGTACTGGACGTCCTCGAGCGGATAGTAGGCCATGTTCATCGCCAGGCTGCTGGCCAGGTCGATGAGCTCGCCGCGCTGCTGAAAGCGGAAATCCTGCTCGGCGAGTTGGGCCTGCTCCTGGTAGCGCCAGGCATCGAGGCCTGATTTGCGGATACGCTCGATCATCGCGAACAGGCTGGCCTGGATCCGGTCGAGCCGCTTGGCGCCCTGTGGCGTCAGGCTGATGTCGACCACGAACAGCGCGTCGTCCCCGTCGCCCTGCGCGCTACCCGCGGACAGCCCATCGGCCCAGCCGGCTTGGCGCAGCGCAGCCAGCAGGCTGCCTTGGCCCTCGTGGCCGAGCAGGTTGGCGAGGTAGTCGAGCGACTTGTGACGATAATCCTGTTGCGGGTCGGCGATGGGAAAGACGAAGCGCACCTGGCGGCGATCCTCGAGGCTCTTGACCGCGAGCCGAGCCGGCAGCTGCTCGTCGGTCAGCAACGGTTGAGGCAGGGTGGGCCGGGTCAGGCCACGATCGGGGATGGCGGCGAAATCGTCGCGAACCCAGCCTTCCAGGGTTTCCAGCGATTGCGGGGCGATCACCACCAGATTCATCACGTTGGCGCCATAGCGGGCCTGGTAGAAGTCGATCAGCGATTGACGCAGTGATTGGCTGCCATCCTCGAGCGTCTCGAGATTGCCCACGGCGAAACGTGTCGAGGGATGCTCGGGGTTGAGCGCCTGGTTCATGGCTTCGTTGACGCGACGCCCATCGTCACGCAGTCGGGCCTGGTACTCGGAGTTCACGGCTTGGCGCTCGCGGTCGACATAATCGGCGTTGAAGCGCGGGGCGATGAAGAACTGGCTGAAGCGATCGAGCGCACCCTCGAGTGCGCCAGGCTCGATATCGAAGAAATAGTTGGTGTCGCGGCTGGCGGTGAAGGCGTTGTGACTGCCGCCGTGCTGGTTGATGTATTGCTGGTAGCTGTCGGCTTGCGGATAGCGCTCGGTGCCCAGAAACAGCATGTGCTCGAGAAAATGTGCCAGACCCGGAGTGGCCTCGGGATTCTGGCTGCTGCCGACGGCGACATTCATTGCCGCGGCGGCCTTGTCGGCGTCAGGATCGCTGATCAGCAATACTTCGAGCCCGTTGTCCAGCGTCAGGCTACGGTAGTCGCGGTTGTCGTTAGGGCTGACGATCGGGGAGGCTGAGTCGGCCGTCGTGGCTTGGCTGCCATCGTCGGCCATGGCCGGTACGCTGAACAGCAGGCCGAGGAGCAGCGCAAGGGCGCTGGACCGGGATCGCAGTGAGTGCATCATGTCTCCTGTTCGCTATGCCAACGGATCATCTTGCCGGTGGGGCGGCCGCAGGCCCAATCCTGATTGGCGGGGTCGTTTACCTGTCTTGATACAGGAAAAGCGCCCAACAGTTCCAAAGGCGCCGGCGACAGGCCGTCACGTACCCGCGACAGCGGCGTCGCCGGGTCGAGCCATTCGGCAAGGCGTTGGGGCGCTATCAGCGCCGGAAAGCGCTCGCTGAGCGGAGCCAGCAAGGGATTGGCCGGCACCGTGATCAGCGCCGTGGAATCATTGTAGGCACTCAGCGTGGTGTGGTAGCGGCACCACAACCCGGCGAGCAGCAGGGGGCCGCGGTCGCCCCGGGTGATCAGAAACGGCTGCTTCATGCGCGGCTGGATCTTCCACAGGTAGACGCCGCTGACCGGGATCACGCAGCGTCGCGCGGCAAAGGCGTCACGGAACATGGCGCGTTCATCGAGGGATTCGGCGCGCGCGCAGTGCGGCGCGTGATCGAGCACCTTGAGCCAGGGCGGCGTCAGCCCCCAGAACGCCGTGGCCAGATGCCATCCCGAGCCTGTCTGGCGAACGATCGATAGCGGATTGCGCGGGGCGCGGTTGGGGCTTTGCTGCAGCGGCTGATCGACGTGCAGTCCGTCCATCAGCTCGGCGAGCGGGTGCGCGGCGATGTGCAGGCGTCCGGCCATGGGCTCTCCTGGAACGGTGCGCTGGCGCGCGGTGAGGAGGTGTCGGCACAGGGTGTAGTCGCACTCAGCGGGCTTGCGTTTACGCCCGGTGTCGATATGCTGGGTGAAAACAGTGTTCGATCACGCCGTCCAACGTCGGACGGGCGACGAGACGAGGAACTCAATGGCACGTCCCAGACAGCATGCGCCCGAGGCGTTGCATGCCCAGGTCATGACGGCATGCGATGGCTGGCTGCGTGAACAGCCCGTGCATACGCTCTCGCTGCGTGCGCTGGCTCGGGAAATCGGCTGCGCGCCCAGTACCCTGCTGAAGCTGTACGGCAGCTTCAACAATCTACTGCAGTACGTCAATATCGAAACCCTCGAACGCTTGCGCGGAGCCATCGAGGAGATGGGCGAGGCCGCGCCCGAGCCGCGCCTCAAGGCGCTGGCGACGGCCTACTGGCAATTCGCTCGTCAGGATCCCTACCGCTGGCAGTTGCTGTTCGACTACCCGCTGGCCCAGGAGGGCGAGCTCGACCAGCGTCAGAGCAGCATGATCGAGGGCCTGTTCACCCGTGTCGAAGCGACCCTCAAGGAGTACCAGCCGGATCTCGATGCACTCGAATCGCGGCGCATGGCGCGCACCCTGTGGGGCAGCGTTCACGGCCTGGTCCAGTTGGGCCTGAACGAGCGCCTGGGCTACTGGCAAGGCCACCAGCTGGAAGTCGGCGAACTGCTCGACCAGCTCCTGACCACCATTCTCGCCGGGCTCAGGCACAGCCCGAGGACGCCGTGAGCCGATCGTTACTGGCGCGCCGCCATTTCGCCCCGTTCTTCTGGACCCAGGCACTGGGCGCCTTCAACGACAACGTCTTCAAGAACATTCTGCTGCTGCTGCTGACCTTCGTTGCGGTGCCGCGCTATGGCTGGGATACCGGCCTGCTCAACAATCTGGCGGCGGGGCTGTTCATTCTGCCGTTCCTGCTGTTCTCGGCCTGGGGCGGCACGCTGGCCGACCGCCTCGACAAGCAGCGTCTGGTGCGTCGGCTCAAGCTGCTTGAGCTTGTCACCATGTGCCTGGCCGCGGCGGCGGTATGGTTCGAGCAGTTTCTGCTGCTGCTCGGCCTGCTATTCATGATGGGCACCCAGTCGGCGCTGTTCGGGCCGGTCAAGTACTCGATCCTGCCGCAGCATCTGCCGCGCACTGAACTGGTGCGCGGCAATGCCTGGGTCAATCTGGGCACCTTCGTGTCGATCCTGCTGGGCACCCTGCTGGCGGGGGTGCTGACCTCGCTCGACGCGGCTACCGCGCGGTTGACGATTGGCGCCACGCTGATCGGCGTGGCCTTGCTCGGCTACGCCACCAGCCTGGCCGTGCCGGCGGCGCCCTCCAGCGATCCCGGGCCGGTCGGCTGGCGGCCGTTGTCCGGCAGCGTCGCGGTGCTGCGCGACAGTTGGCGTCAACCGCGGATCTTCCGCGCCCTGGTGGGCATCAGTCTGTTCTGGTTTCTGGGCGCCTGTTATCTGACTCAGTTGCCGGCGTGGGTGCGCGATGTGGTTCATGGTGGCGAAAGCGCCGTCAGCTGGCTGCTGGGTGCCTTCGCGCTGGGTGTCGGCGGCGGGGCGCTGCTCTGCGCGCGGCTTTCCGCCGGGCGCCTCGAGCTGGGCCTGGTGCCGCTGGGGGCGTTGTTGATCGCCGCCGGCGGGCTGACGTTTGCCGAGCAGCCGGCGCTGGCCGGCGAGGCGATGTCACTCGCCACGCTGCTGGCCACTCCGGGCTTCTGGGTGATGTCGCTGGCGCTGGCGCTGGTCGGCGTCGGTGGCGGGTTGTATATCGTGCCGCTTTATACCCTGGTTCAGGTGATCAGCGCCGAGCATCAGCGGGCGCGCATGATCGCCGCCAACAACCTGCTCAATGCGCTGTTCATGGTGCTTGCCGCGGGCTTCGGCATCCTGCTGTTGAGCGTGCTGGGCGTCTCGCTCAACGTCTTCTTCGCCTGGCTGGCGGGCATCGCCCTGCTGATCGGCCTGGCGGCCCTGACGATCAACCCGCGTGCGGTACTTCGGCTGGCGATCTTTGCCCTGACGCGGGTGCTCTATCGGCTGCGTTTCGTCGGACGCGGCCACATCCCCGCGCAAGGCCCGGCACTGGTGGTCTGCAATCACGTCAGCTTCATGGATGCGCTGGTGATCGGCGGGGCCAGCCCGCGACCGCTGCGCTTTCTGATGGACCGGCCGATCTACGAGTCGCCGGGGCTGAACTGGTTCTTCCGCCTGGCCGGGGCGATTCCGGTGGATTCCGAACGCCGCGATCCCGGCGGGGTGCGCCGCGCCATGCAGGAGGTCAGCCGAGCGCTACGCGATGGTCAAGTGGTGATGCTGTTTCCCGAGGGGCGGCTGACCATCGACGGCGAGGTCCAGTATTTTCGCCGCGGGGTCGACATGATCCTGCGCCGCGACGCGGTGCCGGTGGTGCCGGCGGCGCTGGCCGGCTTGTGGGGGTCATGGACCTCGCATTGCGAAGGCAGGGCCTTCACCAAGTTGCCGCGGCGCTTCCGGCCGCGGGTCGCGCTGGTGTTCGGCGAGGCATTGTCGCCGGGGCAGGCCGATCGTGCGACGCTCGAGGCGCGGGTGCGCACGCTCAAGCAAAACGCCGAGCAGAGCCTGGCCTGCAAGGCGGTCAAGGGGCGTCAGTAGGCGATCCGGCCGCGACGTGCCGACTGCCAGCAGCGCGCCGCGGTGATCAGGTTGTCCTTGACCTTGATGATCTCCATGCGCGTCGTACCCAGCTGCAGGCAGGCCGGCGCGTCGGGGAACGACTCGAGATGCTCGATGATCAGGCCGTTGAGGGTCTTGGGCCCGTCGGTGGGCAACTGCCAGCCGAGCATCTTGTTGATCTCGCGGATGTTGGCGGTGCCCTCGATGATGTAGCTGCCGTCATCCTGGAGATGGATCTCCTTGTGCATGCCGGCGACGTCGGTGGTGAATTCGCCAACGATCTCCTCGAGAATGTCCTCCAGCGTGACCAGTCCCTCCACGTCGCCGTACTCGTCGACGACGATGCCGATGCGCCGTTTCTGCTGCTGGAAGTTGAGCAGCTGGGTATGCAACGGCGTCGATTCGGGAATGAAATAGGGTTCGCGGGCCTCCTGGACGATCGCCGCCTTGGTCACTTCGCGCTTGGACAGAAAGCGCGCCGCGTTGCGCAGGTGCAGGATGCCGATGATGTTGTTGATGTCGCCCTTGAAGACCGGCACGCGGGTATGCTGGCTGGCGCGGATCTGGGCGAGGATGCTCTCCAGGTCGTCGTCCAGATCGATGCCGGCGATCTCGTGGCGTGGCACCATGATGTCGTTGACGGTGACGTTCTCGAGATCGAGGATCGACAGCAGCATTGCCTGGTGGCGACGCGGAATCATGGTGCCGGCTTCGTGGACCACGGTGCGCAGTTCGTCGCGGGTCAGATTGTCGGCGCCGCCCTCGATGTTCTTGACCCCGAGCATGCGCAGCAGGCCGTTGGACATCGCATTGACCAGCCAGACCAGCGGATAGAGTCCCTTGAGCAGCGGCTCCAGGGCCAGCGACGCCGGGAAGGCGATGCGTTCGGGCTTGATCGCCGCGTAGGTCTTGGGCGTGACCTCGGCGAAGATCAGGATGACGATGGTCAGCACCAGGGTCGCGATGGCCGGGCCCGACACGTCGCCGAAGAAATGGATGGCGATGATGGTGGCGATCGACGCCGCCAGGTTGTTGGCGAAGTTGTTGCCGATCAGGATCACCCCGATCAGCCGATCGGGACGCGCGAGTAGGCGCACGACTCGCTGGGCGCGCCGTTCGCCGCTTTTCGCCTGATGGCTCAGCCGGTAGCGATTGATCGACATCATGCCGGTCTCGGAGCTCGAGAAGAAGGCAGACAGGCAAACAAGCAGGAAAAGCAGGCCGAACAGCAGTCCCAAGGGGATGTCGTCGCTCAAGATCGAAGAGTCCTCAATCGCGTATCAAGCTCGTTTGTAGGGAATCGAGCGCCCCGGTGTCAAGGCGAGGGGCATCGGTGCGGGCTTTCAGACTCGCTCGAAAACCACTTCAAGGGCAAACTTGCTGCCGAAGTAGGCCAGCAGCAGCAACGCGCAGCCGCCCAGTGTCCAGCGTGCCGCGCGGTTGCCGCGCCAGCCCAGGAAATGCCGACCGGCGAGCAGCGTGGCGAAAATCACCCAGGCGGCAAACGACAGCACCGTCTTGTGCACCAGGTGCTGGGCGAAGATATTGTCGAGAAACACGATGCCGCTGATGATCGCCGCGGTGAGCAGCACCATGCCGACCCAGATCAGCTCGAACAGCACGCGTTCCATGGTGGTCAGCGGTGGCAGCGACTGCACCAGACCGCGCGTATGGTGATGGCGCAGCGCCTGATTCTGGCGCGCCATCAGAAACGCCTGGACGGCGGCGATGGCGAACACCGCGAAGGCCACGATCGAGGTCAGGATGTGAATCATGATCCCCGGCGTGAGTTCGGCCCGATGGCTGCCTACCGGCAGTTCGGTGGCCAGCAGGATGGTCGCGGCGGCGATCGGGAACAGCGCCACGGCGGCACTCAGCACCGGCTTGAAGAGGCTCGCCAGCAGCAGCAGGATGACGACCAGCCAACTGACCAGCGAAGCGCTGGCCGAGATGCCCAGGCTCATCTCGCCGAGATCGCCCAGCGCGGAGGCCACCACCACGCTGTGGCAGGCCACGGCGAGCACGCCCAGGGCGCGCACCAGAACTGGATGCGGCGGGACGCGCCGGGTCAGCGCCAGGCCCTGGCAAACGCCGCCGGCGACGTAGAAGACCATGGCCAAGATAGCGAAGGGGAACGCCTGCATGAAAGGTCCTGCCGACCTGAGAAGATGCTTACAAGCGACGTTTGTAACCACCTTCTGAGCTGGATGGAAAAGCGAATCGATACGCGCGCCACTATAGCGAATTGTGTCGCGCGCGCCCAGCCTGTGCCGGTCGCGAGCATGGAGACACGCCACGTGAACGCGTATAATCGTTGTCCAAACGCGTGGTGCCGCCGTGCGTGACGCCCCGTCCCGCCCATGCCGGGCACCGTGCACCCATAGCCGGAGAGTCACATGTTCGAGAGCCTCTCGGATCGTCTGTCGAAGACGCTAAAGTCGATTACCGGTCAGGCGCGACTGACCGAGGATAACATCAAGGACACGCTGCGCGAGGTGCGCCGCGCGTTGCTCGAGGCCGACGTCGCGCTGCCGGTGGTCAAGGCATTCATCGAGCGTGTGCGCGAGCGGGCGGTGGGTCAGGAAGTCTCGAAGAGCCTGTCGCCGGGCCAGCAGTTCGTCAAGATCGTCCAGCAGGAACTCGAGGCGATCATGGGCGAAGGCAACGTGCCGCTCGAACTCAAGACGCAGCCGTCGGTGATCCTGATGGCGGGCCTGCAGGGTGCGGGCAAGACCACCTCGGTGGCCAAGCTGGCGCGTTTTCTGCGCGAACGCGAGAAGAAGAAGGTGCTGGTGGTATCCGCCGACGTCTATCGCCCGGCGGCGATCGACCAGCTCGAGACCCTGGCCAAGGAGGTCGAGGTCGACTTCTTCCCCTCGGCCAGCGACCAGCAGCCGGTGGCGATCGCCACCGCCGCGGTCAAGCACGCCAAGATCCAGTTTCATGACGTGGTGATCGTCGACACCGCAGGTCGCCTGCATGTCGACAGCGACATGATGGACGAGATCCAGGCGCTGCATAAGGCGTTGACGCCGCAGGAGACGCTGTTCGTCGTCGACGCCATGACCGGCCAGGACGCCGCCAATACCGCCAAGGCTTTCCATGATGCGTTGCCGCTGACCGGGGTCATCCTGACCAAGGCCGACGGCGACGCGCGCGGCGGGGCGGCGCTGTCGGTGCGCCAAGTCACCGGCAAGCCGATCAAGTTCATGGGCATGGGCGAGAAGGTCGATGCCCTGGAGCCGTTCCACCCCGATCGCGTGGCGTCGCGGATTCTCGGCATGGGCGACATGCTGTCGCTGATCGAGGAGGCCGAGCGCAGCGTCGACAAGGGCAAGGCCGAGCGGCTCGCCAAGAAGGTCAAGAAGGGCGACGGCTTCGATCTCGAGGATTTCCGCGATCAGCTCCAGCAGCTCAAGAAGATGGGCGGCATGGGCGGACTGATGGGCAAGTTGCCCGGCATGGGGCAGATGGCCGAGGCGGCCCAGGGTCCGGGAATGGAGAAGGAGCTGGGCAGGCTCGAGGCGCTGATCAACTCGATGACCCCCAAGGAGCGCCACAAGCCGGACATCATCAACGGCTCGCGCAAGCGCCGCATCGCCGCCGGCGCCGGCCTGCAGGTGCCCGATCTCAACCGCCTGCTCAAGCAGCACAAGCAGATGCAGAAGATGATGAAGAAGGTCGGCAAGAAGGGCGGCATGCAGAAGATGATGCGCGGCATGGGCGGAATGCCCGGCATGGGGGGCGGCCCGGGTGGTATGGGCGGTCCCGGCGGCATGGGCGGCATGGGCGGCATGGGCGGCCCGGGGGGATTTCCGCGCCGCTGAGCGAAGCGGAAAAAGGTTTCCAACGCCGGCCGATTTCCGTAGAATGCTGCGTCTTCGTGGCAAGCTGCGCGCATGCGCGGCGCATGACTGCAGCTGCAGTCGTCACTGTGGCGTAATTTCTGAATACAACCGAAGGACAGTAACGCAATGGTTACCATTCGTCTGGCACGGGGTGGCGCCAAGAAGCGTCCCTTCTATCATCTGGCCGTCAGCGATTCGCGCAAGTCTCGCGATGGTCGTTTCATCGAGCGCGTCGGCTTCTTCAACCCGGTCGCCCGCGGTCAGGAAGAGCGTCTGCGCGTCGACCTCGAGCGCATCAGCCACTGGCAGAGCCTCGGTGCGCAGGTTTCTAATCGCGTCGCCGAGCTGATCAAAGAAGCCCGCAAGCAACAGGCCTGAGGCGGTGTCCGGCATGCCGAGTAACGCGATGAAGGGTGCCGCTACCGGCGCGTCGGATGACGACTACGTCGTATTGGGCAAGTTGACCAGCCCCTACGGCGTCAAGGGGTGGTTGAAGGTGTATTCGTATACCAGCCCGATGGACGGCATTCTCGCCTACCCTCAATGGATCGTCGTGGCACGCGGCGAACGCGTGGCCCGGTGCCTGGTTCAGGGGCGGCGTCAGGGCAATGGCCTGGTGGCCAGTCTCGAAGGCATCGATTCGCGGGAACAGGCCGAACGGCTGGCGGGCGCGGAGATACTGCTGCCCAAGCAGACATTGCCGGCGCTCGATGCGGGCGATTACTACTGGTACCAGCTCGAGGGGCTGCGGGTGGTGACGCTGCAGGGCGTCGATCTGGGCTACGTGAATTACCTGTTCGAGACCGGCGCCAACGATGTGCTGGTGGTGCAGGGCGACGAACTCAGCCTTGATGGCAAGGAGCGGCTGCTGCCGTTTCTGCCCGACGAGGTGATTCGCGAGGCGGATCTCGACGCCGGCCGGTTGACGGTCGACTGGGATCCGGATTTCTAGCATCAGGCTGCCCGAACGTGCCTTGGGGCACTGTCGATTTTGGGCCCTAGGGATCTGCCGTGTGGATTGGTGTCGTCTCACTGTTTCCGGGCATGTTCGAAGCCGTGACCGGCTTCGGGGTGACCGGTCGAGCGGTCAGCCAGGGGCTCCTGGAAATCGAGCTCTGGAACCCGCGGGATTACGCCACGGATCGCCACCGCACGGTCGATGACCGGCCCTACGGCGGCGGTCCGGGGATGCTGATGAAGGTCGACACCCTGCGCCAGGCGATCCATGCGGCGCGCGAGCAGGGCGAGCGACGCTCGCACGCCCCGCCCAAGGTGGTCTACCTGTCGCCGCAGGGGCGGCCTCTGGATCAGCGGGGCGTGCAGCAATTGGCGGCCAGCGGCCCCCTGGTGCTGGTTGCGGGGCGCTATGAAGGCATCGATGAGCGCGTGGTGGAGAGCGACATCGACGAAGAGGTCTCGATCGGCGACTACGTGCTGAGCGGCGGCGAGCTGCCGGCGATGGTGCTGATCGACGCGGCGGCCCGCCTGGTGCCGGGGGTGCTCGGCCATCAGGGGTCCGCCGTGGAGGACTCCTTCAGCGACGGTTTGCTGGACTGTCCGCACTATACGCGCCCCGAGACGATCGACGGGCGTCGGGTGCCGGACGTGCTGCTCAGCGGCAACCATGAAATGATTCGTCGCTGGCGCCTCAAGCAGTCGCTGGGGCGCACCTGGCTCAGGCGCCCCGAGCTGTTGCAGAGCCAGGCGTTGAACGCCGAGCAGCGCGAGTTGCTCGAGGCCTTCATCGCCGAACACGCCGACCCGGCGGAGGAGCGTGGCCCGGGGCCGGTCGAGACCGGCTAGCGCGAGCGCCACGCGTCACCCATACTCGTTCCCGCGTCGTTGAGCGTCGGGATCACACGCCAGGCGGGCGTGTGCGGTCGCCAAAGGACCGTCAGTCACCGTGCCAAGGCACGGCGCGACCCGCCCGGCAAGAACATCAGTCAAGGAGTTGCATCATGAGTAGCAAGAACAAGGTGATCCAGGCGCTCGAGGCCGAGCAGATGGAGAAGGCCGTTCCGGAGTTCTCTCCCGGTGACACTGTGATCGTGCAGGTCAAGGTCGTCGAGGGCGCTCGCGAGCGTCTGCAGGCCTTCGAGGGCGTGGTGATCGGCAAGCGCAACCGCGGCCTGAACTCCGCCTTCACCGTGCGCAAGGTGTCCCACGGTGTCGGCGTCGAACGGACCTTCCAGACCTACAGCCCGCAGGTGGCGACCATCGAGGTCAAGCGTCGCGGCGACGTGCGTCAGGCCAAGCTCTACTACCTCCGCGAGCGCAGCGGCAAGTCGGCGCGAATCAAGGAAAAGCTGGCCTGACAAGCCCGCTTCAGCGCGCCACGCGACCCCGTCGCCGCATCCTGCGGGGCGGGGTTTTGCGTATCTGGCTTGCGTATCTGGCCCTGTGCATCGGGCAATGGCGACGACATAGGACGACACCATGAGCGGTCGCGATGACGACACTCAACTGATCGATGCCTTTCTCGATGCCCTGTGGCTCGACCAGGGCGCCAGCGAGCATACCCTGAGCGCCTATCGTCATGACCTGCAGGCCTGGTGCGCGTGCCTGACGGAACGTGGCCTTGCGCTGCTCGAGCCGGGGGGCGAGACGCTGCCCGACTGGCTGGAGGCGCGCCGCCGGGCGGGCTATCAACTGCGCAGCAACGCGCGGCTATTGTCGAGTCTCAGGCGCTTCTACCGCTGGGCGCTGGCCCAGGGAATGTGCGATGCTGACCCGCTGACGGAAGTGCGGCTGCCGCGGGTGCATGCCAGATTGCCCGACACCCTCGACGAGGCCGAGGTCGAGCGGCTGCTCGAGGCGCCCGACGTCGAGACGCCGCTGGGGCTGCGCGACCGGGCGATGCTCGAGCTGTTGTATGCCTGCGGGCTGCGGGTCTCGGAACTCGTCGGTCTGCGCCAGGACAGCGTCAATCTGCGCCAGGGGGTGGTGCGGGTGCGGGGCAAGGGCGACAAGGAGCGCCTGGTGCCGATGGGCGAGGAGGCCCAGCGCTGGATCGAGCGCTATCTGCGCGGCGGGCGCGGGCAGTTGATGGACGATATCCGTCAGGCGCCGCTGTTTGCGGGGCGCCGCGACGGCTTCATGACCCGCCAGACCTTCTGGCACCGAGTCAAGCATTACGCACGCCTGGCGGGGATCGACAAGCCGCTGTCGCCGCACACGCTGCGCCATGCTTTCGCCACCCATCTGTTGAATCATGGGGCTAACCTGCGGGTCGTACAGCTGCTGCTGGGGCATAGCGATCTATCGACCACGCAGATCTATACCCATGTGGCGCAGGCGCGCCTGGAGGCGCTGCACGCCGAACACCATCCACGAGGTTGAATCATGCATCGAAGGTCACGCACTCTGTCCGCCGGCCTGCTGGCCATCGCCACCCTGTCGATCGCTGTGCTCTCCCAGGCGGCGACTCCGGAGGCCGGCGCGCTGAACGTCAACCGCCCCGAGGGGCAGGTCAACCAGACTCGGCAGGCCAATAACGCCGAGCGCGCCAAACGCCTGGCCGCCGTGCCCGAAGACCAGCGCATCGTCTTCCGCGGCAGCGAAAAGCCCCGGGCCGTCATCCAGGTCTTCACCGACGTCACCTGCCCGTATTCCCGCAAGTTCCACAAGGAAGTGCCGCGGCTCAACGAGATGGGCATCGAGGTCGAGTACCTGGCCTTTCCGCGCAGCGGCCTGCAATCCGGCGGTGCGCGGCAATTCGCCCAGGTGTGGTGTGCCGCCAATCCCGCCGAGGCGCTGAGCGCGGCCAAGCGGGGCGACACGCTGAGTAATGCCCCGGATTGCGACAATCCGGTCTCGGAGCAGTATTATCTGGGGCTCGAGCTGGGCGTGCAGGGCACACCCACCATCGTGCTGCCCGACGGGCGCATGGTGCCGGGTTACGTTTCCGCCGAGCGACTGGCCAACATGCTTGGCCTCGATACACGCAAGTCCGGCTGAGAGCGGAGGCGTTGGAGACAAGCGTTCGGCCGCAGGCCGGGTCGAGACCATACAGACAAGATAGGGAGCATGACGTTGAAACCGGTGAGAGTGGGTATCTGTGGGCTGGGGACCGTCGGTAGCGGCACGTTCAATGTGCTGATGCGCAACGCCGACGAAATCGCGCGTCGCGCGGGGCGGCCGATCGTCATCGAGCAGGTCGCCGCGCGGCGCGACAACCCTGATTGCGATACCACCGGCGTCAAGGTCACCGCCGACATCTTCGAGGTGGCGCAGAATCCCGACGTCGACGTGCTGGTCGAACTGATCGGCGGCTACGATGTCGCCCGCGAACTGGTGCTGATGGCGATCGCCAACGGCAAGCACGTGGTCACCGCCAACAAGGCGCTGATCGCCGTGCACGGCAACGAGATATTCCGGGCCGCCCACGACAAGGGGGTGATCGTCGCCTTCGAGGCGGCGGTGGCCGGCGGCATTCCGGTGATCAAGTCGATCCGCGAAGGCCTCGGCGCCAACTGCATCGAGTGGCTGGCGGGGATCATCAACGGCACCGGCAACTACATCCTCACCCACATGCGCGACGAGGGCCGGGCCTTCGAGGACGTGCTCGCCGAAGCTCAGGCGCTGGGCTACGCCGAGTCCGACCCGACCTTCGATGTCGAGGGCATCGACGCTGCCCACAAGCTGACCATCCTCGCCTCGATCGCCTACGGCGTGCCGCTGCAGTTCGAGAAGGCCTACACCGAAGGCATCTCGCGGATCACCGCCGAGGACGTCGAGCAGGCCGATAATCTCGGCTACATCATCAAGCACCTGGGCATTTCCAAGCGCACCGAGGCCGGTCTCGAGTTGCGCGTGCATCCCACGCTGATCCCCAAGGAGCGCCTGCTGGCCAGTGTGCACGGCGTCAAGAACGCCATCGCGGTGATGGGCGATGCCGTCGGTCCGACGCTCTACTACGGCGCCGGCGCGGGCGCCGAGCCGACCGCCTCGGCGGTGGTCGCGGATCTGCTCGACGTGGCCCGCGACATCGCCACCGAACATCATTACCGGGTGCCCTACCTGGCCTTCAGCGGCATCACCGAAGGCGATGACAGCCTGCCGATCCTGCCCATGGAGGACATCGTCACCGCCTACTACCTGCGGCTGCTGGCGGTGGACCGCCCCGGCGTGCTGGCGCGGGTGGCAACGATCCTCTCCGAACAGGGCATCTCGATCGAGGCGATCATCCAGAAGGAAGCCACCGAGGGCGAGCTGGTGCCGATCATCCTGCTCACCCATCGCACCCGCGAGAAGCAGATGAACGAGGTGATCCGCCAGCTCGAGTCGCTGTCGGACATCGCCGGCCCGGTGACCCGGATCCGCGTTGAGTCGCTCGACGAACAGCAATGACATCAGCTTCGAGCCGCGAGCTCCGGGCATCGAGCGAGATGGCTCGCGGCTCGTAGGCTCGAAGCTCGTCACTCACGGAGTGAATCATGCGCTATATCAGCACGCGTGGGCAGGCGCCCGCGCTTAACTTCGAAGACGTGGTACTCACCGGCATGGCCAGCGACGGCGGGCTCTACGTGCCCGAGCGCGTGCCGCAACTTTCGCGCGACGAACTCGCGGCGATGGCCGGGCTGTCCTACGCCGAGATCGCTTTCCGAGTGATGAAACCGTTCGTCGGCGGCGAGATCGACGACGCGACCTTCCGCGACATCGTCCACGACGCCTACGCGACGTTCAGCCACGAGGCGGTGGTGCCGCTCAATCAGCTCGACAGCAACCACTTCCTGCTCGAGCTGTTCCACGGCCCGACCCTGGCCTTCAAGGATGTCGCCCTGCAACTGCTCGGCCGGATCCTCGATCACTTCCTCATCAAGCGTGGCGAGCGTGCGGTGATCATGGGCGCCACCTCCGGCGATACCGGTTCGGCGGCGATCGAGGGCTGCCGGCATTGCGACAATCTCGACATCTTCATCCTGCATCCGCACAACCGCGTCTCGGAAGTGCAGCGCCGGCAGATGACCTCGGTGCTCGCCGACAACGTCTTCAACATCGCCATCGAGGGCAACTTCGACGACGCCCAGGCGATGGTCAAGGCCAGCTTCGCCGACCAGGCGTTCCTCGACGGTACGCGGCTGGTGGCAGTGAATTCGATCAACTGGGCGCGGATCATGGCGCAGATCGTCTACTACGTCGCCGCCGGCGTGGCGCTCGGCGCGCCGCACCGCGAGGTCAGCTTCTGCGTGCCCTCGGCCAACTTCGGCAACGTCTTCGCCGGCTACATGGCCTACCAGATGGGCCTGCCGGTCAAGCAGTTCGTGATCGCCACCAACGCCAACGACATCCTGCACCGCACGCTGGCCGACAACGACTTCGCCAAGCGCGAACTCGAAGCGACGCTGGCGCCGTCGATGGACATCGTGGTGTCGTCGAACTTCGAGCGGTTGCTGTTCGACGCCTACCAGCGCGACGGCGAGGCGGTATGCGCGCTGCTCGAACGCTTCCAGCACGAGCCCGCCGCGCTGGCCGAGGCGCCGCTGGCCCGGCTGCGCGAGAAATTCGCCAGCCACAGCGTCGACGATGCGACGATCCTCGAGGCGATCCGCGAGGCGCATCATCGCACCAAGGAACTGCTCGACCCGCACACCGCTACCGGCTACCGCGCCGCCGAGGTCTGCCGGGCGGACGCCGCCACGCCGATGATCACCCTAGCCACCGCCCACCCGGCCAAGTTCGCCGATGCCGTGGTCAAGGCCGGCTTTCCCGGCGTGCCCTTGCCGTCGCATATGGACGACCTGCTCGAGCGCGAGGAGCGCTATACGGTGCTGCCGGCCGAGCTGGCCGTGGTCCAGGCGTTCGTCGCCGAGCATCGTCGCACGCCAGCCGCCTGATTCGCCGTCCGGTATTCAGGGGCCGACTCGCGCGGCCCCTCGTCCCTCGTATTCGTCGTCGTGACCGAGTCGCAAGGAGCCGCCGTGCCCGTCGTGATCACCGAACCTATGAGCAAATCCCCAAGCAGCGACCTGCTGACCCGGCGCATCCTGGCGCGCCCGCGCGACGCGGCGCTCTACCAGCGTGGGCTCGATGCGGGGCTTTCCGAGTTGCAGGCGCGTATCCTCGCCGGGCGGCTCGCCGGCTACCAGGGCGAGCTGGAACCGTTGGTGACACCCAGCCTGCGCCATCTCGAGCATCCCGAGCGGCTCACCGACGCCCGGCGCGGCGCCGAGCGCATCGCCCGGGCGGTCGTCGAGGGCGAGCACATCGGCATCCTCACTGACTATGATGTCGACGGCATCACCTCGCACGTGGTGATCCTGCGCACCCTGAACGAGCTGTTCGGGGTGCCGGCCTGCAAGCTGCACAGCCTGATCGGCCATCGCATCTTTGATGGCTACGGCATCAGCCTGCCGCTGGTCGAGCGGGCGCTGGCACTGTCGCCGCGGCCCAGCGTGATCATCACCGCCGACTGTGGCTCTTCCGACGAGCCGCGCATCGCCCGGCTGCGCGAGGCCGGCATCGACGTCATCGTCAGCGACCATCATGCCCTGCCGGTGGAGGGGCCGCCGGCCTCGGCCTACGCCACCATCAACCCGACCCGCGAGGACTGCGGCTTCCCCGATCCGACCATCGCCGGCTGCATGGTCGCTTGGCTATTGATGTCGCTGAGCCGCGCGGTGCTGATCGAGATCGGCCATGCCTCGCCGTCGACGCCCAAGCTGTCGCCGTGGCTGTCCTACGTGGCGCTGGGCACCGTCGCCGACTGCGTCTCGCTGGGCGGCAGCGCCATCAACCGCGCGGTGGTGACCCAGGGGCTGACGCTGATCAATCGCATGCAGTCGCCCTGCTGGCGGGTGATGGCCGAGCGCCTGGGCGCCGACAGCACGCCGTTCGACGCCGAGACGCTGGCCTTCCAGATGGGCCCGCGGATCAACGCCCGCTCGCGGCTCGACGACCCCTATGCAGCGTTGCACTTCATGTTGGCCGCCGACGACGCCAGCGCGCGCGAGCATCTCGAAGTGCTCGATGCCGACAACCAGTCGCGCAAGGCGATCGAGGCCGAAATGACCGAGCTGGCCCGCGAACGGGCGATGGCCCAGCTCGCCGAAGGCGCTCGGGTGGTGATCGTGCATCTCGATCAGGGCCATGCCGGGGTGCAGGGCATCGTCGCATCTAGGCTGGTCCAGGCCTTCGGGCGGCCGGCGCTGGTGCTGACTCCGGCGGTCACGCCGGGCATGCTCACCGGCTCGGGGCGCTCGATCGACGGCCTGCACCTGCGCGATGCGCTGCAGCGCGCCTACGAGCTGGCGCCGCAGGCGCTGCCGCGCTTCGGCGGCCATCGCGGCGCGGCGGGTGTCGGCGTGCCCCGCGAACGGCTCGAGGAGTTTGCCGCGGCGCTGCGTCAGGCAGCCGACGAACAGCTCGGCGAGTGCGAGCTGTACCCTTGCGTGTATACCGACGGCGAGCTGCTGGCGGCGCAGCTGTGCCTGACCACCCTCGACGAGCTCGAGCGGCTGGCGCCGTTCGGTCGCGAGTTCGACGCGCCGCTGTTCGATGGCGAGTTTCTGGTCGACGGCCTGCGGGTGGTCGGCGCCGATGGCAGCCACGTGATGCTGACCTTGAGCCAGGGCCAGGCCAGCGTGCGGGCGATCTGGTTTCGCGCCCTGACGCCGGGCGAATTGCCGGCCTTCGATCTCGGTGCACGGCTGCGCTGCGCCTACAAGCTCTCGCGCAATCGCTGGAAGGGGCGGGAGTCGCTTCAACTGATGATCGAGCATGCCGAGCCGGTACACTGAATTTACTATTGCGCTCGATAGGCTGGCCGCCGGAGGTACCGAAGCGTCGGACCGTCGCATCCTCATTGAGCAGCAAGTCAACTGCGGTAGCTGTGTTCCTGCGGCGACCAGCTTCTCTTCGCTCGTAACGTAAATACAGCGTCCCGCCGCCGCTTTAGTAATTGTCTTCAATAACTCGGCCACACGCCGGGCGTGGCCAATTCCAGCAGATGGCCGTCGGGGTCGCGAAAGTAGAGGCTCTCGCCGCCACGCGGCCAGTGGGTGCGCCCCTCGATTTCTACCGTGTGTTCGGCGAGCCGCGCTTGCCAGGCGCCGAGCTGGTCGGCGTCGATGGCCAGCGCCATATGGCTGCGCCCAGCGCCGTCGTGGGGCGGAATGGTACCCATCGCGTCCGGCAGGATGACGGTCTGCCCGGTCTCGCCGTGCAAGAACAGCAGCAGTACCGTCCGGTTGCCGACATCGTAGGCGGTGAAGCGATGATCGGCGGTGAACGGCGCGAGTCCCAGCACCGTTTCGAAAAAGTCGCGGGCACGCGGCATGTCGGCGACATACAGCGCCGTCTCGAGGACGCCGTTGAGGGTCGGCATGGGCTCTCCGGAAATGGCGGTATTCGACTCAGCATAGCAATGCCGAAGCCATGAGGCGCTAACGAACGATGGGCTGGTCAGCCGCCGTAGGTCAGGCCGCCGGGGTCAGCGGCCAGGTGGTGGCGCGGTGTTGAACGATCTCGCTCATGAACGCTGTTTGCGGATTGGCACGGTTGGTTCCAGTGCTCGATCAGCTGGCAGATGGTATTGCCGTCGGGCACGCCATCGGGCATTTCGGCCCAGCTGTTCAACGCGCTTCCCATGCGCGCGGCCAATTGCTCGAGTTCGCTGATGCGCTGCTGGATCTCGGGCAGACGCGCGGCGAGCAGGTCGCGCACCATGGGACACGGCGAATCGCCGTGGTCGGCGTGACCGAGGATCTCGCCGATCTCCCTGAGGCTGAAGCCCAGCGTGCGGGCACGCTGAATGAAGCGCAGCCGGGTCAGCGAGTCGTTGCCGTAACACTGGTAACCGTTGCGCGGATCACGTTCGGGATGAAGCAGGCCTTCGCGGGTGTAATGGCGCACCGTTTCGGCGGTGACGCCGGCGCTGCGGGCCAGTTCGATGACTTTCATGGCGCCTCCTGGGCAGGCTCTTGGCAAGGAATCTATAACCTGAGGATCATACATGGATAAAGGGTCGGGTCGAGGGATTGGTAAAACGGCCAAGCGCAACATAGCGATTCCGCGCTATCCAGCATGGCGCGGGGCCTGGCGAGAAGGGTACGCATCGTCTTCGACCAATGGATAGGTGTTGCAGGCAATTGAAACGGTCGTTTGTTCTTGACTTGGTTTCATCGATCAGCCAAAACGACTAGGACTGCCATTATCTGGTAGGGGCAAGCCCATCATCACGCCAGCTTAAGAATAGGGAACGGATCATCATGCACAACAAGATCAACAAGCTCACCATCGCGATTGCCGCTGCCTCGGCGGCGCTGGTTTCTAGCCAGGCCATGGCCGGTGGCTTTCAGTTGAACGAGCAGAGCGTCAGTTCGCAGGGCACGGCATTTGCCGGGCGCAGCTCGAACGTCACCGATGCCTCGATTGTTTTCGGCAATCCGGCGGGCATGTCGTTCCTGGATCGTGCCCAGGTCACCGCCGGGGCAACCTATCTTGACGTCGAGAGTGAGATCAACAACGCCAGCGGTACCTTCCCTGGAAGTAACGAGGGCGACATGGTACCTGGCAAAACCGTGCCCTTCGGCTACTTTGTACAGCCGATCAACGATAACCTTCACTTCGGTCTGGGCGTCTATGCGCCGTTTGGGGTGATCACCGACTACGAGGATGGTTTCGAGGGACGCTACTTCGGCAACTACAGCGATGTCTCGGTCATCACGGTTCAGCCGACGTTGTCGATCAAGTTCAATAGTCAGTTCTCGGCCGGTTTCGGGATCACCTACAACCGCATTAAAGGAGAGTTGGAAAAAGCTACCTTGGGAGCTTCGGGTGACGGTAGTGTCAACGTTCAGGGCGACGATGAAGCCTACGGTTTTACTTTTGGTTTAATGTACAAGCCGGTCGAGTCGACTACCTTCGGCATTACCTACCGCTCTGATGTGGATTACGAATTGGAGGGCGATTTTGACACTCGTAACGTCTATGTCGGTAATGGTATTACCTTGCCCAATGCCAGCTACGATGCATCGCTGGATATCACGCTGCCGGAAACCATCGACTTCTCGGTAACGCATGATGTCAACGACCGCTGGACGCTGATGGCCGGAGCGGCTCTGGTCAAGTGGAGCAGCTTCGACCAGCTGGTGATCGAGAATGATAGTCCGTTGGGAACGCGCACCGAAGTCCAGGATTACGACGACGCCTGGCAGTATGCAGTTGGCACGGCCTATCAGTTGTCGCCGTCCTGGGTTGTTCGCGCGGGGTTGGCCTATGACGAGTCGCCGATCAGCGATGAGGTACGTACCGTGCGCGTACCTACCGGCGATCGCATGATCTACTCGTTGGGTGCGGGCTGGACCCCAGTCCCGGATCTGACCATCGATGTAGCCTATACTTATATTGATGAGGATACCGCCCCGGTCGATGAATCCTCGGCTACGGCAGGCAGTTACCAGGCCGACTACGACAATTCGATCAATGGCTTCGGTGCTCAGTTGACCTATCGCTTCTGAGACTCTCGCTCCGTGCCTCACGAAGAACCCGGCCCTCCAGGCCGGGTTCTTCGTTACGACTCGTCGGCTCAGGCGGCGTCATCGACGAAGGCGGCCCTCATCAGTTCCTGGGTGTAGCGCTCGCGCGGGTTGGCGAAGATCGCTTCGGTCGTGCCCTGCTCGACCACCTGGCCCTCCTTCATTACCAGCACGCTGTCGGCCAGCGCGCGCACCACCGAAAGATCGTGGCTGATGAACAGATAGGTCAGCTCGTATTTTTGCTGCAGATCGCGCAGCAGGTCGATCACCGTGACCTGCACCGAGCGATCCAGCGCCGAGGTGGGCTCGTCGAGCAGCAGGAATTCCGGTTTGAGCACCAGTGCCCGGGCGATGGCGATGCGCTGACGCTGGCCGCCGGAGAACTCGTGGGGATAGCGATTGCGCATCGCCGGGTCGAGCGCGACTTCCTTGAGTGCGGCGATCACCTGCGCTTCGCGCTGGCGGCGGTTGAATTCCGGATGATGCACGCCCAGCCCCTCGCTGATCACCTCGCCGACGGTCATGCGCGGCGACAGCGAGCCGAAGGGGTCCTGGAAGACCACCTGCATGCGCGAGCGCAGCGGGCGCATGCCCGATGCGTCCAGTACACTGAGATCGTGATCGCCGAAGCGAATATCGCCCTGGCTCTTGAGCAGCCGCAACAGCGCCCGGCCGAGTGTCGACTTGCCCGAGCCGGACTCGCCGACGATGCCCACGGTCTGGCCGCGACGGATGCTCAGGTCGATACCGCGCACCGCCTCGAAGTATTCGCTGTCGCGGAACAGGCGTTTGTTGAGCGTGAAGCGCACGCGCAGGTCCCTGGCCTCGAGCAGCACCGGCAGGGTGTCGTCGACCGGCGCCTTGCGACCGTGGGGGTCGGCATCGATCAGCATGCGCGTGTAGTCGTGCTGCGGGTTGCCGAACACCTCGCCGGTGGTGCCGCTCTCGACCAGCTCGCCGCGACGCATCACGCACACCCGGTCGGCGAAGTGGCGGACGATGCCCAGATCATGGGTGATGAACAGGATCGCCATGCCATAGCGCGCCTGCAGGTCCTTGAGCAGCGCCAGGATCTGCGCCTGAACGGTAACGTCGAGCGCGGTGGTGGGTTCGTCGGCGATCAACAGTTCCGGCTCGCAGGCCAGCGCCATGGCGATCATCACTCGCTGGCGCTGGCCCCCGGAAAGCTCGTAGGGGTAGCTGTGTGAGCGTCGGGCGGGCTCGGGAATGCCGACCTGCTCGAGCAGGTCGACGACCTTGGCGCGAGCCTTGCGGCCCTTGAGCCCGCGGTGCTTTTCCAGCACCTCGGCGATCTGCGCCCCGATGCGGTGCAGCGGATTGAGCGAGGTCATCGGCTCCTGGAAGATCATCGAGATCGCATTGCCGCGGATGCGCCGCATGCGCTTGGGCGTGACCCTCAACAGATCCTCGCCCTTGAAGCGAATGGCGCCCGAGGTCTGGGCCAGTTCGGGCAGCAGGCGCATCGCGGCGGTCGATGACACCGACTTGCCCGAGCCCGATTCGCCGACCAGCGCCAGCGTCTCGCCGGGCTGGATCGAAAAGCTCACGCCCTTGACCGCGGAGACCGTGCCGGTGGGCAGTTGGAAGTCGACGCTCAGGTTGTCGATTTCAAGCAGATTGTCAGCCACGGTCACCTCAGCGTGTTTTCGGGTCGAGGGCATCGCGCAGCCCGTCGCCCAGGAAGTTGAGACAGAATAGCGTCGTGGCGAGGAACAGCGAGGGCACGATCAGCAGCCACGGCGCGCTTTGCATCATGTCGGTGCCTTCGGAGATCAGCACGCCCCAACTGGTCAACGGCTCCTGCACGCCGAGGCCGAGGAACGACAGGAAGCTCTCGAGCAGGATGACCTTGGGCACGGTGAGCGTGACATAGACGATCACCGGGCCGATGGCGTTGGGAATCAGGTGGCGGGTGACGATCTTGCGGTCGCGCACGCCCAGCGCGTGGGCGGCCTCGATGAATTCGCGCTGCTTGAGCGCCAGCGTCTGGCCACGCACGATGCGCGCCATGTCCAGCCACTCGACCGCGCCGATGGCGGCGTAGATCAGGAAGATGTTGCGCCCGAACACCACCATCAGCAGGATCACCAGGAACATGAACGGCAGCGAGTACATGATGTCGACGAAGCGCATCATGACGCTGTCCAGGCGTCCGCCGACGTAGCCGGAGATGGCGCCGTAGAGTACCCCGATCACCAGGCTGACGAAGCTCGCCACCAGCGCCACCGACAGCGACACGCGGCCGCCGTAGAGGGTGCGGGTGAGCAGGTCGCGACCGTTGGCGTCGGTGCCCAGGAAGTGGCCGTTCTCGAGGCTCGGCGCGGCGTTGAAGGCGCTCCAGTCGACTTCGGCGAGCCCCCAGGGCAGCAGGTAGGGGCCGATCAGGCAGGCCGCGGCGATCGCGATCAGCAGCACCAGGCTGACCATCGCCGCCTTGTTCTGCTTGAGCCGCCGCCAGGCGTCCCGGCCGAGGCTCTCGCCGGCGACCGGAGCGCCCGCCGGGTCGGGCTCGGCGGGTGGGTAGGGGCCGCCGGCCGGCATGTTGCGGCCGCTGTAGGGCGTGGTATCAGTGGTCATGGCAGTGCATCCCTGGCCGGTCAGTCGTCATAGCGGATTTGCGGGTCGAGCGCGGAATAGATCAGATCGACGAGCAGGTTCATCAGCACGATCAGCGCGCCGTAGAACACCACCGTGCCCATCACCAGGGTGTAGTCGCGGTTGAGCGCGCCCTGCACGAAGTAACGGCCGATGCCGGGAATGCCGAAGATTTGCTCGATCACCACCGAGCCGGTGATGATCCCGGCGACCGCCGGGCCCAGATAGGAGGTCACCGGCAGCAGCGCCGGGCGGATCGCGTGGCGCCAGATCACCTGGCGCTCGGAGAGTCCCTTGGCGCGCGCGGTGCGGATATAGTGGCTGCCGAGCACCTCGATCATGCTGGCGCGCATCATCCGCGCGATGTAGGCGATCTGCTGGATCGACAGGGCGATCACCGGCAGCACCAGGTTGGGCAGCGCGCCGCCATTCCAGCCGCCGGCCGGCAGCCAGGCGAGCAGCACGCCGAAGACCAGCGCCAGGATCGGCGCGATCACGAAGTTGGGCACCGCGATGCCGGCCAGCGCCACGCTCATCACCGCGTAATCGACCGCCGAATTGCGCCTGAGCGCGGCGATGATTCCCAGCGGAAGGCCGAGCAGCAGCGCGAGCAGAATCGCCAGCCCGCCGATCTCGAGACTCACCGGGAAGCCCTGAGCGATCAACTCGGTGACCGAAAAGTCCTTGTACTTGAACGACGGCCCGAAATCGCCCTGCAGCAGGTTGCCCATGTAGCGCAGGTACTGCATCGGCAAGGGGTCGTCAAGATGATAGGCCGCCTTGAGGTTGGCCTCGATCTCGGGCGGCAACTGGCGCTCGCCGTCGAACGGGCCGCCCGGGGCGACGCGCATCAGGAAAAACGAAAGGGTGATCACCACCAGCATCGTCGGGACGGCCTGCAGCAGCCGCTTCAGCGTATAGGTCAGCATGGAGTATTCCGCACGCCGCCCCGGCAGGGGCGGCGAATTCGTCATGGGAAGGGGCTTACTCGGTGAAGGTCACCCAGCGCGAGGGGTGGTCGTCCTCGGCGTTGTCCTGCCAGCCGGCGATCGACGGATTCACCAGATTGCGCGTCACGTAGTAGAGCAGCGGCGCCAGGGCGTAGTCGTCGAGGGCGACGTTCTCGGCCTGCTGCAGGAGCTGTTGGCGCTTGTCGAGATCCAGGGTATTGGCGGCCTGGTCGAGCAACTTGTCGTACTCGGGGTTGGAGTAGCCGCCGTAGTTGTTGCCGACACCGCTGCGCAGCAGGGTCAGGAAGTTCTCGGCATCGTTGTAGTCGGCGATCCAGCCGGCCCGGGCGATGTCGAAGTCGCCCTGCTGGATGGTCTGATAGTGGACGGTGGCCTCGGCGTTGATCATCTGGATATTGACGCCGAGCGGCTTCCACATCGCCGCCAGGGCAATGGCGATCTTCTTGTGCTCGTCGGAGGTGTTGTAGCGAAGCTGCAGGTTCAGCGGGTTGTCGGGGCCGTAGCCGGCCTCCTTGATCAGCTGCTTGGCCTTGGCCAGGCGCGCTTGATAGTCGCCATCGACACCGTCCATGCGCTGAACCTCGTAACGGCTGGTGCCCGGCGGGACCAGCGAGTAGGCGTCCTTGAAGCTGCCGGCCATGATCTGCTCGGAAAGCACCTTGCGCCGCACCACCAGGTTGAGCGCTTCGCGGATCCGTGCGTCGGCAGTCGGCCGGCCTTCGCGGGCGTTGAGCACGTAGTAGTAGGAACCCAGCATCGGGCTCAGGTGGGTGGCGTCCGGCAGATTATCCTTCAGCCACTGATAGCGGCTCGACGGATAGTCGCGGATGATATCCAGCTCGCCGGCGCGAAAGCGCGAGATCGCGGCGTTGCGGTCCTCGGTGGTGAAGTAGTTGACGCCGTCCAGGGAAACGTCGGAGGCGTCATAGTATTCGGGGTTCTTTTCGACGCTGATGCGCGACTGCGAGATCCACTCGACGGGTTTGAAGGCACCATTGGTGACGATGTTGTCCATCTTGACCCAGTCATCGCCGTATTTCTCGACGGCATGCTTGGGTACCGGATACGCGGTGTAGTGGGTCAGCAGTTGAAGGAAGAACGGCGTCGGCGACTCGAGGGTGACCTTGAGGGTCTTGCCACCGTCCAGCGACTCGGCGCCGAGCGCGTCGAGCGGCTTGTCGCCGGCATTGACCGCTTCGGCATTCTTGATCGGGTAGAGCAGATAGGCGTACTTCGAGGCACTGGCCGGGTCGAGGAGGTGCTGCCAGCCGAACACGAAGTCCTCGGCGGTGACCGGCTCGCCGTCCGACCACTTGGCACCCTCGCGCAGACGGAACGTATAGGTCTCGCCGTCTTCGGAGACCTCCCACTTGGTGGCCATGCCGGGCATCAACTCGCCTTCGGGGTTCTGCTTGAGCAGACCCTCGTAGACGTCCATGAGGATCTGCGATTCCCATACCCCGCCGGAGACCTGCGAAGTGTCGAAGGAGGCCAGCTCACCCATGACCCCGATGTCCAGGGTCTCGGCGTACAGCGGGCCGGCCATCAGGCCGGAGGATAGAGTGATGGCGGCGATCAGCGAACGACGTTTGCAGTGCATAGCTTTTCCTGGGTGGTTGTTGTTGTCCCGATGACGGCTGAGCCATTAGCAGGCTCGCTAAAGTCACGAACTTGTCAGACCATCTCGCTACGCCGGGACGATGTCCATTGCGAATTTTGAATACGGGTTTTCGGAATATGCATAGCCGCTCCAGGCCGGGGCGCACGCGACGCTGGCCGCTTGCCGGCAATGGCGCCTGGCGCCCGGCATGGCGGATGACGGTGCTGTCCGGGTTGGCTACAATGGTCATCTTCTTTCGTGCGCCGGGTCCTTGCCCGGTGTTCTTGACTGCAGTTTTTTACTGAGTGTCTGCGCACGCCGATGCCGATACAGGATGACCATGCAAGAGATCAATCCGATCAACCAGCAGATCAAGGACCTGTCCGCGCGGACAGATGTCCTGAGGGGGTATCTTTGACTATGCCGAGAAGAAGGATCGGCTAGAGGAGGTCACCCGCGAGCTCGAGAATCCCGACGTCTGGAGCGATCCGGAGCATGCCCAGAAGCTGGGCAAGGAGCGTTCGACGCTCGAGCAGATCGTCGCCACCATCGACCAGCTGGACCAGGGCCTCGGCGACAACGCCGACCTGCTGGAGCTGGCGGTGATGGAAGAGGACGACGACACCGTCGATGAAGTCCGCAAGGAGCTCGAGCAGCTCGAGGCGGCGCTCGAGCAGCTCGAGTTCCGGCGGATGTTCTCCGGCGAGATGGACGCCAACAACGCCTATCTCGACATCCAGGCCGGTTCCGGCGGCACCGAAGCCCAGGACTGGGCCAACATGCTGTTGCGCATGTACCTGCGCTGGTGCGAGCACCATGGCTTCAAGACCGACATCGTCGAGCTTTCCGCCGGCGAGGTGGCCGGCATCAAGTCGGCGACGCTGCACGTGCAGGGCGAGTACGCCTTCGGCTGGCTGCGCACCGAAACCGGCGTGCATCGGCTGGTGCGCAAGAGCCCGTTCGATTCCGGCGGGCGCCGCCACACCTCGTTCGCCTCGGTGTTCCTGTCGCCGGAGATCGACGACAGCTTCGAGGTCGAGATCAACCCCGCCGACCTGCGCACCGACACCTACCGCTCCAGCGGCGCCGGCGGCCAGCACGTCAACACCACCGACTCGGCGGTGCGCATCACCCACGAGCCCAGCGGCATCGTCGTCTCGTGCCAGAGCCAGCGCAGCCAGCACGCCAACCGCGACTTCGCCATGAAGCAGTTGAAGGCCAAGCTGTGGGAGCTCGAGATGCAAAAGCGCAACGCCGCCAAGCAGGAAGCCGAGGACTCGAAGGCCGACATCGGCTGGGGCAGCCAGATCCGCTCCTACGTGCTCGACGACCAGCGCATCAAGGATCTGCGCACCGGCGTGCAGTCGAGCAACTGCGAGAAGGTGCTCGACGGGGATCTGGATCAGTACATCGTGGCCAGCTTGAAGCAGGGGTTGTAGCCTCGAGCTGCGAGCCACGGGCCCCGAGCGATAGCTCGTCGGTGTGCGCTCGTAGCTCGTGTCTCGCAGCCCGTAGCCAACTCTTTACAGGTAACGACATGGCGAATCAGGACAACCCGCAATCTTCCCCCGAGGCCCAGGACGAGAACCGCCTGATCGCCGAGCGCCGCGCCAAGCTGGCCGCGCGTCGCGAGCAGGCGGCCGCCCAGGGCGGCAGCGCCTTTCCCAACGACTTTCGCCGCGACAGTCTGGCCGCCGAGCTGCAGGCCGAGCTGGGCGACAGGGACAAGGCCGAGCTCGAGGCGCTGGGTCGTCAGGCGGCGGTCGCCGGGCGCATCCTGCGCAAGCGCGGGCCGTTTCTGGTGATCCAGGACGTCTCCGGGCAGATCCAGCTCTACGTCGACAAGCAGGGCCTGCCCGAGGACGTGCTCGAGGACGTCAAGGGTTGGGACATCGGCGACATCGTCGCCGCGCGCGGGCCGGTGCACAAGTCCGGCAAGGGCGATCTGTACGTCAAGATGGACGAGGCGCAGCTGCTGACCAAGAGCCTGCGCCCGCTGCCCGACAAGTTCCACGGCCTGACCGACATGGAAGCGCGCTATCGCCAGCGCTACGTCGATCTGATCATGAACCCCGAGTCGCGCCGCGCGTTCGAAGTGCGCGCCGGCGTGATCGCCTCGATCCGTCGCTTCTTCGAGGCGCGCGGCTTCATGGAGGTCGAGACGCCGATGCTGCAGCCGATCCCCGGCGGGGCGACGGCGCGGCCGTTCACCACCCACCACAACGCGCTGGACATCGACATGTACCTGCGCATCGCCCCGGAGCTGTATCTCAAGCGGCTGGTGGTGGGCGGCTTCGAGCGGGTGTTCGAGATCAACCGCAACTTCCGCAACGAGGGGCTGTCGACGCGCCACAACCCCGAGTTCACCATGCTCGAATTCTACTGGGCGTATGCGGACTACAAGGACCTGCTCGATCTCACCGAGGCGATGATCCGCAATGCCGCCGAGGAAGTGCTGGGCACCAGCGTGCTGAACTACCAGGGCGCCGAGTACGACCTGGGCCGGCCGTTTCGCCGCCTGACGCTGCGCCAGGCGATCCTCGAGCACGGCGACAGCCTGACCGAGGATGATATCGCGACCCTCGAGACGGCCCGCGCCACCGCCGAGCGCCTGGGCATCCAGGCCAAGCCCGGCTGGGGGCTGGGCAAGCTGCAGACCGAGATCTTCGAGGAGGTCGCCGAGCATCGCCTCGACCAGCCGACCTTCATCGTCGAATACCCGGCCGAGGTCAGCCCGCTGGCGCGACGCAACGATGCCGATCCGTTCGTCACCGACCGCTTCGAGTTCTTCGTCGGCGGGCGCGAGATCGCCAACGGCTTCTCGGAGCTCAACGACGCCGAGGACCAGGCCGAGCGCTTCGCCGCCCAGGTCGCCGAGAAGAACGCC
Organism: Halomonas zincidurans B6; assembly: GCF_000731955.1. Lineage (NCBI taxonomy): Bacteria > Pseudomonadati > Pseudomonadota > Gammaproteobacteria > Oceanospirillales > Halomonadaceae > Modicisalibacter > Modicisalibacter zincidurans. The sequence continues at coordinate 2,862,435 of NZ_JNCK01000001.1, read as the reverse complement.
GGCGATCTCGAGGCGATGTATTTTGATGCCGACTACGTGCGCGCGCTGGAGTACGGTCTGCCGCCGACCGCCGGCGAGGGCATCGGCATCGACCGGCTGGTGATGCTGTTCACCGACAGCGCCTCGATCCGCGACGTGCTGCTGTTTCCCGCCATGCGCCCGGAGTGAGGCTGGGCTACGGGCTACGGGCTACGGGCTACGGGCTACGGGCTACGGGCTACGGGCTACGGGCTACGAGCCACGGGCTACGGGCTACGGGCTAGCCTGATGCTCGCGGCTCGCGGCTCGCGGCTCGCGGCTCGCGGCTCGCGGCTCGCGGGAAGTATTGGTAAGCGGCGCCGCGAGCGCCCATAATGAGCGGCGTTTCGACGCCGCGTCGCGCCATCGAAACCTTGCTGCTGCTTCGGCACGCGTTCCCGGACAGGTCTGCCGAGACCCGTCCACCGGGAGTTCGTCTGTCGAAGACGCCATCTGTCGAGGAGCCGTTTGTCGAGGCCCATCTGTCCAGGCCATTTCTCCAGGAGAGTGACGATGAAACTGCTCAACCGTTCCGCGCTGAGCGTCAAGCCTACCCAGGCGTTCGTCGACTGGGTCAACTCGCTGGAACCAACCGTCGGCGAGGACGACCTGACCCTCGCCGACGTCGATAGCGAGAGCACCGTCTACCTGATTCCCGAGATGGACACCCCGGAAGCGCTGGCCGCCTATGTGCGCGAGCGCCACCTCGACATCCTCGAGAACGAGCTGCGGGCCTGGGAGGAAGACACCCGGCAATGGCCCGACCGCCTCGACTGGGCGCTGTTCGAGCGCTTCGTGGTGGTCGAGCACAGCTACCTGGCGCTCGATCTCGAGGACGACGAGCCCATCGAGATCTCCGATATCGACGATGAGTTGCTGCTCGAAACCGACGAGGACTGAGACCGTCGGTGAGCCGCTCGAGCCATTCCCGCCACGCCCCTGAGCCCGTTTCGCTTGCGCCTGTCGGCCGGAGCCGCCCGACATGCTGATCAAGCGACTGTTCGAAACCCGCCCCGGTGACACCGGATTGCCCGGCCCGCAGCGCCGTCTGGCGATGCTGGTGCTGATACTCGGTACCCTGATGGCGGTGCTCGACGGCGGCATCGTCAACATCGCGCTGCCGACCCTGGCCCGCGAGCTCGACGTCAGCGAGTCCCGCGCGGTATGGATCACCAATATCTACCAACTGGTCAGCGCCTCGACGCTGCTGGCGTTCGCCGCGCTGAGCCGGTTGGTCGGCCGTCACCGGCTGTATATCGGCGGGTTGGGCGTGTTCACGTTGGCTTCGCTGGCCTGTGCGCTTTCGCGCAGTTTCGAATGGCTGGTGGTGTCGCGGATGGTGCAAGGGATCGGCGCGGCGGCCATGCTGAGCATCGGCCCGTCGATGTATCGGGTGATCTTCCCGCCGCGCCTGCTGGGCTCGGCGATCGGCCTGGGCGCGCTGGTGGTGGCTTTCGGCATCGCCTTCGGGCCGTCGCTGGGCGGCGCTATCCTGTATCTGGCGAGCTGGCCCTGGCTGTTCGCCATCAACGTGCCGATCGGCATCGCCGCGCTGGCTCTGGCGCTTCGCGCGCTGCCCCGCGAGACGCCCGAGGCGGGGCGCTTCGACTGGCCCGGGGCGCTGCTGTCGATGGTCATGGTCAGTGGCTTCGTGTTCGCCCTCGACCGCCTCGGCCGCGACCACGCCAGTTCGGCGGCGCTGTTGCCGCTCGCGGCGAGCCTGGGTTGTCTGGTGCTGTTCGTGTGGCGTCAGCGCCGTGCAATGAGCCCGCTGGTACCGCTGGTGATCTTTCGCGAGCCGCGCTTCAGCGTGGCGGCGGTGATCTCGATGCTGGCGTTCATCGCCCAGGGCGCGGCGTTCGTCGGTCTGCCGATTCTGTTCCAGAGCGTGATGGGCCTGAGCCCGATCGCCGCGGCGGTGCTGTTCACGCCCTGGCCGCTGGCACTGATGCTGACCGGTCCGTTCGCCGGCCGCCTGGCGGATCGCTTCAACCCGACGCTGATCTCGTCGCTGGGGCTGGCGATCTTCCTGCTCGGCATGCTGACGTTGGCCATGCTCGGCGAGGCGGCATTGCCCGGCGACATCGCCTGGCGGGTGGCGCTGTGCGGGGTCGGCTACGGGATCTTCCAGGCGCCCAACAATCGCGAAATGATCGGCAGCGTGGCGCTCGAGTACAGCGCCAACGCCTCCGGCGTACTGGCCTCGGTGCGCACCTTCGGCCAGGCGCTGGGCACCGCGATGGTCGGCATGATGCTGGCGCTGCCGTTCGGCTCGCTGTCCCTGGCGCTATGGCTAGGTTGTGGCTTCGTCGTGGTGGCCCTGGTGCTGAGCCTGTGGCGCGTGCCGCTGGCGAGGCGTTCCCGCGCGGCGTGAGCGAGCCTTATCCAGCGCGTGGCTTATCCAGCGCGTGGCTTAGACGTTACAATGAAACGCTTGCGACCCGGGAGGAGACGCCATGAATGTTCAGGCACGAATCGAAGACAAGCTGCGCTCGCTCGAGCCGGTCCATCTGACCGTCGAGAACGAGAGCCACATGCATAGTGTGCCGGCCAACTCGGAGACCCACTTCAAGGTCACGCTGGTATCTGAACGTTTCGCCGGGCTGATGCCGGTCAAGCGCCATCAGCAGATCTACGCGACGCTGGCCGACGAGCTGTCCGGCCCGGTGCACGCCCTGGCCCTGCACCTGTACACCCCGGCCGAATGGCAGGCGCGCGGCAATGCGCGCCCCGATTCGCCCAATTGCCGGGGCGGCAGTGGTGGTTGATACGGCGGGCGAACCGCAGCGCTCGCAATATCTTGAAGCGATGGGGCTGACCGTCTGGGTCAGCCGCTATCGGCTGCCCAACGCCCTGGAAACGCCGCGTTGCGAATGGCCGGAGGCGCCCGTCGAACCCCGTCAGCCGCCGGCAAGGCGCCTGCATGCGCTGCTCGACGACGCCCGCGAAGCGACCGCACAGGCGACGCCGCCGGCCGCCACCCCGACGCCGCGGGCCGCCGGCTCGCCGACCAAGCGGGCCCGGGCGCTGCTCGGCAAGCCGCAGGCCAGTGAGCCCGAAGCGCCGGTTCCCGCCGACTCATCGGCAGGCTCAGCGGGCATGAGCGTCGAGGAAGTGCCCGGCGAGGCGCTGCGCTTCACGCTGCAGGTCGCCGCGCTGGAAGGCCGTTGGCTGATTCTGCAGGTCGCCGACGGCGCGCCGTCGTCCGCCGCCCGGCGGCTGCTGGCCAACCTGTTCAAGGCTGCCGCCATCGAGACCGCGCAGCCACCGGCCTTCGAAGCCTTCCGTTGGCCATTGATGGACGACATCCCGGCGCAGACGCCGCTGGAGGAGGCCCGCGAGGGCCTGCGAGCATTCATCGAGGGTCGGCGCCGGCGCGGCTGGCAGCTCGAGCGGCTGCTGTTGTTCGGCGCTCACCACGATCTCGAGCGGGTGCTGGAGATTGCCGAAAGTCGCAGTCGGCTGCTCGAGCTTCCCGCCTGGTGCGGTCCCGCGCTGGACGAACTGATGGCATCGGCCGACGCCAAGCGGGACCTGCTGCCGCTGTTGGTGGACTGGCGCAAGGCCTGGCATCGCGGCGCGAGCCACGTCGATGAAAGCGGCAGGGTGAACGATGACTGAGCTACGGCTGAGCAGATTGACCCCGGGGGACATCGACGAACTGACCGCGCTCGAACGCCTGGGGCAGGCGCACCCCTGGCGCGAGGCGTGGCTCAGCGAGGCGCTCGACGACGGTCATGCCGAATGCTGGGGGGCGCATGACGGGCGCGGTGCGCTGGTGGGGCATGCGATACTCTATCGGCTGCCGTTCGAGGCCGAACTCCAGGCGATCACCGTCGATCCGGGGATGCGCCGGCGTGGTGTGGCCCGACGCTTGCTCGAACGCTTGATCGCCCGGGCCGAGACATGGGGCAGCGAGCGCATGCTGCTCGAAGTGCGCGGTACCAATCACGGCGCCCAGGCGCTGTATCGCGCCATGGGCTTCGTCGTCGACGGACGGCGCGCGAACTATTACCCGGCGCATGCCGGGCGGCGCGAGGATGCGCTGCTGATGTCGCGGGATCTCATGGTGGGAAACGCCGGCAGCGAATGATGGCTGCCGGCGTCGATGGAAGGCCGTGCCGGCTCAGGAAATCGAATTCTGTGCGCTCTCGCTGCCTTCCAATTCACGGAATTGGGCCAGCAGGCCGTTCAGGCGGCGTTCCCACTCCTCGTGTTCCTGCTTGAGGCGGGCATTCTCCTCGCGCAACTCCTCGGCTTCCATCTTCAGCATCTCGAGCGACTCGATCGCGTTGCCGACTTTCTGTTCGAGCTGATTGAAAAGTTCGCTGCTCATCCGTTTTCTCCTGAATTATTGGCCTGAATTGCTTGCCTGAATCACTGTATGCGGCGCGGCGTGCTGGCCGTCAGCGTACGCCGTGGTCCGGGGCTCGGCAAGCGTCTCCGGGCGGAGACGCCTGGCGCCGGTACAGCCGCCCGTGGGTGTCTCCGGCAGCGACTTCGCGGTGCAGCGCCCAATTGTCCGGGACCTCGACCGGGGCCTCGGCCTCCTGTTCGACATAGACCCACGCCGGGTCGCTCAGCCAGTCGGCATCCTCCAGCGCTCGGCAGGTTGGCGCGACGCGCTGCTGACGAAAGGGCGGGTCGAGGAAGACTACCCCGAAAGGCGTTGCCGGGCCGGCCAGGAACGCCATGACGTCCTTCTCGATCACCTCGCCGCTCACGCCCAGCGTGGCGAGGTTGCCCTCGATGGCCCGGGCGACCGGGGTGGCGGATTCGACGAAGGTGGCCATGCCGGCCCCGCGCGACAGCGCCTCCAGGCCCAGTGCGCCGGTGCCGGCGTAAAGATCGAGCACGCGGGCCCCGGCGAGCTCGAACGCCAGCCAGCTGAACAGCGTCTCGCGCACTCGATCCGGTGTCGGACGCAGTCCCGGGCTGTCGGCGACGCTCAGTAGCCGGCGACGAAACTGCCCGCCGATGATGCGCAGCTTGCCCGACGACTGGGGGGCCCGCCCGCGGCGCGACGGCGGTCTTGAACGATGACGACTCATAGGTGGCGGATTGTACGCGGGGCTTATCCACAGTGGTAGCGGGGGGTGTTACGATGGGCCAATCGTTTACCTGCCAATCGACTGACTCGCCCATGTTCGGTTTATTCAAGCGCAAGAAGAAAGAGCAACCCTCCGATCGCGACCCGTCACTCGACGAGATCGAGCGCGAATCCGACAGCGTGCCCGACGAGAGCCCCGTCGATACGACCCGCGAGGATCTCGCCGTGGAAGCGCGTCGCCCCGAGGACGACGCCCTGGAGGCGGCCTCGGCCGAATCAGCTGCGCCGGACAGCGAAGCGGCCGAACGCCAGGTGGAACTCGACGAGCAAGTGGAAGTGCCGACGTCGGTTGCGTCCGAGTCGCAGCGCGACGTCGGCGAGGTGGATAGCACGCCGCCGGCCATCGAACCCTCGAGCTCCGCCGACGCCGATGAGGCGCCGCCTTCCGACAGCGCCACCGCCGGGCGCGACAAGCCGAGCGGCGCGAAACGGGGCTGGCTGGCGCGCATCAAGGCCGGGCTGGGCAAGACCCGCGCCAACCTTACCGACGGCCTGGCCGATCTGTTCCTCGGCAAGAAGCAGATCGACGACGAGTTGATGGAGGATCTCGAGACCCAACTGCTGATGGCCGACGTGGGCATCGAGGCGACCACCGAGATCATCGACAACCTCACGGCACGGGTCTCGCGCAAGGAACTCAACGATCCCGAGGCGCTGCTCAGCGCACTGCAGGAGGAGTTGATCACCCTGCTCGCGCCGGTGACCACCCCGCTGGAGCTGCCGGCCAAGGGCGAAGGGCCGTTCGTGATCCTGATGGTCGGCGTCAACGGCGTCGGCAAGACCACCACCATCGGCAAGCTGACCCAGCGCTTCCAGAACCAGGGGCGCAGCGTGATGCTTGCCGCCGGCGACACCTTCCGCGCCGCGGCGGTCGAGCAGCTCAAGGTCTGGGGCGAGCGCAACAAGGTGCCGGTGATCGCCCAGCATACCGGCGCCGACAGCGCCTCGGTGATCTACGACGCGCTGTCCGCCGCCAAGGCGCGTGGCGTCGACGTGCTGATCGCCGACACCGCCGGCCGGCTGCACAACAAGAGCCACCTGATGGAAGAGCTCAAGAAGGTTCAGCGGGTGATGGCCAAGCTCGACGCCACCGCGCCCCACGAGGTGATGCTGGTGCTCGATGCCGGCACCGGCCAGAACGCGTTGTCCCAGGCCAAGACCTTCGACGAGGCGATTCCGGTCACCGGCATCACCCTGACCAAGCTCGACGGTACCGCCAAGGGCGGGATCATCTTCGCCCTGGCCAAGCAGCAGGGCACGCCGATCCGTTTCATCGGCGTCGGCGAAGGCCTTGACGACCTGCGGCCGTTCGCCGCCGAGGATTTCGTCGGCGCGCTGTTCGACCGCGACACCGCGGATCGTTAGCCGGTGATCGCCTTCGAGCATGTCGGCAAGCGCTACGGCGGGCGTTTCGAGGCGCTCGCCGACATCAACTTCGGCGTGGCGCGCGGCGAGATGCTGTTCCTGACCGGGCACTCCGGCGCCGGCAAGAGTTCGCTGCTGCGCCTGATCATGCGCCTCGAGCGGCCCTCGCGCGGGCGCCTGCTGGTGGCCGGCCACGATATCGACCGGCTGCACAACAGCCAGATCCCCTTCTACCGGCGCCAGATCGGTGTGGTCTTCCAGGATCACCAATTGCTGTTCGACCGCGACATCTTCGCCAACGTCGCCCTGCCGCTGGAGATCCAGGGCGTCGAGCCCCGCGAAGGCGCGCGGCGGGTGCGTGCGGCACTCGACAAGGTGGGGCTGTTGCATCGCGAGCGCGCGCTGCCCATCGAGCTTTCCAGCGGTGAGCAGCAGCGCGTGGGCATCGCCCGGGCGGTGGTCAACAAGCCGGCGCTATTGCTTGCCGACGAGCCCACCGGCAACCTCGATCCGCAGTTGTCCGCCGATATCATGCGGCTGTTCGAGGAGTTCAACCGCATCGGCACCACCGTGCTGGTCGCCAGCCACGACCTGGCGTTGATCGCCCGGCTGCGTCATCGCGTGCTGCGCCTGCACGAAGGGCGCCTGATCAGCGACGAGCGTATCGATCAGGGAGGCGCGGCATGAGCGACGCCTCGCGCGGCAACGATTCCCGCCAGCCAGCACCGCGTCGCGGCGCGCGCAGCCACCGGCCGGGCTTCGACAGTCGCCGCCGTGCCTGGGTGCGTCACCATCGCCAGATGGCCTCCGACAGCGCCCGGCGGCTGCTGCGCCAGCCGCTTGCCAGCCTGATGACGATGCTTGCCATCGGCATCGCGCTGCTGCTGCCGGCGGGTCTGTGGCTGGCGCTCGACGGCGCCAAGGGCGTCGGCTCGCGACTCGAGGAGAGCGCCACGCTGACCGCCTACCTGGCGCCCGCGGTGGGCGAACGCCAGGCGATGCAACTGGCCGATACCCTGCGCAGCCATCCCGAGGTCGACGGGGCCCGACTGATCACCGCCGCCGAAGGCATGGCCGAGTTCCAGCAGGCGCTGGGGCTCGACGATGCGCTGGCCGAACTCGACGATAACCCGCTGCCGGCCAGCGTGGTGGTATCGCCGCTCGACACCAGTCCCGCGGCGGTCGACGATCTGCGCAGTCAGCTGGCGAGCGTCGACGGCGTCGACGAGGTGCGCGTCGACCTTGCCTGGCTGGAACGGCTGAGCAGTCTGGCGGCGTTCGGCCAGCGCCTGGCCCTGGCCCTGGCGGTACTGTTCGGCTTCGGCGCCTTGCTGATCGTCGGCAATACCATCCGCCTGGCCGTCGAGAGTCGGCGACGCGAGATCGAGGTGGTGACGCTGATCGGCGCGACCCACGCCTTCGTGCGCCGGCCGTTTCTGTACAGCGGCGCCTGGTACGGGTTGGGCGGCGGGCTGAGCGCCTGGCTGTTGCTGAGCCTGGGCGGGCGCTGGCTGACCGCGCCGTTGCAGACGCTGGCCGAGAGCTACGGCGCGCAATTCGTGATGCCCGGGCTCGGCTGGCAGGGCTCGGCAATTCTGCTGGCTTCGAGTACACTGTTAGGCTGGTTGGGCGGCTGGGTCGCGGTGCATCGGCATCTTGCCGAAACCCGCCCGCGTTAAGCTGGCAGTAACAATCAACCCGAAATGAAGTCAACATGAAATGAAGCAGCAAGCGGGAAGCAGTTCGGGCGTAAAATGTGCCCGCGAGCCGCTTGCGCGAGCGTTGAACTTGTTTCTACGCTAAAGGTCTTAGTATGAGAACGTCGAAGTCAGGCTTTTTTAATGTCAACGGTTACCGGGTCGAGCCCACTGCTCCCCGCGTTGGGTAATTTCTTTTGGGCAACATGGAGACACCCTGCATGAGCACCAGTCTTCAGCCTATTGGCCAGCTTTCACCCGGCCATGACTTGAACGGCTATATCCAGGCGGTGAATGGCATCCCGGTGCTGACCGTGGACGAAGAGCGCGAGCTTGCTTTCCGCCTGCACGATGAAAACGATCTCGAGGCGGCGCGTCGTCTGGTCATGTCGCATCTGCGCTTCGTGGTGCATATCGCCAGAAGCTATTCGGGCTACGGTCTGCCCCAGGCCGACCTGATCCAGGAAGGCAATGTCGGCCTGATGAAGGCCGTCAAGCGTTTCGATCCCAATCAGGGCGTACGGCTGGTGTCGTTTGCCGTGCACTGGATCAAGGCCGAGATCCACGAGTTCGTGCTGCGCAACTGGCGGATCGTCAAGGTGGCGACCACCAAGGCCCAGCGCAAGCTGTTCTTCAACCTGCGCAGCGCCAAGAAGCGCCTGGCCTGGCTGAACACCGACGAAGTCGACGCCATCGCCAAGGATCTCGACGTCAAGCCCGAGGTCGTGCGCGAGATGGAAGGGCGGCTGTCGGCCTTCGATGCCGGTTTCGACGCCTCGCCGAGCGATGACGACGAGCAGAGCAGCTATCAGGCGCCGGCGCAGTATCTCGACGACGCCCGCTACGATCCGGCCGTGCAGCTCGAGGACAGCGACTGGGAGGCCGACTCCACGCGTCGCCTGCAGGAGGCGCTGGGCAGCCTCGACGAGCGCTCGCGGCACATCCTGCAGAGCCGTTGGCTGGCCGACAGCAAGGCCACGCTGCACGAGCTGGCCGACGTCTACGGGGTTTCCGCCGAGCGGATCCGCCAGCTCGAGAAGAACGCCATGAAGAAGATTCGTCAGCAGCTGGGCGAATCGCTGGCGGCCTGATCGGGTAGCGCTCGCGCTTAACGACAGCACGATGCAGGCGCCCCGCCAGGCGGGGCGTGAATGCCAGTCGTCGCGGCTCAGCGGCGTAGCCGTTCGGCTGCGCGTGTCAGCAGCGACTCGGTAGTGTCCCAGCCCAGGCAGGCATCGGTGATCGAGACCCCGTAGCGCAGCGCGCCGGGCTTGAGCGGCTGCTTGCCCTCGTTGAGATGGCCCTCGAGCATGACCCCGACCAGGCTGTCGTCGCCGGCCAGGCGCTGGTCGAGCACGTCGAGCAGTACCTCGCTCTGGCGGCGATGATCCTTGCGCGAGTTGGCATGGCTGCAATCGACCATGATCCGGGCCGGCAGGCCGGCCTCGCCGAGTGCCCGGCGACTGGCAGCAACGCTCGCGGCATCATAGTTGGGTCGGCCATGGCCGCCGCGCAGCACCAGGTGGGTATGGGCGTTGCCGTCGGTCTCGCGCATCTCGGGGCTGCCGTCGAGGCCCATGGCGAAATGCCGGTGGCCGTGCGCGGCGGCCTGCATGGCGTCGATCGCCACGCCAATATCGCCGTCGGTGGCGTTCTTGAAGCCCACAATGGCCTCGAGCCCGCTGGCCATCTCGCGGTGGATCTGCGATTCGGTGGTGCGCGCGCCGATCGCCGCCCAGGCCAGCAGGTCATCGAAGTAGCCGGCCGCCAACGGCTGCAGCAGTTCGCTCGCCACCGGCAGCCCCAGCGCGGCGATGTCGCGCATCAGCCGCCGCGACAGCGCCAACCCGCTGGCCATGTCGTCGCTGCCGTCGAGGTGCGGATCGTAGGCCAGCCCTTTCCAGCCCACCGTGGTACGCGGTTTCTCGACATACACACGCATCACCAGCAGCAGCCGGTCGTCGACCCGGCGGTTGAGCTCGGCCAGATGCTCGGCGTAGGCCAGCGCGGCCTGGGGGTCGTGGATCGAGCAGGGCCCGACCACCACCAGCAGGCGATCGTCACGGCCGTCGAGAACGGCGCGAATCGCCTGGCGCTGGGCATCGATCCGCGCCGCCAGCGCGCCGCCAAGGGGAATGTCGCGACGCAGTTCGGCGGCGGTGGGCAAGGCGCGCTGCGGCGCGTGGGTGGTTTTGCGCGTCTTGCGCGGGGCTTCGGTCAGGGTCAGGGGGGCATTCATGAGCAGATTCCTGGCACAAGCCCGCATCAGCGGGCAGGGAGACTTCGTGGCGTTCGTTGGCCGCCCATGGACTGGTTGCCCAGACGTGCCCGGCCAGAGGCGGCAGACTGTCCTGACCGGGAGCGGCTAAATCGCCAATAGCCTGCGCCCCGATAAGCGTCTGAATAGCGCGGATAGGCGAATGTGCTGCGGGTCATGGTCGTCTCCTTGTCGCGATCGGTTCTGCCGTGCATTAAAAAACCCCCGCCGGGTTGCCGACGGGGGTTTGGGGAGGCAACCCTGGCGGTCAGGGTGCGCTCGTGGCTCAGGCCTAATCGGCCGGGCCGCCGGGCGCACCCCGCGTAAACCAATAGCCATAACCCTGCCAGCCGGACACGCCGAAGCCGCCAATGATGGCGCGGCGATGCGCCGTGACGATGACTGATTTAGGGCTGGTGACCATGGGTCGTCTCCTGAGATTCGCCTTCAATCCTACACGCCCGGCGCGGTTTGACAACCCCGACGAACGCCAAGCGAACAAATCCGCTGCTCAGCAGCCAGCCGAGCCGCCGTCCACCGTCAGGGTCACGCCGGTGGTGAAGCGATTGTCGAGCAGGTAGCGCAGGCTCTGATAGATCACCCCGGGGCCCGGCACCATGCCCATCGCCGAGTGTTGGCGTGCATCCTCGCCGATCGCGCCGTCGTCCTCGCCGTTGAGCATCACCGGCCCCGGAGCGATGGCGTTGACCTGGATACTCGGGGCATACAGCGCGGCGAACGAACGGGTGAGGTTATCAAGCCCCGCCTTGGTCGCGGCGTAGGCGGCATGCTCGCGCATTCCCCGCGCGGCCAGGTGATCGGTGATATGGACGATGTCGCGCTGCGGCTCGCCGCACGCCTCGAGCAGCTCGCGGCAATGGCGATTGATCAGATACGGCGCCTGCATGTGAACGTTGAACAGCCGCTCGAAATGCGCCCCGCTGCCGTCGTCCTCGGTGTCCGCCGCCCAGCTCGCGGCGTTGTGGACGATCGCCCGCAGCGCCTGCGTCTCGTCGCGTAGCCGGGCGATGAAATCGAGGATCCCGGCCCGCTCGGCGAAGTCCCCCTGCAGAGTGATCGCGCCACGCCGGCGCAGCGCCTCGAGCGAGGCGTGCTCGCGCCGGTAGCCGACGATCAGCGGGTGGCCGTCATCGAGCAATCGCTGGGCGCAGTAGTGGCCGACCCGCTGGGCGCCACCGGTGATCAGGATCGGCGAGGCGCTCATGCCCGCTTCTCCCGCACCAGGCTGCCTAGCGTGGGCACCAACGGCTCGCGCGGCGCATAGGCGAACACATCGGAAAACACCCGCGAGGGCTCGAGCCCCAGCGACGCCAGGACGTCGACGCAGGCATAGACCATTCCCGGCGAGCCGGAGAGATAGACGTCGTAGCCCGAGACATCGTCCAGCGCGGCGGCCAGCGCCTCGTCGATGCGGCCGACATGGCCGTGGATGCGCTCGGCGGCGAAGGTGTCGTCCATGCCCTGCTCGCTGACGCCGTGGAAGGCCACGCCCGGGTACTGGGCGGCCCATTCCCGGGCCAGGCTCTCCAGGTAGAACTCGCGGCGTTCCCTGGCCGCCCACCACAGGGCGATCTCGCGCTCGGGGTCGGCATGCAGCGCGGCCTCGACGATCGCCTTCATCTGGGCGAAGCCGGTGCCGGCGGCCAGCAGCAGCAGCGGGCGGGTACTGTCGGGGTCGAGCACGCAGTCCCCGCCGGGCAGGCGCAGGGTCAGCTGCCGGGCTTCCACCAGCAGCTCCCGCAGTCGCGCGGAGTTGCTGCGCTCGGGCCAGTGCTGGATATGCAGTTCCAGGCGGCCATCGCCGCCGTGAGCGTTGGCGATGGAGAACGGTACCCAGGTCGCGGGGTCCAGCTGCATCTCCAGGTACTGGCCGGGCGCATGGGCCATGGCCTCGGCACGGCCCTCCAGGTGCACCCGGAAGACGTCGGGGGTGAGGTCCTCGACCTCGACGACCTGGCAGGTCAGGGTCCTTGCCGTCATGCTGTCCTCATGATTGATCGGGCAGGTTGATGCCGAGTTCCGCCCAGCGTGCATCGACCCGCGCCTTGGTGGCCTCGTCCATGACGATCGGCCGGCCCCACTCGCGGTCGGTTTCGCCGGGCCACTTGTCGGTGGCGTCCAGGCCCATCTTCGAGCCCAGCCCGGCGATCGGCGAGGCGAAGTCGAGATAATCGATCGGGGTGTTCTCGACCATCACCGTATCACGCGCGGGATCCATGCGCGTGGTGATCGCCCAGATCACGTCCTGCCAGTTGCGCGCGTCGACATCGGCGTCGAGCACGATCACGAACTTGGTGTACATGAACTGGCGCAGGAAGCTCCACACGCCCATCATCACCCGCTTGGCGTGCCCCGGGTACTGCTTGTTCATGGTCACCACCGCCATGCGGTAGGAGCAGCCCTCCGGGGGCAGGTAGAAGTCGACGATCTCGGGGAATTGCTTGCGCAGGATCGGCACGAAGACCTCGTTGAGCGCCAGCCCGAGGATCGCCGGCTCGTCCGGCGGGCGTCCGGTGTAGGTGGAATGGTAGATCGGATCGCGACGGTGGGTGATGCGCTTAACGGTGAACACCGGGAAGGTCTCGACCTCGTTGTAGTAACCGGTGTGATCGCCGTAGGGTCCCTCCTCCGCGGTGTCGTCGGGGTAGATGAAGCCTTCGAGGACGATCTCGCTCGATGCCGGCACCTCGAGTTCGGCGTGTCCGCACTTGACCAGTTCGGTGCGCGAGCCGCGCAGTAGCCCGGCGAAGGCGTATTCCGAGAGCGTATCCGGCACTGGCGTCACCGCCCCGAGAATCGTCGCCGGGTCGGCGCCCAGCGCCACTGCCACCGGGAACGGCTCGCCGGGGTGGGCCTGCTGCCATTCGAGAAAATCCAGCGCGCCGCCACGATGGGAGAGCCAGCGCATGATCAGGCGATTCTTGCCGAGCTTCTGCTGGCGATAGATGCCCAAGTTCTGGCGTTCCTTGTGCGGGCCCCTGGTCACCACCAGCGCCCAGGTGACCAGCGGCGCGACGTCGCCCGGCCAGCAGTGCTGGATGGGGATGCGGTCGAGATCGACCGCTTCGCCCTCGTGCACGACCTCCTGAACCGGGGCCTTGCGCAGCGTCCTGGGCCCCATGCTCATCACCTGGCGGAACACCGGCAGCTTGTCGATGGCATCGCGAAAGCCCTTGGGCGGCTCGGGCTCCTTGAGGAACGCCAGCAGCTCGCCGACCTCGCGCAGCGCGGCCACGCTGTCCTGGCCCATGCCCAGCGCCACGCGGCGCGGCGTGCCGAACAGATTGCCCAGCACCGGCATTTCATGGCCCTTGACGTTCTCGAACAGCAGCGCCGGGCCGCCGGCGCGCAGGGTGCGATCGCAGATCTCGGTGATCTCAAGATACGGATCGACCTCGGCGCTGATCCGCTGCAACTCGCCCTGCGCCTCGAGCGCCGCGACGAACTCGCGCAAGTCCTTATACTTCATATGGATTTCCGTGCCAGAACGCGAAAGGGGCAGCATAGCATGCCGCCCCTTCAGTTCACTGCCTGGATTGTTGTTCGCTTGCAGCCTGCCCACGACCAGCAAACATGCGCAGCAGGCTGGATCAGCGGCGCTTCATGGCCTCGAAGAACTCGATGTTGGTCTTGGTGTCTTTCAATCGGTCGATCAGGAACTCGGTCGCCGCGGTATCGTCCATCGGATTGAGCAGCTTGCGCAGGATCCACATGCGCTGCATCTCGTCCTCGGAGGCGATCAGGTCCTCGCGTCGGGTGCCGCTGCGGCGAATGTTCATCGCCGGGTAGACGCGCTTCTCGGCGAGCTTGCGGTCGAGATGGGCTTCCATGTTGCCGGTACCCTTGAACTCCTCGAAGATCACCTCGTCCATCTTGGAGCCGGTGTCGACCAGTGCGGTGGCGATGATCGTCAGGCTGCCGCCCTCCTCGATGTTGCGCGCCGCGCCAAAGAAGCGCTTGGGCTTTTCCAGGGCATGGGCGTCGACACCGCCGGTGAGCACCTTGCCGGAGCTCGGCACCACGGTGTTGTAGGCGCGCGCCAGGCGGGTGATGGAGTCGAGCAGGATCACCACGTCCTTCTTGTGCTCGACCAGCCGCTTGGCCTTCTCGATCACCATCTCGGCGACCTGCACGTGGCGCGCCGGCGGCTCGTCGAAGGTCGAGGCGACGACTTCACCGCGCACGGTGCGCGACATCTCGGTGACCTCTTCCGGGCGCTCGTCGATCAGCAGCACGATCAGGTGACATTCGGGATTGTTGCGGGTGATCGAGGTGGCGATGTTCTGCAGCATCAGCGTCTTGCCGGCCTTGGGCGGCGAGACGATCAGCCCGCGCTGGCCCTTGCCGATGGGCGCGGTGAGATCGATGATGCGCGAGGTCAGGTCCTCGGTGGACCCGTTGCCGATCTCCATGAACATGCGTTCCTGGGGAAACAGCGGGGTGAGGTTCTCGAAGAGGATCTTGTGCTTGGCGTTTTCGGGCTTGTCGAGGTTGATCTGATTGACCTTCAACAGCGCGAAATAGCGTTCGCCTTCCTTGGGCGGGCGGATCTTGCCCGAGATCGAATCGCCCTTGCGCAGGTTGAAGCGGCGAATCTGCGACGGCGAGACGTAGATGTCGTCGGGCCCGGCCAGATAGGAGCTGTCGGCGCTGCGCAGGAAGCCGAAACCGTCCTGGAGGATCTCGAGAACGCCATCGCCGTAGATATCCTCGCCGCTCTTGGCGTGCTTCTTGAGGATGGCGAAGATTATGTCCTGCTTGCGGGAGCGGGCGAGGTTGTCGATGCCCATCTCCTGGGCGATCTCCAGCAGCTCCGGAACGGTCTTTTGCTTGAGTTCGGTAAGATTCATCTTTTGTTCAGAAATAGCTCGTGTCAGCGTGGCGGCTTTGGGCCGATAGGACAGGAGGCGGTGACGGTACGCCGCGCGGTGCGTTCAGAACCCGATGTGAGCCTCTCGCCGGATGTGGGCATCGAATAGCGTCTCCGCGAGGAGGCCATGGATACTATCGGAATCGAGGGAGGCGCTGTTCCTTCGCCTGGTGTTACGTTCCTTCAATCAACGACTGCCAATCGACAGCGGAGATGAACAGCGGGTTTTCTGACGACTTGGGATTGACCGCGTCGGTGGCACCGCGCGACGGTCGGGAAGCTTTCGGAACAGGCGAACGCTTCGATACTAGTTAAGCGCGAAGATAAACGCAACCCCTGCGACGGGCCGGGCCCCGAAAAGGGCCGGCACCATCGTCGAAACCGCGCGGCGCTCATGCGTCGAGGGCGGTTTCGATGAAGCTCGCCAACTGGGCGTCATCGAGCGCGCCCACCCGCGTGGCGTCGAGATCGCCATCCTCGAACAGCGCCAGCGTCGGCATCCCGCGCACGCCGTATTTCTGCGCCGTCTGGGGGTCGCGGTCGACGTCGACCAGGTAGCAGCGCAGCCGCTCGCGCTGCTGGGCGGCGAGCCTTTCCAGGCGCGGGACAAGCGCCTGACAGGGCTCGCACCATTCGGCGACGAACACCAGCAACAGACTGCCCGGGGCCGATAGCTGCGTCTCGAGCACGTCGCCGGAGAGCCATTCGATGGATGCTTCGGCCATGATCTCGATTCTCCGTTGGTTGAAGTGTTGGTTGAAGTGTCGGTTGAAGTGTTGGTCGATAGTAGGGCGGCCATGCCTCTCCACCCGCCATTGGACGACGCCCGACGGCGATTGACAAGCCACCGGGCGGCCAGCAACCTTGCTTGAATGATCAGACAGGGACAGCACATGAGCAGGATGCCCGCCACCGCTCGGGAGCCGCGCCGACTCGCGGCCATCGATCTGGGTTCGAACAGCTTTCACCTGCTGGTGGCCAACGCGCACCAAGGTGAGTTGCAAGTGGTCGCCAGGCAGGGCGAAAAAGTCCAACTGGCGGCCGGCCTGGACGACGACGAACGGCTCGACGAAGCCGCCATGCAGCGGGCCCTGAGCTGCCTCGGGCGCTTCGCGCCCTTCGTCGAGGGCATCCCGGCCCAGCAGTTGCGCGTGGTCGGCACCAACGCGCTGCGCTCGGCCAGCAACAGCCAGACGCTGATCGCCCGCGCCGAGGCGCTGCTGGGTCACGAGATCGAGATCATCGCCGGACGCGAGGAAGCGCGACTGATCTACCTGGGCGCGGCCCACGCACTGGCCGACGTCCACGGCAAGCGGCTGATCGTCGACATCGGCGGCGGCTCGACCGAGCTGATCATCGGAGAACATTTCGAGCCGCTGGCGCTGGAAAGCCTGCACATGGGCTGCGTGGCCTACACGCGGCGCTTCTTTGCCGACGGCGGGATCACCGAGCGGCGCTTTCGTCAGGCCGAGCTCGCCGCGCTTTCCGAGATCGCCAACATTCAGCGTGCCTATCGCGAATTGGGCTGGAACGACCCGGTCGGCTCGAGCGGCACCATCAAGGCCGTCGCCGCGGTACTCGCCGCCGCCGGCGACAGCCCCGAGGGGATCATCCAGCGCGACGGCCTCGAGCGACTGCGCAAGCGCCTGATCAAGTGCAAGCAGCTCGACAGGGTGGCCCTCGACGGCCTCAAGGCCGATCGCGCGCGGGTGTTCCCCGCCGGCGTGGCGATCCTGTGTGCGATCTTCGAAGCCTTCGAACTTACCCACATGCGCTATTCCGACGGCGCGCTGCGCGAAGGCGTGCTCTACGACCTGATCGGACGCGACACCGCCGAGGATCCGCGGCTGCAGACGCTGGCCGCCCAGAAGCGCCGCTATGGCGTCGACACCCGCCAGGCCGACAACGTCGCCGCCACCGCCATGGCCGCCTTGGCGCAGGTGCAGACGCACTGGCAATTGAGCGACGAAGCCGGCCAGTTCCTGGCCTGGGCCGCCGAATTGCACGAGATCGGCCTGGCCATATCGCACAGTCAGTTTCACCGTCACGGCGCCTACTTGCTGGAAAACGCCGATCTGCCAGGGTTCTCGCGCCCCGAGCAGCAGTTGCTGGCGTTTCTGGTGCGCTGCCACCGGCGCAAGTTCGCCGTCAAGGAGCTCGAGGCGCTGCCCTGCGCCCTGCAGCCGCGCTATGCACGCCTGGCGCGGCTGCTGCGCCTGGCGGTGGCGCTCAATCACTCGCGCCCCGAGCAGCCGATCATGGACTTCACCCTGAACGTCGGGGGCGAGGCGTTGCAACTGACCCTGCCCCGGCACCTCGCCGAACACGCGCTGCTGCTCAACGACCTGCAACAGGAGGCCGTGTATCAACAAAGCGCCGGTTACCGGCTGGCGGTCGATCCGGTGGCGGTCGAGGTCTGAACGAGCGACGCACCGTGGCTTCGCTATCGAGCGGCAACTAGCACTGCTCCCAGCCCTCGGCAACGGCGATACCCAGCACCGCGACCAGCGTCTCGCCATGCCAGGCCAGCAACTGGCGGGGCCGCTGCCAGGGCGGCACCCCGGCCTCCTGCAGCAGGCGCTTGACGTCACGCCGGCCGCGCCCGGCGACGCGCAGCGCTTCGCCGCCCCGCCGCAGGGTCAGAACCAGCGCTTGCACCGCGCCTCTCGCCGGTTTCAGACGTATCTCGACACGCCCCACCGGCGTCATCAGCGGCGTGTGGCCGTCCCATTCGCTTCGCCAATCGCTCGGCAGCGGCGCCGGCGGCGCCAGCAGATAGCAATGCCCGCGCCAGCAACGCGCTTCGCCACCCGGCCAGGCGACATGCACTTGTGCATCGTCGCGTGCCTCGAGCTGGGCGAGCAGCGTGTCGAGGCGCGCAGTGGGCGGAGTCGGCAGGTCGAGACGCTGACAGGCGTAGCGAATCAGCAGCCGTTGGCGGGGCGCGGAAAGCTGGCGCAGCACATCCAGCGCGAGCCGCGCCGGCACGCCACCGGCACGCGCCAGATCGAGTGTGGCCAGCTCGTCGAGCAGCGCATCGGCTTCAAAAGCGCGCGCGGCGACCCCGGCAAGCGATGCCGCCGCCGCCGGCCAACGCTCGGTGAGCAGCGGCAGCACCTCCCGGCGCAGGAAGTTACGGTCGAAAGTGCTATCGGCATTGCTCGGGTCGTCGCACCAGCGCACGCCCAGCGCGGCAGCCTCCTCCGCCAGGCGTGCCCGCGTGACGCCGAGCAGCGGGCGGACCAGCTGGCGGCCCCGCCAGTCTCGCCGCGCCGGCATCGCCGCCAGCCCGCGGATGCCGCTGCCGCGCAGCGCGGCGAGCAGCACGCTCTCGGCCTGGTCGTCGCCGTGCTGGGCCAGCCACAGCGTCTCGCCCGGGGCGACCCGCCGCGCGAAGGCCGCGTAACGCGCCTCCCGGGCCGCCGCCTCGAGCCCCTTGTCGGCACGCTCGACCGTCACCCGTTCGACGAACAGCGGCACGCCCAGGCGCGAACACAGCGCCCGGCAATGCCGTTCGAAGTCGGCGGCAGCCGGTTGCAGGGCGTGATTGACGTGCAGCGCGTAGAGCGGCCGCGGCGCGCGGTGGGCGGCGCGCGCGGCCAGAGTCAGCAACAGCGAGGAATCCAGCCCGCCGGACAGCGCGATCCACAGCGGGCGCCCTCGCGGCACAGCCATCAGGGCCTCACCGATCAAGAGTGAAAGGGCATGGCTAGACGTCATGCATAATCGGCTGGCAAAAATGATTATCAGCCTGCTCGAATCGGGCAATGCGAACAAGCTCGCGTCCACTTCCACCCTTTTCCAGAAACGCAGAAGCCCGGGTGGAAGAGGATTTATCCTCGAACCGGGTGCACCTGGCATTCGCGAACAAGTTCGCTCCCACGAATGCTGTTAAGCCGGTGCGCCGTAGCTCATCAACCGCTTGTAGCGTCGCTCGAGCAGCTCGTCGGTATCCATCGCCTGCAGGCGATCGAGACTCGCGGTCAGCGATTCCTTGACGCGCTCGGCGGTGACCCGCGGGTGACGGTGAGCGCCGCCCACCGGCTCGTCGATCAGCGTGTCGACGAAGCCCAGCTCCTTGAGGCGTTCGGCGGTGATGCCCATCGCCTGCGCCGCTTCCGAGGCTTTTTCGGCGCTCTTCCAGAGGATCGAGGCGCAGCCTTCCGGCGAGATCACCGCATAGGTCGAGTACTGCAGCATGGCGAGTTCGTCGCACACGCCGATCGCCAGCGCGCCGCCGGAACCGCCTTCGCCGATCACCGTGGCGACGATCGGCGTCTTCAGCCGCGACATCACCGCCAGGTTGTAGGCGATCGCCTCGGACTGGCCGCGCTCCTCGGCATCGATGCCTGGGTAGGCGCCCGGGGTGTCGATGAAGGTCAGCACCGGCATCTTGAAGCGCTCGGCCATCTCCATCAGCCGACAGGCCTTGCGATAACCCTCGGGGCGCGGCATGCCGAAGTTGCGGCGCACCTTCTCCTTGACGTCGCGGCCCTTCTGGTGGCCGATGACCATCACCGGCTGGTCGTCGAGCCGGGCGATGCCGCCAACGATCGCCGCGTCGTCGGCGAAGTGGCGATCGCCGTGCAACTCGTCGAAATCGCTGAACACCCGCTCGAGGTAGTCCAGCGTGTAGGGCCGCTGGGGGTGGCGCGAAAGCTGCGAGACCTGCCACGCGGACAGATCGCGGAAGATCGACTCGGTGAGCTTCTTGCTCTTTTCCTCGAGCTTGCCGATCTCGTCGCTGATATTGATCTTGCTGTCGTTGCCGACCAGCCGCAGCTCCTCGATCTTGGCCTGCAGTTCGGCAATCGGCTGTTCGAAGTCCAGATAGTTGGGATTCATAAGGCTTCTGCTTTTCGAAGTGCTTTTGGAAACAGGCACGGGCAGCCTGGAGGCCACGGCTGTCTTGCGACGCTGCCACGATCGGCGTGCGGTAACCGTGTATTATCGCAGCTTGCTCGCCTCACGCAAGGTACGCGAGTTTGCCGTCAGTACAATCGCAGCCAACCGTCGACAGGTCTTCGAGGAGGCGCTGTGAATACCCCCGTGTACGCTACCGACGCCATCCATGGCGTCGGACCTCCTCTTCGACCTGTCTCGGTGCCCTTTATTCGCGTGTCCAAGGCGTCAGCCACGATACTTGAGACGGATGCCATCCTGGCCCTCGACGTCGCGTAGCGCGGCGAGCAGCTCGTCGGCCGGCGAGACCTTCCACTCGCCGCCGAGCTCCAGCCAGCCACTGGCGTGGTCGTTGCGATAGCGCACCCGCACCGGCAGCCCGGCGTCGCTGCGCCACGGGTCGAGACTTGCCCGCAGGCTGGCAACGAAGCGCCCGTTGCAGCGCGCGCCGTCCACCAACAGCTCGACGGCCTCGCCGTAGCGCGCCCGGGCGTCGACCATCGCGGTGATCTCCTTGCCGCGCAGCCGCAGGCCGCCGGAATAGTCGTCGCTCTGGACCTCGCCCTCGACGATCAGCACCTGGTCGGTGCCCAGGTTGTCGCGCGCCTGATCGAACAGCTCGCCGAACAGCGACGCCTCGATGCGCCCGGTACGATCGTCCAGCGTGACGAAGGCCATGGTGTCGCCGCGCTTGGACTTCATGGTGCGCATCGCCACCACCAGCCCGGCGATCCGCTGCGGCTCGCGGGACGGCTTGAGGTCGCCGATTCGCGTCGACACGAAGCGTGCAAGCTCGTGCTCGTACTCGTCGATCGGGTGGCCGGTGAGATACAGCCCCAGGGTATCCTTCTCGCCGGCCAGGCGCTCCTTGTCGCTCCACTCGCGCACGTCGCGGTAGTCGGCGTAGGCGTCGCCGGTCTCGGGCTCGCTGAACGCCTCGCCGAACATGTCCATCATGCCCAGGTTGGCGTTGGTGGTGCTCTGGGCGGCGGCCTTGAGCGCGTCCTCCAGCGCGGCGGCGAGCATCGCCCGCGAGGGCCCCAGGTTGTCGAGCGCCCCGGAGCGGATCAGCGCTTCGAGGGTGCGCTTGTTCATGCGCTTGCCGTCGACCCGGCGACAGAAGTCGAACAGATCACTGAAGGCGCCGCCCTCGGCACGCGCCTCGACGATCGCGCCGATCGGCCCCTCGCCGACCCCGCGGATCGCGCCGAGCCCGTAGACCACCCGGCCCGCGTCGTCGACGGTGAACTTGTAGCCGCCGACGTTGACGTCGGGCGGGGTCACCGTAAGGCCCAGGTTGCGGCACTCCTCGATCAGCGGCACCACCTTGTCGAGGTTGTCCATTTCGGTGGACAGCACCGCGGCCATGAACGGCCCGGGGTAGTGTGCCTTGAGCCAGGCGGTCTGGTAGGAGACCAGGCCGTAGGCCGCCGAGTGCGACTTGTTGAAGCCGTAACCGGCGAATTTCTCCACCAGGTCGAAGATATTGCCCGCCAGCTCCTTGTCGATGCCGTTGGCGGCGCAGCCCTCCATGAAGCCGGCGCGCTGCTTGGCCATCTCCTCGGGCTTCTTCTTGCCCATCGCCCGGCGCAGCATGTCGGCCTGGCCCAGGCTGTAACCCGCCAGCACCTGGGCGATCTGCATCACCTGCTCCTGATAGAGGATGATGCCATAGGTGGGCTCGAGCACCGGCTTGAGCAGCTCGTGCTGGTAATCCGGGTGGGGAAAGGAGAGCTCGGCGCGGCCGTGCTTGCGATTGATGAAGTCGTCGACCATGCCTGACTGCAGCGGCCCGGGGCGGAACAGCGCGACCAGCGCGATCATGTCCTCCAGCGAGTCGGGTTGAAGGCGCTTGATCAGCTCCTTCATGCCGCGGGATTCGAGCTGGAAGACGGCGGTGGTCTCGGCCTTCTTGAGCATGTCGAAGGTCGGTGCATCGTCGAGCGGGATGGTGTCGAGATCGAGCGGGCCATGGCCGTCGCGCGCACGCACCGTGTCGACCATCGCCAGCGCCCAGTCGATGATCGTCAGGGTACGCAGGCCCAGGAAGTCGAACTTGACCAGCCCGGCGTCCTCGATGTCGTTCTTGTCGAACTGCACCACCAGGCTGCCGCCGCCCTCGTCGCACAGCAGCGGCGAGAAGTCGGTGAGCTTGGTCGGCGCGATCACCACCCCGCCGGCGTGCTTGCCGGTGCCGCGGGTGATGCCCTCGAGCTTGAGCGCCATGTCCCAGATCTCCTGGGCCTCCTCGTCGTTGGCGAGGTAATCGCGCAGCGCCTCCTCCTGCTCATGCGCCTTGGCCAGGGTCATGCCGACCTCGAAGGGGATCAGCTTGGAGAGCTTGTCGCCCAGCGAGTAGGGCTTGCCCTGGGCGCGCGCCACGTCGCGCACCACCGCCTTGGCGGCCATGGTGCCGAAGGTGACGATCTGCGACACCGCATCGCGGCCGTAGCGCTCGGCGACGTAGTCGATGACGTCGTCGCGCTTTTCCATGCAGAAGTCGACGTCGAAGTCGGGCATCGAGACGCGTTCGGGATTGAGGAAACGCTCGAACAGCAGGTCGTATTCCAGCGGGTCGAGATCGGTGATCTTGAGCGCGTAGGCGACCAGCGAGCCGGCCCCGGAACCACGCCCCGGCCCCACCGGGATGTCGTTGTCCTTGGCCCACCGGATGAAGTCCATGACGATCAGGAAGTAGCCTGGAAAGCCCATCTTGATGATGATGTCGAGCTCGAAATCCAGCCGCTCGCGATAGGCGCTCTCGTGCTCGGCGCGCTCGCGAGCGGCGTAGATCGCGCTGTCGCCGTCGAACAGCTGCGTCAAACGCTCGCTCAGGCCGTCGTGGGAGACCTTGCGGAAGAAGCCGTCGAGAGTCATGCCCTCGGGGATCGGGAACTCGGGCAGGAAGATCTCGCCGAGCCGCACGTCGACGTTGCAACGCGCGGCGATCATCACGCTGTTCTCCAGCGCCTCGGGGATGTCGGCGAACAGCTCGGCCATCTCCGCGGGGCTCTTGAGGTATTGCTCCTCGCTGTAGCGGCGCTCACGGCGACGATCGTCGAGCGCCTTGCCCTCGCCGATCGACACCCGGGTCTCGTGGGCCCAGAAATCCTCGCGGGTCAGAAAGCGCACGTCGTTGGTGGCCACCACCGGCGTTGCGGTCGCGCCGGCCAATTCCACCGACAGATGCAGGCAGTCCTCGTCGTACTGGCGCTCGGTACGCTGCAACTCGAGATAGAAGCGCCCCGGGAAGTGCTGCTGCCATTCCTCGAGCACGGTGCGCGCCTCGGCCTGGTGGTCGGCGAGCAGGAAGCGTCCGATCTCGCCCTCGCGCGCTCCGGACAGTGCGATCAATCCTTCGCTTTGGGCGAAGATCCAGGCCTTCTTGAGCACCGCGAGGCCCTGCTGCTGGCCTTCCAGCCAGCCCCGCGAGATCAGCTCGGTGAGGTTGCGGTAACCGACGTCGTTCATCGCCAGCAGCGTCAGCCGGTAGGGGTGGCTGGCGTCGAAGGGGTTCTCGAGCCACAGGTCGGCGCCGATGATCGGCTTGAGGCCGGCACCGAGCGCCGCCTTGTAGCCCTTGACCAGGCCGAACAGGTTGGCCTCGTCGGTGACCGCCATCGCCGGCATGCCGGCTTCGGCCGTGGCCGCGACCAGCGGCTTGAGGCGCACCAGGCCATCGACGAGGGAATATTCGCTGTGTACACGGAGGTGAACGAAAGGCGTGGTCATATCGGGCTCGCGGTTGTGCGGTGACCGGGGCTTGGCGGGCGATGGTCGATGCGGCATCGCCGACTCGGTCGGAAACGGTCAGTAACGCTTTGAATCAGTAATGCTTAAAAAAGGTCGAGCTGTCTTTTCACCGGGGCGAACGAGCGGCGATGCTCGGGCAGCACTCCCAGCCGCTCCAGGGCCGCCAGATGCTCGGGGGTCGGGTAGCCCTTGTGGCGGGCGAAGCCGTACTCCGGGAAGCGCTCGTGCAACGCCACCATCTGCGCGTCGCGGGCCACCTTGGCGAGGATCGACGCCGCGCCGATGGCCGGATGGCGAGCATCGCCCTTGATCACCGCCTGGCCGGGACAATGATGCCCGGGCAACCGGTTGCCGTCGACCAGCAGATACTCGGCGGCGATCAGCAGGCCGTCGATCGCCCGACGCATCGCCAGATGGGTGGCGTGATAGATATTGAGCTCGTCGATCTCGGCGGGCGACGCCTCGGCCACCGCGAAGGCCAGCGCCCGGTCGCGAATCGCCGTATCAAGCGCCCGGCGGCGCTGCGCGCTGAGCGCCTTGGAATCGTCGATGCCAATGATCGGCCGACACGGATCGAGAATCACCGCGGCGGCGACCACCGAGCCGATCAGCGGCCCGCGGCCGACTTCGTCGACCCCGGCCAATCGCTCGCCGGCGTAATCGACGATAAGCTCGGCTTCGCCGTCGAGGCCACGCAGGGTATGCGTCACGCCCGGGCTGGCCAGCGCGATGGTCATTGTCGATCTCCTTGGCCTTCGTCCTTCTTGTCAGACCCGCCGTAAGAAACAGCGCCGAGGGTATCCTCGGACGACGTGCTCGCCTGACCTGACTCACTCGACTCGGCTGGCTCATTTGACAGGGGCCGGCGCGCCGCCACCGCCAGCACCGCCTCGGCGGCGCGCTCGCTGGCGCCGCGCTGCAGCGTGGCGTGCAGCGCGGCGAAGCGCGATTCCATGGCCTGGCGCGCCGTGTCGTCGTCGAGCCATTGCGTCAACGCCGCGGCGATCGCCTGCGGCGTCGCGGCATGCTGGATCAGCTCCGGCACCAGGCTCTCACGCGCAATCAGGTTGGGCAACGAGATCCATTCGGTCTTGACCATGTGCCGGGCCAGCCAGTGGGTCGCCGGGGCCATCTTGTAGGCCACCACCATCGGCCGATGGCAGAGCATCGCCTCCAGCGCCGCGGTTCCCGAGGCCAGCAGTACCGCGTCGCTGGCGATCATCGCCTCACGCGAGCGGCCGTCGATCAGCGTGACCCGTTCGGCCAATTGCGGATGCTCGGCCAGCAGCGCTTCGAGTTCGTCGCGACGCTGCGCGGTGGCCGCCGGAATCACCAGCTGCAGGCCTTCGATGCGCGCCGCCAGACGCTCGGCAGCGGCCAGGAAGGTGGCGCCCAGGAAGTGGATCTCGTTGCCGCGCGAGCCGGGCAATATCGCCAGCACCGGTCGCTCGGCATCCAGCCCCAGCGCATGCCGGGCGGCCAGCCGGTCGTTGGCAAGCGGCAGCTCGTCGGCCAGCGGGTGGCCGACGAAGGCGACCGGTACCCGATGGCGGGCGTAGAAGGCCGCCTCGAACGGCAGCAACGTCAGCATCGCGTCCACCGAGCGGGCGATGCCCTTGACGCGGCCCTGACGCCAGGCCCACACAGAAGGGCTGACGTAGTGCGCGGTGGCGATGCCCGCCGCGCGCAGTTGACGCTCGAGCCCCAGGTTGAAGTCCGGCGCATCGATGCCGACCATCGCGTCCGGCTGCCAGGCCAGCGCGTCGCGCTTCAGATGCCGACGCACGCGGATCAGCCCCGGCAGGTGCTTCAACACCTCGACCAGGCCCATCACCGCGAGGGTTTCCAGCGGATAGCGGCTATCGAGGCCCTCGGCGATCATCCGCGGACCGCCGATGCCGCGAAACTGCACCTCGGGGTGGCGCGCCTTGAGCGCCCGCATCAAGCCGACGCCGAGAATGTCACCCGACAGCTCGCCGGCGACCAGATAGATCTTCATGGCTCAGCGAATGATGCCGCGGGTCGATACACGCAACGAGTCGCTGAACGCGGTGACCTCGGCCAGGTCGGCATAGCGGGCGTCGATCTCGGCGAGCGCCTGGTCGAGCGTCAGCCCCTGGCGATAGACCAGCCGATAGGCATCGGACAGCGCCTTGAGCGCCTCGCGCGAGAAGCCGCGGCGCTTGAGCCCGACCAGGTTGAGCCCGTGGGCCTGCCCGGGGTTGCCGTTGACCATCAGGTAGGCGGGGATGTCCTTGGTGACGATCGAGCCGCCGCCGCACATCGCATGGGCACCGACATGGCAGAACTGGTGAATCGCGCTGAGCCCGCCGAGGATCACGAAATCGCCCAGCGTGACATGGCCGCCCAGGGTTGCCTGGTTGGCGAGAATGCAGTCGTCGCCGATCAGGCAGTCATGACCGACATGGGCGTAGGCCATGAACAGGTTGCGGCTGCCGATGGTGGTCACGCCACGGTCCTGGACGGTGCCCCGATGCAGGGTCACGCCCTCGCGCACGACGTTGTCGTCGCCCATCTCGAGACGCGTCGGCTCGCCGGCGTATTTCTTGTCCTGGCACTCTTCGCCGACCGAGGCGAACTGGAAGATGCGGTTGCGCCGGCCGAGCCGGGTTGGTCCCTTGAGTACCACGTGCGGGCCGATCCGGCAGCCCGCGCCGATCACGACATCGGCACCGATCACGCAAAACGGCCCCACCTCGACGTCGTCGGCCAGTTGCGCTCCGGGATCGACGATGGCGGTTGGATGAATCAAGCGACCTTCCTCTCGGCACAGATGATGTCGGCTTCGCAGACCAGCTCGCCGTCGGCCGTGGCGCGACAAGCGAACTTCCAGATGCCGCGCTTGGCGAAGATCACCCGGGCTTCCAGACGCAACTGATCGCCGGGCATGGCCGGTCGTTTGAGGCGCACGTTGTCGCTGCCCACATAATAGTAGACGTAACCGTCGCGGGGCAGCTTGTTGACCGTCTTGAAGCCCAGGATGCCCGCTGCTTGCGCCAACGCCTCGATGATCAGCACGCCGGGCATGATCGGATGGTGCGGAAAATGCCCGTTGAAGAAAGGCTCGTTGATGCTGACGTTCTTGTGGGCAACGATGTATTCGCCGAGTTCCAGCTCCATCACCCGATCGACCAGCAGGAATGGATAGCGGTGAGGGAGATACTCGCGAATTTCGTTGATGTCCATTATCATCGATGCAACCTCTGATAGTGCGTCACGCCTGTCCGAGCGGCGCAGGCAATGCTGGGGCAGGCCAGCTGCCTGTGAAGTGACGGGGGATTATAGCGTTGCTACGGGCGTCTTACAGCCTCAAGACTGACGCGCGTCGCGCTCAAGCCGACTAAGACGCTTGGCGATATCGTCCAACTGCTTGAAACGCACGGCATTCTTGCGCCATAGCGCGTTCTGCATGGCGCCGGTACCCGACGAGTAGACGCCGGGCTCGGTGATCGAATTGGTGACCAGGCTCATGCCGGTGACTTGCACGCCGTCGCAGATCGTCAGGTGGCCGGAAAGACCGACACCACCGCCCAGCATGCAATGACGACCGACCCGGGTCGAACCGGCGATGCCGACACAGCCGGCCAGCGCACTGTGCGCACCGATCTGCACGTTGTGGGCGATCTGAACCTGGCTGTCGATCTTGACGTCATCGCCGATCAGGGTATCGCCCAGCGCGCCGCGATCGATGCTCGAGCAGCTGCCCACTTCGACCTCGTCGCCGATGATCACCCCGCCCAGTTGGGCGATCTTGTGCCAGCGCGCGCCGTCGTGGGCGAAGCCGAAGCCGTCGGCACCGATCACGCAGCCACTGTGCAGAATGGCGCGTTCGCCAATCGTCACGCCGTGATAGACGGTGACATTGGCGTACAGCCGCGAACCGGCACCCAGCGACGAGTCGGCGCCGATCACGCTGCCCGGGCCGATCACTACGTCGTCGCCGAGCACCGCGCCGCGTTCGACGACCGCCTGGGCCTCGATACGCACGTTGGCGCCTAGCGAGACGTCCTCGGCGACCATCGCCGACGGATGCACGCCGGCCTCCTGAGGCATCGCCATGGGATCGAACAGCCGCGAGAGCTCGGCGTAGGCCAGGTAAGGGTTGTCCAGCTCGAGACGCGCGACCGGGCAGTCGGCGACATGGGCCGGGTGCAGCAGTACCGCGGCCGCCCGGGTTGCGGGTAGATACTTGAGATACGCCTTGTTGGCGAGAAAGCTGATATCGTCCGGGCCGGCATCGCTGAGCGTCGCCAGGCCGCTGACCCGGCGTTCGCCGTCACCGACGAGGGTCGCCCCCAGTCGCGTGGCCAGCTCGCCCAGCGAGCAGGAAAAGGTCTTGGTCGTCTTCATGTCGGCGAGGCCGGCGGCAGAACGCTCGGCACCTCAGTTGGCATTGAGGATTGCGGTCACTTCCCGAGTCAGGTCGAGACCGCCGTTCATGTGGACGACGGTCTCGTGATCGAGCACCTGCACGTCGTGACGCGCGACGTCGTTGGCGTAGGCGTAGGCGCAGACAGGGGCGAACAGCGCCCCCGACGGGCACAGCACGCCGGTTAGCTTGCGCATGCCAGCGTCTCCCTGGTTGCGGACTCGGCCGGCATCAGAACGTCTGACCGAGGGAGAACTGGAAGACCTGGGATTCATCGTCGTCCTTGGCGTTGAGCGGCTGGGCGACGCTGAAGGTCAGCGGCCCCACCGGCGTCAGCCAGGAAAGCCCCAGGCCGGCGCTGTAGCGTAGGTCACCGAGACGAACGCCGCTTTCGCAGTTCGATTCGTAGCCTTCGGGCAGGTCATAGCATTCGGTCAGATAGGTGTTGCCGGCATCGAGGAACACCGTGGTCTGCAGCGAGCGACGGTCCTCGATGAATGGGAACGGGTAGATCAACTCGACGGAGCCCTCGAGGAGCACATTGCCGCCCAGAGTATCCTTACTTCCACCGGCGGGACCGAGGGTCTTCGGCCCTAGCGTATTGCCCGAGTAGCCGCGTACCGAGCCCAGCCCGCCGGAATAGAAGTTTTGGTAGAACGGATAGGGGTCGTTGCCGATGGTGTCGGCGTAACCCAGCGTGGAAGCGAACTTGAGCGACCAGTCGGGGTTCAGTTCGAACAGCTTCTGGCCACGGTAGCGCAGCTTGTAATATTCGGCGTCGGAACCCGGCACCGCGGTTTCCAGCGACACGCGCTGGTAGCTGCCCGCGGTGGGTAGAATGCCGCGATCGAGATTGTTGCGGGTCCAGCTGGCGGTCAGCTTGTAGCTGGATGCGTCCTTGCCCTGGCTGTCGACGTACTCGACGATCTCCAGCGGGGTATCGTCGTAGGTTTTGACGCTCAGCTCCTCGAGGCCCACGCCGAAGTTCAAGCGGCTGAGATCGTTGATCGGGTAGCCGAAATTGATGCTGCCGCCGTAGGAGTCGGTCGAGTAGGTCGAGATGTCGGAATTCTCGTAATTGGTCTCGCGGTAGAACAGGTTATAGCCGCGCGAGATGCCGTCGAGTGTCCAGTAGGGGTCGGTGAAACCGAAGTTCAGGTTGGTATAGGTGTCGCTACGCTGGGCGCCGACATTCACCTTGTTGCCGGTGCCGAGGAAGTTCTTCTGCGACAGCGAGGCGCCGTAGATCACCCCTGCGGTCTGCGAGAAGCCGACGCTGGCCGAGATCGAACCTGACGGCTGCTCCTCGACATTGTAGGTGACATCGACCTGGTTGGGTTCGTCGGCAACCGGACGGGTCTCGACATCGACCTGACGGAAGAAGCCCAGCCGTTCGAGGCGCTGCTTGGACTGGCTGATCTTGTCGGTGGAGGCCGGCGCGCCCTCCATCTGGGTCATTTCGCGACGCAACACCTCGTCCTGGGTGGTGGTGTTGCCCTTGAAGTTGATGCGTCGCACGTAGGCCCGGCGCCCGGGCTTGACCAGGAAGGTGACATCGACGGTGTCGCTGTCCGCGTCGACCTCGGGCACGCTTTCGACGGTGGCGAAGGCGAAGCCCTCGGCACCGAGCTTCTGGCGCAAGGCCTCGGCGGACTCGGTGAGCGCGCTGCGCGAATAGATATCGCCCGTCTCGGCAGTGATCAGCGAACGCGCCGTGCTCTCGGCGATCTTGAGATCGCCGGCAAAGCCGATCTCGTCGATGCGATAACGCTTGCCCTCGTCGACATTGACGGTGACGAAGATCTTCGACTTGTCGGGACTGATCGCGACCTGGGTCGAGGTGATGGCGAAATTCACATAGCCGCGATCGAGATAATAGGAACGCAACGACTCGAGATCGCCGGAGAGTTTCTCGCGGGAATATTCGTCGTTGGAGAACCAGCCGAACAGCCAGCCGGGACGGTCTTCGAGCTGCATCAGTTCGCGCAGGGTCTCGTCGTCGAACGCCTGATTGCCGACGATATTGATCTGGCGAATCTTGGCGACATTGCCCTCGTTGACGTTGATGTTGACCTGCACGCGATTGCGATCAACCGGTTCGACCGAGGCGTCGATGCTGGCGCTATAGCGACCCTGGGATTGATAGAGCTGTTCCAGCTGACGCTGGACCTCCTCCAGCGAAGCGCGCTGCAGGACCTGACCTTCGGCCAGCCCCAGATCCGACAGGCCCTTGCGCAGATCCTCGTCGGAGATCTGCGAATTGCCGTCGATCTCGACGCGGGAGATCGACGGCCGCTCCTCGACGCGAATGATCAGCACGTCGTCGTCGCGAGCCAGGCTTACATCCTCGAACAGCCCGGTGTCGAAGAGCTGCTTGGCTGCATCGGCCAGTTGACGGTCGTCGACGCGCTCGCTGGCGGAAACCGGGAAGGCGTTGAAGACGGAAGCGGCCGAAACCCGCTGCAGCCCCTCCACGCGAATGTCGGAAACAGTAAAGGGGGCCGCCTGGGCCACTTGGATGCTGCATAGCAGCAGTGCCGCCAATCCGATGGTCTTGAGTTTCATGCGCTCGCTTCGCTCGAGTTGTTCCGCCGGCTCGCTGAACAGGCACCTTATACATTTACGCGGGTAACTGACAAGGCCAACCATGGCGCTTGCCGCGCGTCACCCTAACACGGCCCCGCAGGGCATTTCTCACCGCCAGCCATCTTTCTACAAACGCATCAGGTCGAAATACAGCGCCATCACCATCAGCGTTCCAACCAGCGCCAGGCCGATGCGCAAGCCGGCCGACTGAGCCGCTTCGGACACCGGCCGCCCGCGGATCAGCTCGATGACGTAATACAGCAGATGGCCGCCGTCGAGCACCGGGATCGGCAGCAGGTTGAGCACCCCCAGGCTGATCGACAGATAGGCCATGAAGGCCACGAAGCTTTCCAGTCCGCTGCGTGCGGTCTCGCCGGCGATACGCGCGATGGTGATGGGCCCCGACAGGTTGCTCGGTGAAATCAGCCCGATCAGCATCTTGCGGATCGAATCCAGCGTCAGTACGGTCATCTCGCCGGTCCGGGTCACTGCCTCGGCCACCGCGTCCAGCGGGCCGAAGCGAATCTCGCGGCGGTAGCTCTCGGGCCAACTGACCGGCTCGACGCCGGCGCCGATATAGCCGATCGCCTCGCCGTCCTGCTCGCGACGCTGCGGGGTCAAGCTCATCTCGCGGGTTGCCGCGTCGCGCTCGACGCGCAGCGTCAGGGTCTTGCCCGGGTTGGCCCGCACCCGCTCGACGAAAGCCATCCATTCGCCGATCGGCTCGCCGTCGACCGCCACGATGCGATCGCCGGTCTGCAGTCCGGCCTGCGCGGCGGCGCCGTCGTCGAGCACCTGGCCAAGTACCGCCGGTGTCGCCGGACGCCAGGGGGTCACGCCCAGGGTGGTCAGCGGCTGCGGCGGGTCCTGGCCGACCAGCCAGTCGGACACCGGCACCTGATAGCGTCTCGTCGCCTGGTCGCTGCGTTCGGGGTCGCGGGTCGCGATCTCGAGCGAGCCGTCGGCACCGATCGCCGACAGCAGTTCGAGGTTGACCGCCTCCCAGGTCGGTGTGGCATCGCCCTGCACCGCGACGATTTCCTGGCCGCTCGCCAGCCCGCCGCGCGCTGCCGGCGAATCCGGCGCCACCGGGCCGATCACCGGGGCCACGGTGCTGGTGCCCATCACGAAGATCAGCCAGTAGGCGGCAATCGCCAGCAGGAAGTTGGCCAGCGGTCCCGCCGCGACGATGGCGATCCGCGCCCACACCCCCTGACGATTGAAGGCGCGATCGAGCTCCTCCTCGGCCACCGGGCCTTCGCGTTCGTCGAGCATCTTGACGTAGCCGCCCAGCGGGATGGCAGCAATCGCGTACTCGGTGCCATGACGATCGAAGCGCGACCACAGCGGCTTGCCGAAGCCCACCGAGAAGCGCAGCACCTTGACACCGCAGCGCCGCGCGACCCAGAAGTGCCCGAACTCGTGAAAGGTGATCAGCAGCCCCAGCACCACGATGGCCGCCAGGACATTCTGAATCGCGTCCATCTTTCTCTCCTCGCGTTAACGCCTCGGTCGCTGGGCGGCAATTCGCTGGGCAGCATCCTCGCGGGCCCGCGCATCCTCGTCGAGAATCATAGCCAGCTCGTCGGCCGGTTGCACCTCGCGCGTAGCGAGCACCCCCTCGACGACCTCGCCGATCGCGGCGAAGGCCAGCCGACCGGCGAGAAACGCCCCGACCGCGACCTCGTTGGCGGCATTGAGCACGGCCGGCGCGGTCCCGCCGGTAGCCATCGCCTCGCGGGCCAGGCGCAGGCAGGGAAAGGCCGCCTCGTCGGGCGGTTCGAAATCGAGCCGTGCGACCTCGAACAGGTCGAGCCGCGCGACGCCGGCGTCGATCCGCTCGGGCCAGGCCAGGCCAAAGGCAATCGGCGTACGCATGTCCGGGTTGCCCAGCTGGGCGATCACCGAACCGTCGCTGTAGGCGGCCATCGAATGGATCACGCTCTGCGGATGCACGACCACCTGGATCTGTTCGGGGTGCGCGGCGAACAGCCAGCAGGCCTCGATCAGCTCGAGCCCCTTGTTCATCAGCGTGGCGCTATCCACCGATATCTTGCGGCCCATCGACCAGTTGGGATGCGCGCAGGCCTGTTCGGGAGTCACCGCACGCAGCTGCTCGGGCGTCCAGCCACGAAACGGCCCGCCCGAGGCGGTCAGCAGCAACTGCTCGACTCCGGCTTCGCCGAGCCCGCCGCGGCGCCCGGGGGGCAGGCACTGGTAGATGGCGTTGTGCTCGGAGTCGATGGGCAGCAGGGTCGCGCCATGGCGCTCGACGGCGTCCATGAACAGTGCCCCGGACATCACCAGCGCCTCCTTGTTGGCCAGCAGCACGCGCTTGCCGGCACGCACCGCCGCCAGCGTCGGCAACAGCCCCGCGGCGCCGACGATGGCGGCCATCACCACGTCGACCTCGGCGGCCTCGGCGACCTCGCTGAGCGCCGTCGCGCCGGCGCGCACTTCGGTGCCGAGCCCGGCCGCCGCCAACCGGTCACGCAGCCAGGCGGCATCGTGCTCGGCGGCGAGTACCGCGACCGCCGGGCGGTGTAACAGGCATTGCTCGAGCAGCGCTTCGCGACGCCGGCCCGCGGTGAGCGCGTGGACTCGGTAGCGATCGGGATGGCGGGCAATCACGTCCAGGGTATTGACGCCGATGGAACCGGTGGCGCCCAGCACGGTGACCCGCTGACGGCGCGGCGTGACGGAAAGCTCGCTCATGCGGATCTCCTCGCGGCCGAGAATTTCACGACTCGGCGTGTCACAGCCATAACCGCAGCAGGGCGAACAGCGGTACTGCGGCGGTGAGGCTGTCGATACGATCGAGAATGCCGCCGTGGCCCGGCAGCACTCGCCCCGAATCCTTGATTCCGCGCCAGCGCTTGAACATGCTCTCGAGCAGGTCGCCGAGCACCGAGACCAGCGTGACCAGCAAGGTGGCGACGACCAGCCACAGGGTGTCGGCGATACTCAGCGACAGGCCCGTGGCATAGCCCAGCGCCAGCAGGGCGGTGACCATCATGCCGCCGTAGACGCCTTCCCACGATTTGCCGGGACTGACCTGGGACGCCAGCTTGCGACGTCCGAAGCGTCGGCCGGCGAAATAGGCGCCGATATCGGCCAGCCACACCAGCAGCAGTACATAGAGCAGCCATTCGAGGCCGTCGGCACGCAACTGCACGAACCCGACCCAGCATGGCAGCAGCACCCACATGCCGATCAGCGCGCGCCGCGGGGTCGAGCGCCATTGGTGACCGCCATCGGGATAGCGCGCCACCCAGTAGAGGCTTAGCAACCAGCCGCCCAGGGCCAGCCACAGCGGCCAGGTGGCGTGTACGGCGCCGCTGAACCAGCCGACGATCATCAGCGCCACCAGTGCGGCGACGTAAGCAAGCCGCGGCGCCAGTCGGACGATACCCGCGAGATTGGCCCATTCCCAGGCCGCCAGCGCCACCACGCCACCGGTGAAGATCGCGAAGCCGCCGCCGTCCAGGCCGAACAGCCCGGCGACCATCAGCGGTCCCAGGATCGCGGCGGTGATGATGCGCTGCTTAAGCACCCCGGGCCTCGATCTGTTCCTGGGTCATCCCGAAGCGCCGCTGACGCCGGCAGTAATCGTTGAGTGCCGCATCGAAGGCATCCGCCGAAAAATCGGGCCACAACAGCGGCGAGAAATAGAACTCGGAGTAGGCCAGCTGCCAAAGCAGGAAGTTGGAGATACGCTGCTCGCCGCTGGTGCGAATGCACAGGTCGACCGGCGGCACGCGGCCTTGGTCGATCTCACGCTCGAGCAACTGCTCGTCGATCGCCTCGGCGGTGAGTTGGCCGGCCTCGACCCGCGCCGCCAGGCGTCGTGCAGCCAGGGCGATGTCGCGATGGCCGCCATAGTTGGCGGCGATTACCAGGTGTAGGCCGTGATTGTCGGCGGTCAGCGCCTCGGCGCGTTCGATGTGTTCCTGGATCGAACTCGAGAAGCGTTCGCGCTCACCGATCACGGTCAGGCGAATGTCGTGCTCATGGAGCTTTCTGACCTCGCGCTTGAGCGCCATCAGGAACAGTTCCATCAACGCGCTGACCTCGCTCGACGGGCGCTTCCAGTTCTCGCTCGAGAAGGCAAACAGCGTCAGTGTCTCGATGCCCCGCTCGGCCGCGCGTCGGATCACCGCGCGCACTGCCTCGACACCGGCACGATGACCGCGCGTGCCGGGCAGCCCGTGGGCACGCGCCCAACGGTTGTTGCCGTCCATGATGATCGCCACGTGGCGTGGCAGATTGTCGGTCTGCTGTTGTGTCATGCTATCTCGCCTGGCGGGCGTAAGAGACGGACGGCGCAACGCGCGCCGCCCGCTCCGGCTCAGACCTGCAGCAGGTCGTGTTCCTTGGCTTCCAGCAGCTTGTCGATCTCGGCGACATACTTGTCGGTCAGCTTCTGGATCGCCTCTTCACCCTGATGCTCATCGTCCTCGGTGATCGACTTGTCCTTGAGCAGCGCCTTGATGTCGCTGTTGGCATCGCGGCGTACGTTGCGCACCGCCACGCGAGCGTTCTCGGCTTCACCGCGGGCCTGCTTGATGTAGCCGCGACGGGTTTCCTCGGTCAGCGCCGGCATCGGCACGCGGATCACGCTGCCCGCGGTCGCCGGATTGAGTCCCAGGTCGGAGGTCATGATCGCCTTCTCGACCTTGGGCACCATCGACTTCTCCCACGGCACCACGGCCAGGGTACGGGCATCCTCGACGTTGACGCTGGCCACCTGGTTGAGCGGCATCTGCGCGCCGTAGTACTCCACGGTGACCGAATCCAGAATCGTCGGATGGGCGCGCCCGGTGCGGATCTTGTGGAAGTTGGTCTGCAGCGACTCGAGAGTCTTCTTCATTCGCGCTTCGGCGTCTTGCTTGATGTCGTTGATCACGGTTTCAACCTCTGTCTATCAGCGTACCTTCCTTACCACCCACGACCAGGTTCAACAACGCCCCGGGCTTGGTCATGTCGAATACACGCACCGGCATGTCATGGTCCCGTACCAGGCAAATGGCGGTCAAATCCATGACCCCCAGCTTGCGGTCGAGCACTTCATCGTAACCCAGTCGCTCGTACTTGACGGCATCCGAGTGACGCACGGGGTCCTTGTCGTAGACGCCGTCGACCTTGGTGGCCTTGATCACCACGTCGCCATCGATCTCGATGCCGCGCAGGCAGGCCGCGGAGTCGGTGGTAAAGAAGGGGTTGCCGGTACCGGCGGAGAAGATCACCACGTCGCCCGAGGTGAGATAACGAATGGCGGTGCGCCGGTCGTAGTGCTCGACCACGCCGCTCATGGGGATCGCCGACATCACCCGCGAGCGGATGTTCGAGCGTTCCAGGGCATCGCGCATGGCCAGTGCGTTCATTACCGTGGCCAGCATGCCCATATGGTCACCGGTCACGCGTTCCATGCCCGCCGCATGCAGCGCCGCGCCACGGAACAGGTTGCCGCCGCCGATGACGATGCCGACCTGGACGCCGATACCGACCAGTTGCCCGATCTCCAGCGCCATGCGGTCGAGCACCTTGGGGTCGATGCCGAACTCGCCATCGCCCATCAGCGCCTCGCCGGACAGCTTGAGCAGGATCCGCTTGTACTTTGACTTGTCGCTGCGCGGTGCGGACTTGTCGCTGCGCGGTGCGGACTTGTCGCTGCGCGGTGCGGGCTTGTCGCTGCGCGGTGCGACGCTGACATTCGGGTCGGGAAGGGCGGGCATGGCGTCTCTCCTGGTAACAGCGGAAAAGTGGGCAGCCGGCGCTAGCGCCTAAAACCACCGGCCGGATACACAATGGCGTGCGCCGAAGCGCACGCCATGCAACAACCAGAAGCTAGGACCTCAGCTGCGACGAGCCTGTTCCATGACTTCCTTGGCAAAATCGACTTCTTCCTTCTCGATGCCTTCGCCGACTTCGAAGCGCGTGAAACCAACCACTTCACCGCCGTGCGACTTGACGTAGTCCGCCACCGAGGTGTTGGGGTCCTTGACGAACGGCTGCTCGGTCAGGCTGACCTCGGCCAGGTACTTCTTGAGACGGCCCTGGACCATCTTCTCGGCGATCTGCTCGGGCTTGCCGGCCATGTCCGGCTGGGCCAGAATGATCGCCTTTTCCTTGTCGAGCTGCTCCTGGGGCATGTCCTCGGGACGCGCCACCAGCGGGTTGATCGCCGCGACGTGCATGGCGACATCCTTGGCCGCGTCGGCATTGCCGCCCTTGAGCTGGGTCAGCACGCCGATGCGGCCGCTGTGCACGTAGGCGCCGACCACACCGTCGGCCGGCGCTTCGACGACCACCGCACGCCGCACGCTGATGTTCTCGCCGATCTTCTGTACCAGCTGCTCGCGGGCGGTTTCCAGCTCGCCGTCCATCAGCGCGGCGACGTCTTCGCTCCTGGTCTCGAAGACCTTGGCGACGACTTTCTCGGCGAAGGCCTTGAAGTTGTCGTCCCGGGCGACGAAGTCGGTCTCGGAGTTGACCTCGAGCATCACGCCGCAGCGGCCGTCGTCGGCGACGCGGGTCACCACCGCGCCTTCGGCGGCGGTACGACCGGCCTTCTTGGCGGCCTTGAGACCGGAGTTCTTGCGCAGGTCCTCGATCGCTCGCTCGATGTCGCCGTCCGCCTCGGTGAGCGCCTTCTTGCACTCCATCATGCCGAGCCCGGTGCGTTCACGCAGTTCCTTGACCAGCGATGCGCTGATAGCTGCCATGGTGAATACCTCTGAAAATTGTCGACGTCGAATAACGCAAAGCAACGTAGGCGCTCGGCGCGTCGGATCGCAGAGACCCGGCGCGCCGAGCCAAGCTTGATAGCCGGGGCCTGGCCCCCATCGGCCTGCCCGGACGGCTTCGCCGCGCGGGCGGGCCCGCTATCGATCACTCGGCGACTTCGTTGCTCTCGGTAGGGTTGCTCTCGATGCTCTCGGTTACCTCGACGAACTCGTCGGGACGGCCTTCCTTCGCCTTGGCGCTGGCATCGGCGATCGCCTGCACGTAGATCTGGATGGCGCGGATCGAGTCGTCGTTACCGGGGATGACGTAATCGACGCCATCGGGGTTCGAGTTGGTATCGACCACGCCGATCACCGGAATACCCAGCTTGTTGGCTTCGTTGATCGCGATGCGCTCATGGTCGACGTCGACCACGAACAGCGCGTCGGGCAGGCCGCCCATATCCTTGATGCCGCCCACGCTGCGCTCGAGCTTGTCCTGCTCGCGGGTGGCCATCAGCACTTCTTTCTTGGTCAGCTTGGCGAAGGTGCCATCTTCGTGCATGGCTTCCAGCTCGCGCAGACGCTTGATGGACACGCGGATGGTCTTGTAGTTGGTCAGCATGCCGCCCAGCCAGCGATGGTTGACGAACGGCTGACCGGCACGCTGGGCCTCTTCCTTGATGATCTTGCTGGCCGCACGCTTGGTGCCGACGAACAGGATCTTGTTGTTGGAAGCGGCCATCTTCTCGACCACGGCGGCGGCGTCGTTGATCGCCGGCAGGGTGTGCTCGAGGTTGATGATATGGATCTTGTTGCGTGCGCCGAAGATGAACTTGCTCATCTTCGGGTTCCAGTACTTGGTCTGGTGCCCGAAGTGGGCGCCTGCCTTGAGCAGGTCACGCATATTGACTTGCGCCATGGGAATGACTCCTGATGTATCGGGTTAGGCCTCCATGCACCCCATGGATCCGACCGCGACGAGTGTTTCGCCGACGGCACCCGGGACCATGTGTCGGTGCATGTGTGTTTTTCAAGGCATTGATTGCTTGTCGCCTGACGCCGCGCTCTGAAGCCGTGCTCGGCAGATGCAATGTCGAGACGAGGCGCCAAGGCGGAGTACGGTTTGCAGTCAAGCGCGCGGCTTTATACCATAGATGACCGCCAAGATGAAGCCGGCCGGGCCTTATCAGGCCACTCACGGCCCCATTTCCCGACCCGAGATTCCATGAACGTCCCGATCAATACCCCCGACGATATCGAGAAGCTGAAGATAGCCGGACGCTGCGCCGCCCAGGTGCTCGAGATGATTGCCGAGCATGTCCGTCCGGGCGTCTCGACCGGCGAGATCGACAAGCTGTGCCAGGACTATCTGGAGCAGGAGTTGGGCTGCACATCGGCCACCATCGGCTATCACGGTTACCAGCACGCCACCTGCATCTCGCTCAACCACGTGGTGTGTCATGGCATTCCCGACTTCAGCAAGCTTTTGAAGAAGGGCGACATCTTCAATATCGATGTCACCGTGATCAAGGACGGCTATTACGGCGATACCAGCCGCATGTTCCTGATCGGCGAGAACATCAAGGGCGAACGCCTCTCGCAGATCACTCAGGAGTGCCTTTACAAATCGCTGGCGATCGTCAAGGAGGGCGCCCGGCTGTCCGACATCGGCAAGGCGATCCAGGCCCATGCCGAAGCCAACGGCTACAGCGTGGTGCGCGACTTCTGCGGGCACGGTATCGGCAAGAACTTCCACGAGGAACCGCAGGTACTGCATTATGACGGCTACGATCAGCATAACGACCTGATCCTCAAGGAGGGCATGTGCCTGACCATCGAGCCGATGATCAATGCCGGCAAGTACCAGACCAAGGTGCTCAAGGATGGCTGGACGGCGGTCACCCGCGACAAGAGTCTGTCGGCGCAGTGGGAGCATACGCTGGTGGTCACCAGGGGCGGCTGCATCGTCACCACGGCGCGCCACGACGAGGACCTGTCGTTTCTCGACGGCTGACCGCCGTCTTCGTTGACCCGCCCTTCGTCGCCGCCTGGAGAGTCGTTTCGCATGCTGCTGCATCACTACCGCTTCGTGGCCGACGACAGCCTGTTTGACGTCGCCGACTTTCGCGCCGAACTCGACACCGGTCGCCCGCCGGTCCCGCTGTACAAGCAGGCGCTGCGCGACATCCAGACGCGCCTCGACGCACGCTTTCGCGACGGCGCCGACATCCGCGACCTGATTCACGGACGGGCCTGGTGCCTCGATCGGCTGCTCGAGACGGCCTGGACCCGCCACCCCTGGCCCGATGCCGGCGTCGCGCTGCTCGCGGTGGGCGGCTACGGTCGCGGCGAGCTGCACCCGCATTCCGACATCGACCTGCTGCTGCTGCTCGAGCACGACGACGACGCCCCCTATCGCGAGCCGCTCACTGCCTTCATCACCTTTCTCTGGGACATCGGCCTGGAGATCGGCCACAGCGTGCGCTCGCTGGCCGATTGCGAGCGCGAGGCGCGCGCCGACGTCACGGTCATCACCAACCTGCTGGAAACGCGCACCCTGGCCGGCCCCGAACGCCTGCGCGAGGCCATGACCGAGCGCCTGTCGAGCCGCCACATGTGGCCGCCGGCTCAGTTCTTCGAAGCCAAGTGGCAGGAGCAGATCGCCCGCCACTACAAGCACAACAACTCCGAGTACCAGCTCGAGCCCAATCTCAAGAGCTCGCCCGGCGGGTTGCGCGACATCCAGATGATCGGTTGGGTGGCCAAGCGCTATTTCGGCCCGCTGCGTTACGAGGACGTCGTCGCCCAGGGCTTCATGAACGACGCCGAGCTGCAGATCCTCAGCCAGGGCCAGGCTTTCCTGTGGCAGGTCCGCTACGCCCTGCATACCCTCACCGGGCGCGCCGAGGATCGTCTGCTGTTCGACCATCAGCGCGCCATCGCCGAGCTGTTCGGCTTTAACGACAGCCACCAAGGACTCGGCGTCGAGCAGTTCATGAAGCGCTACTACCGGCATGTCACCGCGCTG
The DNA here is from genome assembly GCF_000731955.1 of Halomonas zincidurans B6. Lineage (NCBI taxonomy): Bacteria > Pseudomonadati > Pseudomonadota > Gammaproteobacteria > Oceanospirillales > Halomonadaceae > Modicisalibacter > Modicisalibacter zincidurans. The sequence continues at coordinate 2,821,710 of NZ_JNCK01000001.1, read as the reverse complement.
GCCGGGCTCAACGACATGCTGCTGCAGCATTTCGACGAGATGATCCTGCGCGGCGACGAGGCGCTCGAGATCCAGCCACTCAACGCCCGCTTCGAGATTCGCGGCGGCTACATCCAGGCGCGCCACCCCGGCGTCTTCCGCCGTCGTCCCGCCGCACTGCTCGAGCTGTTCCTGCTGATGGCCCAGCACCCCGGCATCGAGGGCGTGCGCGCCGAGACCATCCGCCTGATCCGCGATCACCGCCACATGATCGACGAGGCCTTCCGCGACGACCTGCGCCACCAGAGCCTGTTCATGGAACTGCTGCGCAGCGGCGGCAACGTGCCGCGCCAGCTGCGGCGCATGAACCGCTACGGCATCCTCGGCAAGTACCTGCCCGAGTTCGGCCAGGCGGTGGGGCTGATGCAGCACGACCTGTTCCACCTGTACACCGTCGACGCCCACACCCTGCGCCTGCTCAAGTTCATCCAGCGCTTCCGCGAGACCGCCGGGCGCGAGGACTTTCCGGTCGCCGCCACGCTGATCCATCAGTTGCCCAAGCTCGAGCTTCTATGGATCGCCGGGCTCTATCACGACATCGGCAAGGGCCACGGCGGCGATCACTCGCTGATCGGCGCCCAGTACGTCGCCGAGTTCGGCGAGCGTCACGGCCTGTCGCCCCGCGACACCCGGCTGGTCGCCTGGCTGGTCGAGCACCACCTGCTGATGTCCAAGACCGCCCAGAAGCGCGACATCTCCGATCCCGAGGTGATTCGCGAGTTCGCCCACCAGATGCGCGACGAGGTGCATCTCGATTATCTCTACGTGCTCACCGTCGCCGACATCACCGCCACCAATCCCTCGCTGTGGAACGGCTGGCGCGCCGCGCTGCTGCGCCAGCTGCATGGCGAGACCAAGCGCGCCCTGCGCCGCGGCCTGGAAAACCCCATCGACCGCGACGACTGGGTCCGCGAGACCCGCGCCGAGGCACTCGGCCTGCTGCGCACCCTGGGCGCCGACGTCGCCCGGGTCGAGGTGCTGTGGGACACCCTCGGCGACGACTACTTCATGCAATACACGCCCAGCGAGATCGTCTGGCAGACCCAGGGCATCCTCGCCCACGCCGGCTCCGAGCTGCCGCTGGTGCTGGTCAGCGCGCCCGCCGAGGACACCAGCGAAGGCGGCACCAAGGTGTTCATCCATACCCGCTCGGTGGACGATCTGTTCGCCGCCACCGCCGCGGCCATGGACCAGCTCGACCTGTCGATCCACGATGCACGCATCGCCACCTCGAGCAACGACTGGACGCTCAACACCTTCATCGTGCTCGACGACGCCAACGAGCCGATCCGGGAAGCGGCGCGGCTCGAGCGCATGCGCGCGTACCTGGTCGAGGAGCTCGACGATCCCGACGACTACCCGCAGATCGTCAATCGCCACACCCCGCGCCAGCTCAAGCACTTCCGCGTGCCCACCCAGGTACTGATCGAACAGGACCCGGCCAACGCGCGGACCATGCTCGAACTGATCGCCCCCGACCGCCCGGGGCTGCTGGCGCGGGTCGGGCGGATCTTCATGGAGCAGCACATCGCGCTGTCGGCGGCCAAGATCGCCACCCTCGGCGAGCGCGTCGAGGACGTGTTCTTCATCACCGACAAGAACGGCGAGCCGCTCATCGACCCCGAACGCCAGGCGGCGCTGCGCGAACGGCTGCGCGAGATGCTGAGCGTTTGACACAACCCGACAAAAAAGGCCAGACAAAGCACTCGTCCATAGGAATAGGGTAACAAAGCAAAAATAAGGGCAAACTGGTGAAAAATTACCCCATTGAAGCTATTATGCTCCCCTTCCAATAAGGGGGCGGCATGCATTCACTTTCACCTGAATTTCTGGATAGGCTGCGCTATGACGGCTTGCAACTTGCCACCTTGCGTACGCTAGGAGAGCATCGCGGAAAGCAACAACTATTCACCATTCAGTCACCGGAAGTGCTACGTGATCTCAAACAAGTGGCAGTCATCGAGTCAGCTGAATCTTCTAACCGCCTCGAAGGCGTCGTAGTAAAGCCCAGTCGGCTCAAACCCTTGATAGTACGCAACGCTACGCCTAAAAGCCGCTCCGAGCAGGAACTGGCGGGTTACCGCGATGCGCTGGCACTGATTCATGAATCGGCAAGCGATATGCCCCTTTCCGTGGGAGTCGTCAGACAACTGCACGCCCTTCTCTACCGCTATATGCCGCAGGATGGCGGGAATTGGAAAGCAACCAACAATGACATCATCGAGAAAGGGCCTGATGGCAGCAGTCGTGTTCGCTTCCAGCCAGTCGCCGCGCACCTAACCCCCATGGCCATGAACAAGCTAGTGGATTGCTACCAACATGCCCTGGATCGTCATTTGGCCGACCCTCTCGTACTGGTCCCACTCACCATCCTGGACTTTCTCTGTATTCACCCTTTTCCAGACGGCAACGGACGTATGGCCAGATTGCTGACACTCGTACTGCTCTATCATTTCGATTATGACGTGGGTCGCTTCATCAGCCTGGAGCGTATAATCGAGGAATCCAAGGAGAGCTACTACGAAACCCTCGAAACCAGTTCCCAGGGCTGGCACGAAGGCCAACATAACGCCCGTCCCTGGCTCGACTACTTTTGGGGCGCTCTGCTGCGCGCCTATAAGGAGTTTGAAGCGCGTGTCGGCACCATTGACAACAGCCGGGGGAATAAAAGCGATCGGGTTCGTGCCGAAGCGCTTAATCGCACCCTACCTTTTTCGATCTCCGAACTGGAAGAGAGTTGTCCCGGCATTAGCCGCGATACCGTGCGCCTAGTACTACGAGCACTGAAAGCCGAAGGGCTAGTCAAACCGACGGGGAAAGGCCGGGGCGCAAAATGGATAAACATACAGTAAAATGATATTCAACCACGTCTCAGCTTGTTACCGAACACTTTTGGACAACCATGACCGCACCGATCCAAGCCTTCGACCAGTTACGCCGCTTCCTCAAGGACATGTTCCAGTTCGAGGCCCACGACCTGGACTTCGGCATTTACCGCATCACGCGCTTGAAGCGTCAATTCATCCAGTCTTTCATCGATGGCGAAGCGGACAACAGCCTGCGCAGTACCGTCAATCACGCCCTGGGTAGCGTACATAACAGTCAGAGCGAAACCGCACGCCACTGGCTGGCGGCCTTTGCCGCCCAATTCGGTGACATGGGCCGTCCGCTCTGGCAGGCCGTGGCGGAAAACCCCGACGATGAAAATGCGCAATCCCGCTTTAGGAGCCTGTTCACCATGCCGGTGCTCAGCGATGAGCAGCGCGAACAGGCCGAAGCCCAGCTGACCAACTTCCTCGAGACCCGCCAGCTCTCTGCCGAACAGCTGGAAACCAAGGTCTACAACCACCTGCTCAACTTCTTCGAGCTGTACTACCAGAACGGTGACTTCGGCTACAACACCCGTGCCACCAGCGCCTTCAAGGTGCCCTACGAAGCCGACTACGACGGCTCGGACACGCTGTTCCACTGGAAGCACAAGGACAGCTATTACATCAAGACCGGCAACGGCTTTCATAGCGTGCGCTGCCAGGTCGCCGGCCAGTGGCTGGAATTCCGCCTGACCCACGGCGACAATGAACAGAGCCAAACCAGCGAGCGCAACAACAACAAGGACGCCGACAGCAAGCATTATCGATTGGTGGATATTCAGCCCATTGCCGAGCAAGGTGCCGAAGGTGATGAAAAAACCGTCTGGCAGGTGCGTTTCGCCTTGGCGGTGAGTTCCACCCCCAAGATCGCGCTGTACACCCGCCTGTGGCAGACGGTTTTTCAAGGCAGTGATGACCTAACGCCCTATCTGCACAAGAAGCCCGACAAAAGCGATCCCGAGCCCGGCAAGCCATTATTCAATGACCTGACCGACGACTTCGACAAGAGCGACGGCGGCCAGATCAAGGGCATCGGCCAGCTGCGCCTCAAGTTCGAGAGATATCTTGAAGAGCTGGCCAAGCGCAGCGAGTTCGCCGATCTGGGCGGCAATGCCGGCGAGCGCCAGCAAGAGCTGGAGCAAGACTGGATTGCCGGCGCGCTGTGGCAGATCGACCGTAACCTCAACAAGTTCTACGTTGGCAACGACGCCGACTACTTTATCCACAAGGATCTGCAGGGTTTCCTCACCCGCGAGAAAAGCCGCTTCATCAAGCAGGTGATCTTCTCGGATCTCGACGCGCTATTGCATGCCGGCGAGGACAACGCCACCACCCTGATCGCCCGCACCTTCAATCAGGTCGCGGATACGCTGATTGGTTTTCTCGCCGCCATCGAGAATTTCCAGAAAGGTCTGTTCGAGCTGAAGAAGAAGGTGGTCGATACCCACTATCTCGTGTCAGTCGGCAAGCTCCCGGCGCACTTCCATGCGCGGGTTTTCGCCAATGTGGCCCAGCGCGACGAGTGGCGCGATGTTTTCAAGGTCGATGTCAGCACCGCCAGCGAACTCGCCGAGCATCCCACCCTGGTGGTTGATACCCGCCTCTACCGTGAAAGCGACCCCACCTTTCAGGATGACCTGCTCAGCCTGGCCGAATTCGACGATCTCGACGAGCAGACCGATGGCCTGTTAATTAATTCGGAGAACTGGCAGGCGCTGAATCTATTGCAGGAGAAATTCCGCGAACAGATCAAGTGCATCTATATCGACCCGCCCTACAACACCGGCGGCGACGGCTTCCTGTATAAGGACAGCTTCCGGCATTCGAGCTGGGCGAGCATGATGCATGACCGGCTTTCAGTGTCGAGGAATTTTCTTTCGCAAAATGGCGTCATTTTCTCGTCAATCGACCAGAATGAAAGAAATAGTCTTCAGGAAATCCTCGCAACCACATTGGGTGGAAATAACAAGATAGGTGAAATCGTCTGGCACAATGCCACTGACAATAATCCCACACGTATAGCGCATGAACATGAGTACATTATTTCCTATGCAAAATCATTGAGCAATGTAGAAAGCGAATGGAAAAGCGCCATATCTGATGCCAAAAAATCCCTTATCGAAATAGCAAATACCCTTTCAGAAAAGCATAGCGATGAAAAAGAATTAAAAAAAGAATATGCAAAATGGTTCAAGGAAAACAAGCCATTCCTTGGCCAAATGGATAGATACAAATACATTGACCACGGAGGTGTTTACACTGGTAGTCAAAGCGTACACAACCCTGGCAAGGAAGGCTATCGCTATGATTTCATCCATCCTGATACCGGGCGACCTTGCAAGCAGCCATTGATGGGCTACCGCTTTCCTGAAACCACTATGAAACGGCTGATGGACGAAGACCGAATTCTTTTCGGCGAAGATGAGAACAAGATCGTAGAGCTGAAGGTTTATGCCCACGAATTTGAAGATAAGCTATCCAGCATCATCAAGCTAGATGGCCGCTCCGGTGCCAACGACCTTCGCGCCATGTTCCCGAAGGGAAAGAAATTTAGCAACCCCAAGCCCTCGGCGCTTCTGGAAAGCTTACTCCCCTTCATCGTTGAAGGTGATGATATCGTGATGGACTACTTTGCCGGCTCGGGAACCACAGCACAGGCTGTGATCGCCCTCAATAGACGGGATAATGAGAGGAGGCGTTTTGTACTGGCGGAGATGGGGGACTACTTCGACTCCATTCTCAAACCACGAGTCACCAGGACAATGCATGCCGGCCGCTGGCGGGATGGAGTTCCCATATCAGATGTTAACTGGATGGGCATCATCAAGGTTCAGCGCCTCGAGCAATACGAAGACCTGCTCGACAACCTGGCACTGGACGATAGCGGCCAGCCGCGTACGCACTGGGACGAAGCCGCGCTACCCCAACAGATCCCGGTCAACTACCTGTTCCGTCCCGAACAGAACAGTCTGTCCAGCTCGCTGGATGTTTCCCGGCCGTTCAGCCAAACGCTGCGCATCGGCAAGGCCCGCGAAGAAAAACCCATCGACCTGATGGAAACCTGGTGCTATTTGCAGGGCTACTGGGTCAAGTCGCGCCGCGTGTATCGCCCTGACACCCACCCAGATCTCGACCGGCAGTATCTGGCCGTGGAAACCACCCACGGCACGCTGGTGGTGTTTCGCGATATCGATCCCGCCGAAGACGACACCACCAACCTGCACGCCATCCTCGCCCACTATGCCGACGCTCAGGGCGTCAGCCGCATTCAGCGCCTGGAGCTGAACTTCGATGCCGACCTGCGCCGGCTGGAGCTCGACACCTACCTGATTCAGGCCAGCGACTTCTTGCGGGGGGCACAATGGAGCTAAAACTCTACAACCATCTCAAGCACGAGCTGCTGGGCGAGTTTTCCGCGCGTGCCGAAGGGCATGAACGCGACTATCAGAAACAGGTGGAAAGCTTCGCCTCGCGCCAGAGCAGCGGCCTGCCCAAGCCGATGGGGCGCAAGATTCAGAAGTGGCTGAACGACTACAACCAGCTGCTTTCGCGCCCCTTTACTCTACGCTATTACCAGATTTTGGCGCTGTATTTCACCGAGCATGTGCTGGAGCAAAAGCGCGCCGGCAAGAGTTTTGCCGAGCAAAAAGCGCTGGCGTACTGGATGGCCACCGGCAGCGGCAAGACGCTGCTGATGCATCTCAATATTCTGCAATACATCGCACACATTGGCGGCGGCGCAGCCTTCGACGAGTTGCAGATCATCCTGACCACGCCGGGCGTCAACCTGATCGAGCAGCATGAGCGCGAGCTGGGCGAAGTGGTCCGCCAGCTGAACCGCCTGTACAACAACCGCATCAAGCTCACGGTCGCCACCACCGGCGCGCTACTCAACAAGGAACCCGGTTTCTTCAACATGCCGGACAGCACCCGGCTGTTCCGCCTGATCTTGGTGGATGAGGGCCATATCGGCCTGGCCAGCGGCGGCAAGGAGGTCGGCGCCTTCAAGCAACTGCGTCAGGAACTGCTCAAGCCGGATAACGCTTTTCTGTTCGAATACTCGGCAACCTATCACGGTATCAGCGATACGCATGTGCGCGACTACGAAGAACAGATCGTCTACGACTACAACTATTACCGCTTCTTCAAGGATGGCTACGGCAAGGACTACGCCCTGCAGAGCCTGGCCGACGATCGCTTCGCCGATACCGGCAAGGGCGATGCCGCCTTCTTCGCCAGCACCTTCGATACCCTGCGTGAAAAACTCACCGCGCATGAGCACTTGACCGTCAGCCAGGCGCATGGCGCCGGCGAGCTGCCCTTCGCCGGGCATTTCCCCGACAAGCCGCTGCTGGCCTACATGGGCAATACGGTGGAAGACCCCAGAAAGGAAGGCACCGCCAAGGACGAGGTTTCGGACATTCGCCGCTTCGTGGTCTGGCTCGCGCATCTCGATGCCACCGATCGCGAGGCCTATTCCCCCATCTTCAACGACCAGCACAGCGGCAAGCTGACCCTGACCCGCTCGCCGGGCGTGGCCGATGAGATCTGGCTGTCCTGGGGCGATGGTCAATACTGGGGGTTGATCAACGTCGGCAACGGCGACAAGTTCTTCAAGGAGTGTGAGGCGCACCCGCAGTTGCATGACGCCAATGGCGAGCCGCGGGTGACATTGAGCAAGGCGCCGATCGTCAATGCGCGCTATCACTTCGACGCCATCGATGACGTGGGCTCGCCGATCAATGTGCTGGTCGGCAGCCGCAAGTTCGCCGAGGGCTGGAACTGCTTTCGGGTATCGATCATCGGTCTGATCAACCTCGGCTCGAGCAAGGGCAACAAGATCATCCAGATCTTCGGGCGTGGCGTGCGCCTGAAAGGCCTGCGCGGGGATGGCAAGCGTCGCCATCAAGAACACTGCACCGATTATGCGGCGCTGGTGGCGGACGATACGCCGGATAGCCAACTGCGCCGCCTGGAGACCTTGAACGTCTACAGCCTCAACCGGTCATGGCTGGAAGTCTTTCTCAAAGCACTGGAAAAAGACCTGCCGGCGATTGCCGGGCCTTACAGCCTCGAGGTGAAGCCCGCCGTCGTGCAGGTGGGCACGCACAAGCAAAAACGTGCGCCGTTGGCGTTCACCGAGTATCAACACAAGCTGCATACCTTCAAGGTAGGACGTGCCGATTTCGATTCGCCCTTGCGCATCACGCTGAACGCCGCGACGCATGAATGGCATTGGCACTATTTTCAGCGAGACGGATTTCAGCAAGGCGGGTTTCAGCAAGACGGATTTCAGCGAGACGGAACGCAGCAAGGCGATGTATTCAGCGGCCGGCTGGCCAACCCCGGTTTCAGCCTCGATTACCGTGCGGACCGCAGCCAACCGGGCCACAACCTGGTGGCTAGCCTGAAAGCGTGCCTCGCGGACCAGGCGCTGTTCGTCTCCAGCGATTGGCTGCAAACCCGCCTGCGGATCTGGTGTAGCCAGCAACGTGTGCAGCTGTATGTGAACCATGACGGCGCCAGCCAGCCTCTTACCCTGGCGGCGCTGCTCGCGCCGACCAAGGAAGTGCTTTACGACCAGCCACTGAGCGAGCGCAACTGGCCGGTCATCGAGCGCCTGCTGGAAGAGGTGCAGCGCGATTTGCTGGAAAAGATGTTCCACAAGGTGCGTTATGACATCGACAGGCGTCAGTATCGTTTTGAGACCGTACGCCAGAATGCGCCGGACGCGCGCGGCGATTTTATCGATCGCTACACCCTGACTTATGAGTTCGCGGACCAGACGCAGAAGGTCGCCTTCGAGAACGATGCCTCACTGAACCAGCAGATTCAGCTCGATCTCGAGGAAGCCCAAGGCGATTACCATATATACGAGCCGCTACTCGGCGAAGCCGCCGATACGCTACTCAAGAAGCATAAACTCAAGCGTATCGGCATATCGCCGGACAGCCTCAACGCGGGCGAGCGCAAATTCCTTCGCGACATCCTGGCGTTCATCGACGTCAACTATCCCCGCGACCATCGCGAGTTTTACCTGATGCGCAACGTCGAGTCGCTGCGCTCGATCGGCATCTATCTGGAAGGCGAAACCCGCGTTTTCTATCCCGATTTCGTGCTCTGGATCGTCGATGACAAGGCCAACAGAACCACGCTGGCCCTGTTCGACCCCAAGGGCCAGACCGGCATCGTCAAGGAGGACGATCTCGGCCTGAAGGGTGTAGATGGCATGAACGACAAGGTGCGTGTCGCCACCAGTGGCCAGCTCGTCGAGCTGGCAAAACAACTGCAAGGCCGGACGGAGCGAAAGTGGTCCATCCATTCATTCATCCTACTACGCGATAAGTCGCCGCTGGGGCGCTGGAAAGGCTCTTCGCCGACCGATAAGGAAATGGAACTAGCCGAAGACATGATCAAACGCGGTGTATTGCGTCTGGATTGGCATGGAAAAAACGAATCGGGGCACGCTTCTGCCACGCTTCGCGATGGCGACTCGTACTTGAGCCGAATTTTCGCTCAGCTCCTGGCATGACATGCACGGCCGGCGCATTTGAGGGGAACCCCACGGCTTGCCTATAATCGGTGGCTTCGCGCCCCACGGCACCCATGACAAGACAATCCTGCCCTGGCGCCGACGCATCCACGCTTCCCACGAGCGACACGTTCGACCCGCTCTCGAATCAGGACCGACCCGGCCCATGAACACGTTATACGGCATCAACAACTGCGACAGCTGCCGCAAGGCGCGCAAGGCCCTCGACGCCCAGGGCATCGATTATCGCTATCACGACCTGCGCGACGACGGTCTTGACCGCGAGCGGCTGACACGCTTTCTGGCCATGGCTGATCTGGCCACGCTGCTCAACACCCGCAGCACCACCTGGCGCGGCCTGGACGCCGCCGAGCAACAGGCGGCGCGCAGCGATGCCGAGCATGCCAGCGCGCTGATCCTCGCCCAGCCGACACTGCTCAAGCGCCCGCTGCTCGACACCGGCGAGCGGCTGCTGGTCGGCCTGCCCCGCGACGGTTATGCCGGCCTGAACGCCTCGGCACCCTAGATCGCAGCAATGCCGGACGCCGCAGGGCCGGGCGCACCGACTCACGACACTTATCAAAGAGACTTCAGGAGAATCGCATGCTGAGTTTCGCACTCGGAATCGGCAACCAGAACACCCAGGGCGACTGGCTCGACGTCTATTACCCGGCGCCGCTGTTCCAGCCGGAAAGCGCGCTGGCCGAGGCCGCCCGCGAGGCGCTCGACGCCCCCGCCGGCAACGCCGTGGTGAGCTTTCTGCCCGAGCATTGCGGCAAGCTGGCCGAGGCCCTCAAGGCCGCCGGCAACGCCGAGCAGGCCGAGCTCGCCACGTCACTGGCAGCCAGCCGGCGCCCCCTGGTGGCGACCTTCATCGCGCTCGATCAGCCGCCCGAGAGCGCGCCGGAGGTGTATCTCAAGCTGCACCTGCTGTCGCACCGGCTGGTCAAGCCGCACGGTATCGACCTGACCGGCATGTTCGGCCTGCTGCGCAACATCGCCTGGACCAACGAGGGCCCCATCGACATCGAGGAGCTGCCCGCCCGGCGCCTCAAGGCACGTCTCGAGGGCCGTCCGCTGTCCGTGGACTGCGTCGACAAGTTTCCCAAGATGACCGACTACGTGGTGCCCAAGGGCATCCGCATCGGCGACAGCGCGCGGGTGCGCCTGGGCGCCTACCTCGGCGAGGGCACCACGGTGATGCACGAGGGCTTCGTCAATTTCAACGCCGGCACCGAAGGCCCGGGGATGATCGAAGGCCGCGTCTCGGCGGGGGTGATGATCGGCAAGGGCTCGGATCTCGGCGGCGGCTGCTCGACCATGGGTACGCTGTCCGGCGGCGGCAACATCGTCATCAAGGTCGGCGAGGGTTGCCTGATCGGCGCCAATGCCGGGATCGGCATCCCGCTGGGCGATCGCTGCACCGTCGAGGCCGGGCTGTACATCACCGCCGGCACCAAGGTCGCGGTACTCGACGATCAGGGCCAGGAAGTCGAGAAGCTGGCGGCCCGCGAACTGGCCGGCCAGAGCGACCTGCTGCTGCGGCGCAACTCGCTCAACGGGCGTGTCGAATGCCTGACCAACAAGAGCGCCGTGGCGCTCAACGAAGCGCTGCATGCCCACAATTGATCCGTGGCGCCCCGACCGGGCGCCCCAACCGCCGCTATCCGGAACCGCCATGTCCACGTCCGCCACTGCCGCGACCCGCCAGCCCCTGTCAGCGACGCTGGAGCTGGCCATCGAGCTGATGCGCCGCGTCTCGGTGACTCCCGACGATGCCGGCTGCCAGGCGCTGATGATCGAGCGCCTCGAGCGTCTCGGCTTCAGCATCCAGCGATTGGCCTTCGGCGATGTCGATAACTTCTGGGCGGTGCGCGGCCACCACGGCCCGGTGCTGGCCTTCGCCGGCCACACCGACGTGGTGCCCAGTGGCCCCGAGGCGCAGTGGCACACGCCGCCGTTCGAGCCGTACATCAACGAGGCCGGCGAGCTGTGCGGGCGCGGCGCCGCCGACATGAAGGGCAGTCTGGCGGCGATGCTCACCGCGGTGGAGCGCTTCGTCGCCGCGCACCCCGAGCACCCGGGACGGCTGGCGTTTCTGATCACCTCCGACGAGGAGGGCCCCGCCATCGACGGCACCCGGGCGGTGGTCGAGCACCTGCGCGAGGCCCACGAACGGCTGGATTACTGCATCGTCGGCGAGCCCTCGTCCAGCGAGCGGCTCGGCGACACCGTCAAGAACGGCCGGCGCGGTTCGCTGGGCGGCGTGCTGCACGTCAAGGGCGTGCAGGGCCATGTCGCCTATCCGCACCTGGCGCACAATCCGATCCACGCCACGGCGCCGGCGCTGGATGCGCTGTGCCGCGAACACTGGGACGACGGCAACGCCTTCTTCCCCGCCACCAGTTTTCAGATCTCCAACCTGCGCGCGGGCACCGGCGCGAGCAACGTGATTCCCGGCGAACTGGAAGTGGTGTTCAATTTCCGCTACTCCACCGAGGTCACCCATCAGCAGCTGCGCGAACGCGCCGAGGCGATTCTCGACGCCCACGGCCTCGACTATCGGCTCGACTGGACGCTCAACGGCGAACCGTTCCTGACCGCCCGGGGCGAGCTGATCGAGGCGGTGCTCGCCGGGGTCAATGACGCCACCGGCGAGACGCCGGCGCTGTCGACCGCCGGCGGCACCTCGGATGGCCGTTTCATCGCCCAGCTGGGCAGCCAGGTGGTCGAGCTCGGCCCGCTCAACGCGACCATCCACAAGGTCAACGAACGCGTGCGCGCCGCCGATCTCGATACCCTGAGCCAGGCCTACGAAGCGATCATCAAACGGCTGTTCACCTGAGGTTCGCCATGCAACGCTATCCCGACATCGAGATCTACCTGGCCGACGCCTCGCTCGAACGCCTCAATGCCTGGCTCGGCTCGCAACTCGATGCCGCGCCGCTGGTGCCCGCCGGCAAGCGCAAGTGGCGCGGCCAAGGCCATCGCGAGGGCGCGCTGGTGCCGATCCTGCTGGTCGAGAACGCCGCCGACGGCTTCGCCAGCCTGTGGTTCGACAGCGCCGCCACCCCCTGGCCGCGCGATATCGACTGTGCCCGCGCGGCGGTCGCCGCACTGGCCTGCGAGGTACGCTGCTCGCTGGGCGGCTGGCAGCCGGGCGACGACCCCGATCGTTTCTGGCAGGTCTGTCCCGACGGTCACGAGGGTGCCATTACCTGGCCGGATTCCGGCCAGTAGCATCGACACGCAAACGCCCCGGCCGGCACGAGCCGACCGGGGCGTCCGGTCATACGCGGGAGCGCCGCGTTCAGGTGATGACGGTCACGTCGTCGGCCTGCAGGCCGCGCTCGTTGTTGATCACGTGATAGCGCACCTTCTGACCCTCGGCCAGGGTCCGGTGACCCTTGCCGCGAATCGCCCGGAAGTGCACGAACACGTCTTCCCCGTTGTCGCGGGTGATGAAGCCGTAGCCCTTGTTGACGTTGAACCACTTCACCTCGCCCATCTCGCGATCGTCGTTCTCGATCTCGGCAAGGTTGACGAGCTGGGGGGTAAGGCTGTGCACGGCAAGGGTGGCGACCAGCAGGATCAGAAACACCGCCACCGCACTGGCGACATAGATGCGCTCGATGCCATCCAGGGTCAACGCTTGTTCGAGGGCCCCGGTCAGGGCGCCGTCGACCAGCGATGCAAACAGGGCAATCAACAGCGGGGCGGGAGCGGCAAGCAGGAGACTGATGAGACTACAGCGGAGCAATACCTTTCGATTCATGGACCTCGGACTCTCTTGTTGTGCTGACAATGACGGCCTGACGCCACGCGTGCGACGGGCGGTGCTTCGAAGAGCGATCGTTGCGAAGCGCGATGATTCCAAGCTCAACTATTATTCGAAACGTCGGCGAGTGCCGATGGGTTTCGAACATAGGGTAAGGTGTCGCGATGAACGGCAACACACAGCGGAGCGATTCTAGCATGATCGAAAATGACACGCTCACCCGCCTGGAGGCGCGCCTCGAAGCGCTGGAGAGCCGCCTGGCCTATCAGGAGCACTGGCTCGACACCCTCGACCAGGCCCTCGCCGGCCAGGCTCAGCGACTCGATCGCCTGGAGCGGGTCAACGCGCTGATGCAGCAGCGCCTGCGCGATCAGCACCAGACCCTTGCAGCGCTCGATGCACCGGGTACCAGCGACGCGGACGAGCGCCCCCCGCATTATTGAGATTGATGCCAGCGGCTGCTGCAAACGCGACACCCCCGCGGGCAAGCCGGCGGGGGTCAGGTGCTTCGCAGCAGGACTTTCGAAGCCCGGTGCCGTCGCGTGGCTAGTCGAGCCCCTCCTAATCGAGCCCCTCAAGATAGCGCTCGACGTCCAGCGCCGCCATGCAGCCGCTGCCCGCCGAGGTGATCGCCTGACGATAGACGTGATCCATCACGTCGCCGGCGGCGAACACGCCGGGCACGCTGGTCGCGGTGGCATTGCCCTCGAGCCCCGAACGCACCCGAATATAGCCATTGGCCATCTCCAGCTGGCCCTCGAAGATGCCGGTGTTGGGCGTGTGGCCGATGGCGATGAACACCCCCGGGGCGGAAAGCTCGCGCTGGCTGCCGTCGAGGGTCGAGCGCAGGCGTACCCCGGTCACCCCGGTGTTGTCGCCCAGCACTTCCTCGACCACCTGGTTCCATTCGACGGCGATGTTGCCGGTGTCGACCTTCTCGAACAGCTTGTCCTGCAGGATCTTCTCGCCGCGCAGGCTGTCGCGGCGATGGACCAGCGTCACCGTGGAAGCGATGTTGGAAAGGTACAGTGCCTCTTCCACGGCGGTGTTGCCGCCGCCCACCACGATGACTTGCTGATTGCGGTAGAAGAACCCGTCGCAGGTGGCGCACGCCGACACGCCCTGGCCCATGAATCGCTGCTCGGAGGGCAAGCCCAGGTAGCGGGCGCTGGCACCGGTGGCGACGATCAACGCGTCGCAGGTATAGGTGCCATTGCTGCCCTTGAGCGTGAAGGGCTTATGACGCAGCTCCACCTCGTCGATGTGATCGAACAGTACCTCGGTATCGAAGCGCTCGGCGTGCTTGCGCATGCGCTCCATCAGTTCGGGACCCTGGACCCCGTCGGCGTCGCCCGGCCAGTTGTCGACGTCGGTGGTGGTGGTCAACTGACCGCCCGCTTCCATGCCGGTGATCAGCAGCGGCTTCAGGTTGGCGCGCGCCGCGTAGACGGCCGCGCTGTAACCGGCCGGGCCGGAGCCGAGGATGATCAGGCGCTCGTGTCGCACTTCACTCATGAATTGATCCTCTCACGCAAGGCGCCGCCGGACGACGGCACCGCTCGTTGACTGGCTTCGCCTTCGCATTGGCAGCGTCGGGCGCAGCCCAGACGGCAAAAGGGCGGCCCTCGGCCGCCCCATGAAGCCGTGAAGGCTTACAGGTTCGTGGAATGGGTGCCGAGGTACTTGGCAACGCCTTCCGCGGTGTCCTTCATGCCTTCCTTGCCTTCGTCCCAACCGGCCGGGCAGACTTCGCCGTGCTTCTCGTGGTGCTGCAGCGCCTTGACCATGCGCAGCATCTCGTCGACGTTACGGCCCAGCGGCAGGTTGTTGACGGTCTGGTGCTGAACGACGCCGTTGGCATCGATCAGGAAGGAGGCGCGCATGGCGACGCCAGCTTCCGGATGCTCGATGCCGTAGGCCTGAACGATCTCGTGCTTGACGTCGGCGACGATCGGGAAGCCGACTTCGCCGATACCGCCCGCATCCGGCGAGGTCTTGCGCCAGGCGTAATGCGAGAACTGGGAATCGATGGACGCACCGATCACCTCGACGCCCAGCTCCTTGAACTGTGCCAGACGGTTGTCGTGGGCGATGATTTCGGACGGGCAAACGAAGGTGAAATCCAGCGGCCAGAAGAACAGCACGCGCAGCTTGCCGTGGCTGTCGGACAGCTTGAAGTTCTCGACGATGGTGCCGTCGCCGAGGACTGCTGCCGCTTCGAAATCCGGTGCCTGACGTCCAACCAATACGCTCATGCAACTTCTCCTTGAGGTTAGTCCTTCGAGGTTAGAGGGGTTTGAAAAGATAACGGACTAGACTAAAGTCGCACCTCTTGTCTGCCAATTAGTTAACGCCAATGGCAGGCATAGTCAATATCTATCGAAAGCGTCTTTGCATATCCGCCCTCGCCATGGAGGGATGACGGAATCGCGGACAAACAGCGTCCGCTTAGAGAACATCGTCGTCGCGCGCCAGCGTCACGGCCTGCACGCTGCCGTCCGGCTCCGCCACGTCGACGCTGACCTGAATCGGTGCGCAACAGCGCGGGCAGTCCTCCCAGGTGGAATGGCTGCCTTGGCTGCCATCGACCAGCAATTCGAACGGCGTGCCGCAATACGGGCAGCTGACCGGTCGTGAGGCAAGCATTGCTTCGTGCATGGCGCGACTCGCTTGCGTGACGCCTTGGTGAGCAACGATATGGGTATCGTTGCAGACGCTTTCAAGGGTGAATGACCAACCCGGCGCCATGCGCGTCTCTGCCAGCGCGGTCGCCTGGCTCGAACGCTGGCTGGCGGTTGAATTCAGCGCCTATCATGACAAGGTGATGATCAGCAATAATCAACAGGATGTGTCGACAATCGCTGTCTCAAGCGTAGTATCTGGGTACGTCATTCAAGAACCTGACATTCGGGCAAGCGGCATCGGCCAGTCGCAACGGCGCTGTTCAGTGCCACGCAGGGTGGCCAAGGATACGTCGCCACACCAGCCAGCCGCACCCGTCGATGGTGACGTGCTAGCCCCGCTTGGTATTAAGGAGGAGAGTCCATGAGCGCCGAAAACACGCCGAATACCCTGAGTTCCCTCGAGGCCGGAGGGAACACCTATCACTATTACAGTCTGCCCAAGGCCGCTAAGGCGCTCGGCAACATCGATCGCCTGCCCTTCACGCTCAAGGTCCTGCTCGAGAACCAGCTGCGCTTTGCCGATACCGACAGCGTCTCGACCGAAGACATGCAGGCGCTGGTCGACTGGCAGCAGGCGGCGCGCTCGACCCGCGAGATCGGCTACCGCCCCGCGCGGGTGCTGATGCAGGACTTCACCGGGGTGCCCGGAGTCGTCGACCTGGCCTCGATGCGCGACGCCGTGGAGCGCCTCGGCGAAGACCCGGCGCGCATCAACCCGCTGTCCCCCGTCGACCTGGTCATCGACCACTCGGTGATGGTCGATCGCTTCGGCGATCCCTCGTCGTTCAAGGACAACGTCGCCATCGAGATGGAGCGTAACCTCGAGCGTTACGAATTCCTGCGCTGGGGGCAGCAGGCCTTCGACAACTTCCGCGTGGTGCCGCCGGGCACCGGTATCTGCCACCAGGTCAATCTCGAGTACCTGGGCCGAACGGTGTGGACCAAGGACGAGGGCGGCAAGACCTTCGCCTATCCCGACACGCTGGTCGGTACCGATTCCCACACCACGATGATCAATGGCCTGGGCGTACTCGGCTGGGGCGTCGGCGGCATCGAGGCCGAAGCGGCGATGCTCGGCCAGCCGGTGTCGATGCTGATCCCCGAAGTGATCGGCTTCAAGATCTCCGGCAAGCTGCGCGAAGGCATTACCGCCACCGATCTGGTGCTGACGGTGACCCAGATGCTGCGCCGGAAGGGCGTGGTCGGCAAGTTCGTCGAATTCTACGGCGACGGCCTCAAGGACATGCCGGTCGCCGACCGCGCGACGATCGCCAACATGGCCCCCGAATACGGTGCCACCTGCGGCTTCTTCCCGGTCGACGAGCAGACCCTGGATTACCTGCGCCTGACCGGCCGCGAGGACGCCCAGATCGAACTGGTCGAGGCCTACGCCAAGGCTCAGGGCATGTGGCGCGAGCCGGGCCACGAGCCGATCTACTCCGATACCCTGCAGCTCGACATGGACGATGTCGAAGCCAGCCTGGCCGGCCCCAAGCGCCCCCAGGACCGAGTCGCGCTCACCGACATGAAGGCGACCTTCGAGAAGCTCATGGCATCCGAAGCACCGGACGCCCCCGCCGAGGACCAAGCCAAGTGGAATTCCGAGGGCGGTCACGCCGTCGACGACGTCGAACTGCACGACAGCCATCGCCACTACGAGCACAGCGACAGCCAGGACTGCGAGATCGACGGCGAGCGCTTCAAGCTCAACCCGGGCGCCGTGGTGATCGCCGCGATCACCTCCTGCACCAATACCTCCAACCCCAGCGTAATGCTGGCCGCCGGCCTGCTGGCGCGCAAGGCGGTCGAGAAGGGCCTGGCCACCAAGCCGTGGGTCAAGACCTCGCTGGCGCCCGGGTCCAAGGTGGTCACCGATTACCTGGCGGCGGGCGGTGTCCAGGACGACCTCAACGAACTCGGCTTCAACCTGGTCGGCTATGGCTGCACCACCTGCATCGGCAATTCCGGGCCGCTGCCCGAGTCGGTCGAGAAGGCCATCGACGCCGGCGACCTGACCGTGGCCTCGGTACTCTCGGGCAATCGTAACTTCGAAGGCCGCGTGCACCCGCTGGTCAAGACCAACTGGCTGGCCTCGCCGCCCCTGGTGGTAGCCTACGCGCTGGCCGGCAACGTGCGCCTCGATCTGTCCAAGGAGCCGCTGGGCACCGGCAAGGATGGTCAGCCGGTCTATCTCAAGGACATCTGGCCGTCGCAGGCCGAGATCGCCGAGGCGGTCGAGCGGGTGCGCACCGACATGTTCCGCAAGGAATACGCCGAGGTGTTCGATGGCGACGAAGCCTGGAAATCGCTGAAGATTCCCGAGAGCAAGGTCTACGAGTGGTCCAAGGATTCCACTTACATCCAGCATCCGCCGTTCTTCGAGGGCATGGGCAAGGAACCCGAGCCGGTCGAGGACGTCAAGGACGCCCGCGTGCTGGCGATGCTCGGCGATTCGGTGACCACCGACCACATCTCGCCGGCCGGCGCGATCAAGCCCGACAGCCCGGCGGGTCGCTACCTGCAGGAGCACGGCGTGGCGCCCAAGGATTTCAACTCCTACGGCTCGCGGCGCGGCAATCATGAGGTGATGATGCGCGGCACCTTCGCCAACGTGCGCATCAGAAACGAGATGCTCGACAACGTCGAGGGCGGCTACACGCGTCACGTGCCGTCCGGCGAGCAGCTGGCGATCTACGATGCGGCAATGAAGTATGCCGAGGAGAGCAAGCCGTTGGTGGTGGTCGCCGGCAAGGAATACGGCACCGGCTCGAGTCGCGACTGGGCGGCCAAGGGCACGCTGCTGCTCGGCGTGCGCGCGGTAATCGCCGAATCCTACGAGCGCATCCACCGCTCCAACCTGATCGGCATGGGCGTGCTGCCGCTGCAGTTCCCCGAGGGCGAGGACCGCAAGTCGCTGGGCCTGACCGGTGACGAATCGTTTTCCATCGAGGGCCTCGGCGAGTTGGAGCCGGGCGGCACCGTCAAGGTGACCATCGCATCAAGCAAGGGCGAGAAGACGCTCGACGCCAAGTGCCGCATCGATACCGCCAACGAGCTGGAGTACTATCGTCACGGCGGCATCCTGCACTTCGTGCTGCGCAACATGCTCTAGACCCGGGCCGCAACGCCCTGCCACGACGGGCAGGGCGTTGCTTGAAGCCGGCTAGGCGCGGCCGGCTAGGCGCGGCTGGCCTGGGTCACGGCAACCAGCAGGTCGCGCGATAGCAACGGCCAATGCTCGTCCCAGTGGCTGGTCGGCAGGCGCTTGAAATCGCTGCGCACGTACTGGCCGATGCGCCCCTCGGCATAGGCCAGCAGCACGTTGGCGGCCGAAGAGACCGGCAGCACCGGGCGCAGCCCTTCGTGGATCTCGGCCTCGCGAAGGATCTGCTTGAGCTGGGTCTCGAGGCGTTCGAACAGCTGGCCCATGCGCACTCGCAAGCGGGCGGTCTCGCCGGTCAGGGCGTCGCCGTTGAGTAGCCGGCACAGGCCCGGGTTCTTCTCGGCGAAGCCCAGCAACAGCATCAGGATGTGCTGGCAGCGCGGCAGCGCCTCGGGCGTTTCGTCGAGTATCCGGCGGATGCGCTCGAACAGCGTGGCCTCGATGAATTCGATCAGCCCCTCGAACATGCGCGCCTTGCTGGGGAAATGGCGGTAGAGGGCGGCCTCGGAAACGCCGACCTGGCGGGCCAGCGATGCCGTGGTGATACGCTTGCCGCTGTCTTCCTCGAGCATCAGCGCCAGCGCCTGGAGAATCTGCTCCCGGCGGCTCTGCTTGGTTGTCGCCTGCGTCATGTCGTTCTTCTAATAATATTTTATGGTTACGCTAATCCTACTGGCGGCTCCTTGCCGGGGCAAACCGCAAAGGTCGTGTATGCCCTATTCCTGGTTCGTCGCATCGGTGATCAGCGTACCGACCCCGGCGTTGGTGAAGATCTCCAGCAGGGTGGCGTGGGGCACCCGGCCATCGACGATGTGCGAACTGGCCACGCCGCCCTTGACGGCCTCCAGCGCACAGCGAATCTTGGGCAGCATCCCGCCATGGATGGTGCCGTCACTGATCAACGCGTCGACCTGGGTGGTGGACAGCCCGGTCAATACCTCGCCGGCGGCGTTCATCAGCCCGGCGACGTTGGTCAGCAGCATCAGCTTCTCGGCATTCAGCGCCTCGGCGATCTTGCCGGCCACCAGGTCGGCGTTGATGTTGTAGCTGCGACCCTGGGCGTCGACGCCGATCGGCGCGATCACCGGGATGAAATCGCGGGCGGTGAGCATCTCGATCAGTTCGGTGGAGACGTGCTCGACCTCGCCGACATGCCCGATGTCGATGATCTCGGGCACGCGCATCTCCGCGCTGTGCTGCTCGACCTTGAGCTGGCGGGCGCGAATCTGGCCGCCATCCTTGCCGGTCAGGCCGATCGCCTTGCCGCCGCACTGGTTGATCAGGTTGACGATGCCCTTGTTGACCAGCCCGCCGAGGACCATTTCCACGACGTCCATGGTTTCGGCGTCGGTCACGCGCATGCCGCCCACGAAGCGCGACTCGATCTTGAGCTTGCCGAGCAGCTCGCCGATCTGCGGGCCACCGCCATGCACCACCACCGGATTGATGCCGACCTCCTTCATCAGCACCATGTCGCGGGCGAAGGAGTCGACCAGGGTCTGTTCGGTCATGGCGTTGCCGCCGTACTTGACGACCACGGTCTTGCCGGAAAAGCGCTGGATGTAGGGCAGCGCTTCGGACAGGACCTCGACCACCTGGCGCGGGTCCCGGGGGTGTTCGCTCATCGGCGATTCTCCATCGGTTGGATCGGCCCGCGCTGCCGGCGGCGGCGCGGGCCCGGTTCTTGGGGACAGTGCTCGGAGAGCCGGCTCAGAAGGGCAGTTCGGCGTCGGGGACGACCTGCTTGAGGGCGTCGCGAAAGCGCGCCTGGACGCGCTCCAGGGACTCCTGAGTCTTGCCTTCGAAGCGCAGCACCAGCACCGGCGTGGTGTTGGAGGCGCGGCACAGCCCCCAGCCGTCGGCGTAGTCGACGCGGATGCCGTCGAGGGTGGTCTTGACGCCGTCGTCACCGAAGTCGCCCTCGCGGGCCAGTTGCTCGACGATGGCGAACTTGTTGTCGTCGGTGACGTGGACGTTGAGTTCCGGAGTGCCCAGATCCTGCGGGAAGCGATGGAAGAACGTGTCGGCATCGTCTTGCTGCTTGGAGAGGATCTCGAGCAGCCGCGCCGCGCCGTAGAGGCCGTCGTCGAAGCCGTACCAGCGCTCCTTGAAGAAGATGTGACCGCTCATCTCGCCGGCCAGTGCCGCGCCGGTCTCCTTCATCCGGCCCTTGATCAGCGAGTGTCCGGTGCGCCACATCTCGGGGGTGCCGCCGGCCTCTTCGATCACCTTGGCCAGGTTGCCGGTGCACTTGACGTCGAAGATCACCCGCGCGCCGGGGTTGCGCTCGAGCATGTCCTCGGCGAAGGCCATCATCAGGCGGTCGGGGTAGATCACCTCGCCCTTGGGCGTGACCACGCCGAGCCGGTCGCCGTCGCCGTCGAAGGCCAGCCCGATGTCGGCGCCGGTTTCCTTGACGGTGCGGATCAGGTCCTGGAGGTTCTCGAGCTTGCCGGGATCGGGATGGTGGTTGGGAAAGTCGCCGTCGACATCGGCGAACAGCGGCACGGTCTCGGCGCCCAGGCGCTCGATCAGCGTGGGCCCCAGCGTGCCGGCCACGCCATTGCCGCAGTCGACCACTGCCTTGATCTTGCCGCTCAGGGTGACGTCGCCGATGATCCGGTCCAGATAGGCCTCGCCCACGTCCTGCTCGCGGACCCGGCCCTCGCCGCTGGCGAAGTCGTCGTCGGCGATGCGCTGGTAGAGCGCGGTGATCGCCTCGCCGGAGAGCGTCTCGCCGCCCAGCACGACCTTGAAGCCGTTGTAGTCCGGCGGATTGTGGCTGCCGGTGACCATCACCCCCGAGGTGCCGTCGCCCAGCGTGTTGGTGGCGTAGTAGAGCACCGGGGTGGGCACCATGCCGATATTGACGACATCGCGGCCGGCGGCGGTCAGGCCCTTGATCAGCGCCGCCTGCAAGCGCTGACCGGAGTGCCGGCCGTCGCGGGCGACGATCACCGAGCGCTCGCCGCGCTCGGCGGCCTCACTGCCGATCGCCCGGCCGATCAGCTCGACGGATTGCTCGGTCAGGGTGTCATCGACGATCCCGCGGATATCGTAGGCGCGGAAGATGGACGGGGTAATCTCGCTCATGGGGTCCCTCCTTGGTAGACGACGGGAAACGGCCAGTTGGCGGCTGCCTCCAGTCTAGTTGGCTCGTTGGTCAGCGTGTGTCGAGGTGCCGCCTAGCGGCGGCCGGAGTGGCCGAAGCCGCCGGTGCCGCGCTGGCTGGCGGCGAAGTCTTCGACGATCTCGATCTCGGCCTGAACGACCGGGACCAGCACGAACTGGGCCAGGCGTTCGCCGGGTTCGAGGGTAAACGGCGTCTGGCCGCGGTTCCACACCGAGATCAGCAGCTCGCCCTGGTAATCGGAGTCGATCAATCCGACCAGGTTGCCGAGCACGATGCCGTGCTTGTGGCCCAGTCCCGAGCGCGGCAGGATCATTCCCGCCAGGCCCGGGTCGGCAATGTGCGCGGCGAGCCCGGTGCGCACCAGCTCGCAGGCGCCGGGCGCCAGCGTCAGCGGCGCATCGAGCAGCGCGCGCAGGTCCATGCCGGCGCTGCCCTGGGTAGCGTAGTGCGGCAGCGGGTAGTCGCGTACCCGCTCGTCGAGGATCTTGACCGCCAACTGCGGCTGGCGACGCAGCGGCTCGGGGTTGGCAGTATCGGTGACGGCGGTATCGCTGACTGTATCGAGGGTTGTATCGCTCATTGGGGATCCTGTTGCGGCGCGGCGGGCGGAACTTCTGCGGTCGATGGGCCGGAGCGCATTGCACGATAACCGCGCAGCGCCTGGTCGATCACCGCCTCGGCCAGGCGGGCCTTGCTCTGCGCCGGCAGCTCGGCGCGCCCGGGCTCGACGGCGGCATTGCGCCACAGCACCAGCGCGGCGTTGTCGTCGGCGCCGAAGCCGAGCCCGGCTTGCGAGACGTCGTTGGCGACGATCATGTCGAGGTTCTTGCGCTCGAGCTTGTCGCGGGCGTAGCTCTCGAGATCGCGGGTCTCGGCGGCGAAACCGACCATGAACGGCCGTGGGCTGGCGGCGGCGCTTTCGCTAACACTGGCGTTAATACGAGCCTCGGCGATCAGGGCAATGATGTCGGGGTTCCTGACCAGTTTCAGGGTCATCCCGTCATCGTTGGCGCTCTTCTTGAGCTTGTGCGCGGCGATCTGTTCGGCGCGGTAGTCGGCGACCGCCGCGCAGCCGATGAAGATGGCGCTGTCGCCGGCCGCCTGGCGGGCCGCCGCGAGCATCTCGTCGGCCGAAGTCACATCGATGCGCTCCACGCCGGCCGGCGTGGCGAGCGCCACCGGGCCACTGATCAGGCGCACGCGGGCGCCGCGATTCGCGGCCGCGGCGGCCAGCGCATAGCCCATCTTGCCCGAGCTGTGGTTGGAGAGATAGCGCACCGGATCGAGGGCTTCGCGAGTCGGCCCGGCGGTAATGGTCACCGTCAGCCCGCGGGCGTCGTCGGCCTGCGGCGATGATTCGGATGCGCTCGGCGCGTCTTCGGGCGCCATGGAAAGAGGCGCGTCTTCGGGCGCCATGGAAAGAGGCGCGTCTTCGGGCGCCATGGCAGACGCGGCCCCGGGCGTTACAGAAAGCCCGGCGACGATCGCCTCGGGCTCGAGCATGCGCCCGGCGCCGACGTCGCCGCAGGCCTGGTCGCCGGAATCGGGACCCAGCAATCGCCAGCCGTAGCCCTCGAGGCGACGGGCATTGTCGCGGGTCGCCGGGTGGCCCCACATCGCCTGGTTCATCGCCGGTGCCATGACGCATTCGGCGTGGGTGGCCAGACACAGCGTGGTCAGCAGGTCGTCGGCGTGGCCATGGGCGAGCCGCGCCATCAGGTCGGCGGTGGCCGGGGCGATCAGGATAAGCTCGGCCCAGCGCGCCAGCTCGATATGGCCCATGCCGGCTTCCGCCTCGGGGTCGAGCAGCGAGGTGCGCACGCTCTCGCCGGTCAGCGCCTGCAGGGTCAGCGGGGCGATGAAGGCCTGGGCGCCCTCGGTCATCACCACGCGCACCTCGGCGCCGGCCTTCTTCAAAAGGCGCGCGAGCACGGCGCTCTTGTAGGCGGCAATGCCGGCGCTGATGCCGAGCAGGATGCGCTTGCCGATCAATGGCGTGGCGGCCAGCTGTGACATGACGGTTCACCCCTGGAACGTTCGGGATTCGATTTTATCATCCTGCCGGGGGCTTTGCGTCATCGCCCGTCAGCCGGCCGCGGGCGGTTAGCGTGTCAACCGGCGGACCGCGGTCTCGACGCCACGCAGCTCGGCGAGGCCCTTGAGGCGGCCGATCAGCGGATAGCCGGGGCGCGTGTCTCTGTGCAGGTCGTCGAGCAAGTGGTGGCCGTGGTCGGGGCGCAGCGGCAGGCGCGGCCCGCCGTCGCGCTCGCGGCGGCGCTCCTCGTCGATTAGCGTCTTGATCACCCCGACCATGTCGACGTCGCCGCCGAGGTGCGCCGCCTCGTGAAAGGTCCGTGGGTCGGACTCGCGGCGGGTGGCGCGCAGGTGGGCGAAATAGATGCGCGAGGCGAAACGCTCGCCCATCGCCACCAGATCGATCGCCGCACTGACGCCATAGGAACCGGTGCAGAAGGTCAGGCCGTTGGCCGGGCTGGGCGCGGCGTCGAGCAGCCACTGGGCGTCGTCGGGGGTCGAGACCACCCGCGGCAGGCCGAACAGCGAGCGGGGCGGATCGTCGGGGTGGATGGCCAGCCGGATGCCGACCTCTTCGGCCACCGGCACGATGGCGCGCAGGAAGTGGCCCAGGTTGTCGCGCAACCGAACGGCATCGATCGTGGCGTAGTCGGCGATCGCCTGGCGAAAGCGCGCCAGGGTGTAGTGCTCCTCGGCGCCGGGCAGCCCGGCGATGAGGGTATCGACCAGTCGCCGGCGCGCCGTGTCGTCGAGGCCATCGAGATGGTGGCGCGCGTCGGCGCGTTCGGCGTCGCTGTAGTCGCGCTCGGCCCCGGGGCGCTTTAGCAGGTACAGGTCGAAGGCGGCGAACGCGGTCTGCTCGAAGCGCAGCGCGGTACCGCCGCCGGGCAGCGGCCAGGCCAGGTCGGTGCGCGTCCAGTCGAGCACCGGCATGAAGTTGTAGCACACCACGTCGATGCCGCAGGCCGCCAGGTTGCGCAGCGTCTGCTGGTAGCGCGCGATATAGCACTCGCAGTCGCCGCGGCGCTGCTTGATGTTTTCGTGGACCGGCACGCTCTCGACCACCGACCAGGCGAGGCCGGCGGCCTCGATCAGCGCCTTGCGTTCGGCGATCGCGGCTTCCGGCCAGGTCTCGCCGTTGGCGATCTCATGCAGTGCGGTGACGATGCCGGTGGCGCCCGTCTGGCGGACATCGGCCAGGCTGATGGGGTCGCTGGGGCCGAACCAGCGCCAGGTGTGTTCCATGGATTCGCTACTCCATCGAGGATTCGAGGTTGGTCGGAATGGCCCCGGCGCCGCGAGCGCCGGTGGCCGGCACAGGATCGGTCACTCCCCGAGCAGCAGGTTGGGGAGCCACAGCGACAGCGCGGGGATGTACGCCACCAGCATCAGCACCACCAGATTTCGGCGTCGCGAATCGTCATGCCGGGTCCCCGGTGGCGAAAAGTGGGGCGCTGGCGGCGTCGAACAAACCGGGATGGCGCGCGATGAGTTCGGGCAGCGAGCGCAGGATCTCGCGCATGTGCGCCTTGACCGCGCGCTCGGCCGCATCGGCATCGCCTGCGGCGACACTGTCGAGGATCGCGGTGTGCTGTTCGATCAGCGTGGCGATCGGCGTGGCGTCCGGCACGCTCAGATAGCGCACCCGGTCCAGTTGGGCCTTGACCTCCTGGGTGACGCCCCAGGCAGCGTCGTGGCCAGCGCCCAGCGACAGCGTGCGATGAAAGGCTTCGTCGAGGCGATAGAAGCGGTCGTGATCGTCGCTGTCGGTACAGCGTTTCTGGCGCACGATCAGTTCGCGGAGTTCGTCGAGTACCGCCTTGCTCAGGCCTTGTTCGGCGGCCGAGCGGGCAACCGCCGCCTCGAGCGCCTCGCGTACGAAGCGCGCCTCCATGACCGCGGCCTGCGAGATGGGCACTACATAAGTGCCGCGCTGCGGACGTACTTCCACCAGGCCGGCCTCGGATAGCCGGATGAACGCTTCGCGCACCGGCTGGCGGCTGACGGCGAAGGTCTCGGCGATCTCCTTCTCGGAGAGCGCCTGACCGGGCGCCAGCGTCATGCGAATGATCGATTGACGCAGCACTGCATAAAGGCGCTGGCGGACGTTGCTTTCCGGCTGTTCTTCCCAGAGCGCGAGTAACGACGGCGTCATGGCGATGGTCTTCGGCTGCCTGATATAACTAGTATGGTAGTTGGATTGGCAGCAGGCGCGATGAGACCTTGGTCGATAGTCGGGCCGCCTTGACTTGGCGGCATGTCGGCAGGACCACGTATGCAAATTCGCTGATACACTGACACTACCGGCCGGCCATGAGCGAGCGCGTTACTCGCCCACGCCCTGACAACCAACGACAAGAGCCTGTCATGACATCGATACCCGATCGCCGCTGTTTACCGCCCAGTACCTATACCCTGAACGACCTCGACGAGCCGTTGGCGATGACGACCGCCCTGAGGGCTCTCGCTTGACGACTTGTCTCGCTTTTCATGGGCGCGCCGCGGTCAGCGTGCAGCCCACCGCCTTCTTTGACTCGCGGGTGATGCATGGCAATCCGACACTGGCCGGAAGGTGAGCGGCCGCGCGAAAAGCTCATGAGTCTCGGCTCGCAGTCGCTCAGCGATGCCGAGCTGTTGGCGATATTCCTGCGCGTGGGCGTCAAGGGGCGCTCGGCGGTGGACCTGGCCCGCGACCTGCTCGGTTCCTTCGGCGGTCTGCGGCCGCTGCTCGAGGCCGACCGCGAGCGCTTCTGCGCCGAGCACGGCCTGGGCGAGGCCAAGTACGTGCAGCTGCAGGCGGTGCTCGAACTGTCGCGCCGCCACCTGGCCAGCCAGCTCGAGCGCGGCGGGGCGCTGACCTCGCCGACGCTGGTCAGGGCCTACCTGGCGTCGCAGATGCGCCACCTGGGACATGAGGAGTTCGCCGCGCTGTTCCTCGATACCCAGCATCGGGTGATCCGCTTCGAGTCGCTGTTCCGCGGCACGCTGGACAGCGCCTCGGTCTACCCACGCGAGGTGGCCAAGCGGGCGCTGGAGCTGGGCGCCGGGGCGCTGATCTTCGCCCACAATCATCCGTCGGGCGTCGCCGAGCCCAGCGACGCCGACCGGCGCATCACCGAACGTCTGAAGCAGGCGCTGGAGCTGTTCGAGATTCGCGTGCTCGATCACTTCGTGGTCGGCGACGGCGAGGTGGTGTCGTTCGCCGAACGCGGCTGGCTGTAAGGGAAACCATGGGCGCCGGCGACAAGAATCGCTAGAATCGCCGCGTTTCGGGGCAATCGGGCTTTCCTCGCTTGCCGAGACGCCGGGGCTCTGGTATAACGTACGCCCTTTGACTTCCTTGGGTTAATTAAGGGGCGGAAGGCGGTTACCTGCCATTCTCTCTTCCCGGTTTGCCCGACAGGTTTTGAACAACTCGCCCAGCGGTTGGAGGCTCCAATGTCCAAAGTATGTCAGGTTACCGGCAAGCGTCCGGTGACTGGTAACAACGTATCGCACTCCCAGCGCAAGACGCGTCGCCGTTTCGTGCCCAATCTTCACACCCACCGTTTCTGGGTGGAAGCCGAGAAGCGCTTCGTCAAGCTGCGCGTTTCCTCCAAGGGTATGCGGATCATCGACAAGAAAGGCATCGACACGGTGCTTTCCGAAATTCGCAAGCGCGGTGAGCGCATTTAACGGGAGTTAGGTCCATGCGTGACAAGATCAAGTTGGTGTCCAGCGCCGGTACCGGCCACTTCTACACCACCGCCAAGAACAAGCGGAATACCCCGGACAAGCTTGAATTCAAGAAGTACGATCCGGTCGTTCGCAAGCATGTAATGTACAAGGAAGCCAAGATCAAGTAACGAAGCGTCGATAAATGCCTGCGCACGCCAATCGCTGCGTTGCGCGGTGCTCGAAAGCTCGCCTAACAACCCGTTATGTCTCGCTTTCTGCACGCCGTGCGCCTTGCGCTTGACGCTGCTCGTCGATTTATCGATTGCTTCGAGGCTTAACTGCTTCCACCGCAGGCGTGGCGCCTGCCCGAAAAGACCCGGCCCCGTGCGCCGGGTCTTTTCGTATCCGGTCCGCCCGGCCAGTCACGGGCTGTCAGCCACGGAGCCCAGCATGCCCGAGTTGCCCGAAGTCGAGACCACCCGCCGCGGCATCGCCCCCTACGTCGAGGGTCGCGAGATCAATGAGGTGATCGTTCGCGAACGCCGCCTGCGCACCCCGGTGCCGGCCGATTTCGAACAGGCGCTGGTCGGGCGGCGTATCGGCGAATTGGGGCGCCGCGCCAAGTACCTGACGATCCCCCTGAGCGAGCCGCACGCGGAGCGACGCGCGCTGCTCTGGCATCTGGGCATGTCGGGCAGCCTGCGCATCGCCCGCCTCGGCGACTTGCCGAAAAAGCACGACCACGTCGACGTGGTGCTCGACGATGGGATGATCCTGCGCTATCACGATCCGCGCCGCTTCGGCTTCGTCGACTGGCTGCAGGGCGACGTGCGCAGCGATCCGCGGCTGGCCAAACTCGGCCCCGAGCCGCTGTCGCCGGACTTCACCGGCGAGCGGCTCTACCGGCTGTCGCGGGGCCGTCGGCTGGCGGTCAAGCCGTTTCTGATGGACAACGCGGTGGTCGTCGGTGTCGGCAACATCTATGCCGCGGAGGCGCTGTTTCTCGCCGGAATCGACCCGCGCCGGGCCGCCGGGCGCGTCTCCCGCGAGCGCTACGCGCGCCTCGCCGCGGCCGCTCGCGAGGTGCTCGCCGCGGCGATCACCCAGGGCGGCACCACGCTGCGCGATTTCGTCAGCGGCACCGGCGAGCCCGGCTATTTCGCCCAGCGGCTCAACGTCTATGGTCGCGCCGGCCAGGCCTGCCGGCGTTGTAGCGGCGAGCTGCGCCTGATCACCCTGGGGCAGCGGGCGAGCGTGTTCTGCGCCCATTGTCAGACCTGACGCGCGTGCGGCCGCGGGCTTTCCCCCGGGGGGCGCGAGCGCGTTAAAATGCCAACATCGTGATGACCTGAACCGGAGTCCCCGTGACTGAACGCCTGCGCCTCAAGAAGAACGCCGATCGCCGCCTCAAGGCCGGTCATCTGTGGCTCTACTCCAACGAGATCGACACCCAGGAGACGCCCCTGAAGGGCGTCGAGCCGGGTGCCCAGGCCGTCATCGAGGCGGCCAGCGGCAAGCCGATGGGCATCGCCTACGTCAACCCCAACTCGCTGATCTGCGCGCGGGTGGTCTCGCGCGACGTCAACGTGCGCCTGGATCGCTCGCTGCTGGTGCACCGTTTCAACCAGGCGCTGGCGCTGCGCGAGCGGCTGTTCGACAAGCCCTTCTACCGCCTGGTGTTCGGCGAGGGCGATTTGTTGCCGGGGCTGGTCGTCGACCGCTTCGGCGACGTGCTGGTGGTGCAGCTCAACACGCTGGGCATGGAGCGTCTCGGCGAGGAGATCGTCGCTGCGCTGGACAAGGTGCTGGCACCGCGCGCCATCGTGTTCAAGAACGACTCCTCGGGGCGCCGCCAAGAGCAGCTCGAGAGCCATGTCGAGGTAGTCCACGGCGAGCTGCCCGACCAGGTGCTGCTGGAAGAGAACGGCGTGCGCTTCGCCGCCCCGGTAGTGGATGGCCAGAAGACCGGTTGGTTCTTTGATCACCGCGCCAACCGCGCCTGGCTCAACGCTCTGGTCGAGGGCAGGCGGGTGCTCGACCTGTACAGCTACGTGGGTGGCTGGGGCGTGCAGGCCGCCGCCCACGGCGCCGCCGAAGTGCTGTGCGTCGATCGCAGCGGCGAGGCGCTCGAACGGGTCGCCGAGAACGCCGCGCTCAACGCGGTGGGCGATCGGGTGGCGATCGGCGAGGCGGACATCTTCGAGGCGCTGGCGTCGCTCAAGGCGGACGGCGAGCAGTTCGATGTGGTGATCCTCGATCCGCCGGCGTTCATCAAGAAGCGCAAGGACATCCCCAACGGCGAACGCGCCTATGCGCGGCTCAACCGCGAGGCGATGCGCCTGCTGGGCCGCGACGGGTTGTTGATGAGCGCCTCGTGTTCGATGCACCTGACGCCGGAGCGCCTGGTTGAGTGCGTGCGCGGCGCGGTGCGCCATCAGGACCGTCATGGTCAGCTGATCTATCAGGGCGGCCAGGGGGCGGATCACCCGGTGCACCCGTCGATCCCCGAGACTGCCTATCTCAAGGCGCTCGGGGTTCGCGTGTTCCGCGACTGAGCGCCGATGCGATGACCTGGGTGCGGCTCTACCAGCATGCCAACCTGCTCGTGGTGGCCCATGTCCGCAACGTGCTGGAGGCCGCGGGCATCGCCTGCGAGTTGCGCAATACCACGCTCGGCGGCGGCGCCGGCGAGCTCCCGCCGGGCGATTGCGAACCGGCGGTGTGGGTCGAGAGTCGCCAGATGACCGCGGCACAAGCGCTACTCGACGAAGCGTTGGCGGGTCCCGCGCGACCCTTGCAGGTGTGGGTCTGCCCACAGTGCCATGAACGTCTCGACGGCGTATTCGACGCCTGCTGGCAGTGCGGTACGGCGCGCCCGGGTTGACCCCCGCCCACCGTGGAGAAAATCGCAAGACAGGAGCCCGTGATGAGCTGGGAACTGCCGTCGCCCTTCGTGATCGGCATCGAGGTCGAAGAGGCTGCCATCGACGCCTACGGGCACGCCAACAACGCCGAGTATCTGCGCTGGATCGAGCGCATCAGTTGGGCGCATTCGCAGCATCTCGGCCTGGACATCCACGATTATCGCCGCCACGACCGGGCGATGGCGGTCCATCGTCACGAGTTGGATTATCTGGCGCCGGCACGTGCCGGCGATTCGCTCGAGCTGGCGACCTGGATCGTCGCCTGCGACGGCCGTCTGACCCTGACCCGCCGCTTCCAGCTGGTGCGCGACAGCGACGCCACGACGCTGCTGCGCGCCCGTACGCGCTTCGCCTGCATCGAGCTTTCCAGCGGCCGGGCGCGGCGCATGCCGATGGACTATCGCGACATCTATGGTCGGGCGCTCGTCGAGGAGCCGACCTGAGCCGCGCCCGAAAGCTTGCTGTCTGCGCATTTTGGACAGCAGATATTGCTGTCTGAAATCCCGCATGCCGAATAAATCTTCGTTTTTATTCGGCTTCTATCGCACCCGCCACGCTGTGTTGTACTAATGGCAGATAATCCGCTATTCGTCGCAGGAGTGACAGCCATGAAGATCGCCGTGCCCAAGGAAATCAAGAATCACGAATACCGCATCGCCCTGACCCCGACCGGGGTGCGCGAACTCGTCGAACGCGGCCATCGGGTCACCGTGGAGCAGGGCGCCGGCGACGGCTCGGGCTTCGCCGACGCCGCCTACGAGGCGGCGGGCGCGACCCTCGAATCCGACGTCGAGGCGCTATGGAAGAACGCCGAGTTGATCGTCAAGGTCAAGGAGCCCCAACCCGATGAGGTCGCCCGGCTCGGCGCGGGGCAGACGCTGTTCACCTACCTGCATTTGGCCGCCGAGGAGAAGCTCACCCGCGACCTGATGGCCAGCGGCGCTACCTGCATCGCCTACGAAACCATTACCGCGCCCCAGGGCGGCCTGCCGCTGCTGGCGCCGATGAGTACCGTGGCCGGGCGCATGGCCGTGCAGGCCGGGGCGCACAGCCTGGAGAAGGCCCAGGGCGGCGCGGGCGTGTTGTTGCCCGGGGTGCCCGGGGTGGCGCCGGCGCGGGTGACGGTGATCGGCGGCGGGGTGGTCGGCGAGAACGCCGCGCGCATGGCGCTGGGTCTGGGTGCCGAGGTCACCGTGCTCGACAAGTCCATCCCGCGCCTGGAGACCCTGGATGATCGCTACCAGGGCCGGTTGCATACCGTCTATTCGACCGCCGACGCGCTCGAGGAGGCGGTGCGCGAGTCCGACCTGATCATCGGCGCGGTACTGGTGCCCGGCGCCGCGGCGCCCAAGCTGATCACTCGCGCCATGCTGGCCGACATGAAGCCCGGCAGCGTGCTGGTCGACGTGGCCATCGACCAGGGCGGCTGCTTCGAGACCAGCAAGGCGACCACCCACGCCGAGCCCACCTACGTGGTCGACGGCGTGGTGCACTACTGCGTGGCCAACATGCCCGGCGCCGTGGCGCGTACGTCCACCCAGGCGTTGACCAACGCCACCATGCCGTTCATCGCCGCGCTGGCCGACAAGGGCTGGCAGCGGGCGTTGGCCGAGGATCGGCATTTCATGGCCGGGCTCAACGTCCACGATGGCCAGGTGACCCATCCGGCGGTGGCCAGTGCCTTCGGTCTGGAGAGCGTCGACCCGGTCAGCCTGACCGGCTGAGCCCGTCAGGCACATTCCACCACCCCGGCATCAGTCGGGGTGGCAAGGGTAGTGGTGGCGGTCGCTTTGAAAAGCCTTGGCGCGTTACACTGGCGTCTTTGCCATCGCTTGCAGACACCTTTATTGCCATGCACAAGACTCGCGTTCTTACCGGCATCACCACCACCGGCACGCCGCATCTCGGCAATTATGTCGGCGCCATCAAGCCGGCCATCGCCGAGAGCCAGGACCCCGGCGTCCAGTCCTATTATTTCCTCGCCGACCTGCATGCGCTGATCAAGTGCCAAGACCCCAAGCGGGTGGAGGCCTCGCGCCTCGAGATCGCCGCGACCTGGCTGGCGCTGGGCCTGGATACCGACAACGCGATCTTCTATCGCCAGTCGGACATTCCCGAGATTCCCGAGTTGACCTGGATGCTGTCCTGCGTGTGCGCCAAGGGGCTGATGAATCGCGCCCACGCCTACAAGGCGGCGGTTGCCGACAACGAGGCGGCGGGCAATTCCGATCCCGACAAGGGCGTGACCATGGGGCTGTTCGGCTACCCGGTGCTGATGGCCGCCGATATCCTGATGTTCAACGCCAACAAGGTGCCGGTGGGCCGCGATCAGATCCAGCACATCGAGATGGCCCGCGACATGGCCGGGCGCTTCAATCACCTCTACAAGGGTGAGTACTTCACCCTGCCCGAGGCGGTGGTCGACGAGAAGGTCGAGGTGCTCGGCGGGCTCGACGGGCGCAAGATGTCCAAGAGCTACAACAATACCATTCCGCTGTTCGTCTCCGAGAAGAAGCTCTTGAAACTGGTGCGCAAGATCAAGACCAACTCGCTGGAGCCGGGCGAGCCCAAGAATCCCGACGGCTGCACGCTGTTCCAGATCTATTCGGCCTTCGCCAGCGCCGAGGAGAGCCAGGCGATGCGTCGGCGCTACGCCGAGGGCATTGGCTGGGGCGAGGCCAAGGACTCGCTGTTCGAATACCTCAACGCGCATCTGCGCGAGCCGCGCGAGCGCTATCTGGCGCTGATGGAGGACCCCGGGTACATCGAGGACGTGCTGAAGAAGGGGGCCGAACGCGCCCGCGCCGAGGCCGCGCCGTTGATGGATCGGCTACGCCAGAGCGTGGGCCTGGGGCGCTTCGCCTAAAACACGTCGAGTCGCCGGCGCATGACGGGTGCGTTGCGCGATGAGCCATGACATGAACAGCGACCGAACGGAGCCTTGGGCTCCGTTTTTTCATGCGAAAAAGTTATTGTTGCGATTTCTTTTATGCATTTCACACTATTCAGCTTAGAAGCTAGGCTCTTAACTATTCGAATCGGACTTTTGACGGAGGCAGGAATGGCGCAGACAAGCATAGCGGCACCGCGAATGGCGCCGACGACCTGGATTCCGGGTCTGTTGCTGGCGATCGGCGTCGTCGCGCTGGGGATCGCTTTCGGCCCGCGCCTGGCGGCGCTGGTGCTGGTCGGTGGCGCTTTTGGCGTGGTGCTTTATCATGCCGCCTTCGGCTTCACCGCAGCTTGGCGGGTGTTCATTCTCCAGCGTCGCGGGCGTGGCTTGCGCGCACAGATGGTGATGCTGACATTGGCGGTGGTGCTGTTCTTTCCGGCGCTGGGCGCCGGGTCGCTGTTCGGCACCCCGGTCAACGGGTTCGTGGCGCCGGTGGGCATCTCGGTGCTGGTCGGGGCCTTTCTGTTCGGGCTGGGCATGCAGCTGGGCAGCGGCTGCGCCTCGGGCACGCTATACACCGTGGGTGGCGGCAACGCGCGGATGCTGATCACCCTGGTGTTCTTCATCGTCGGCTCGCTGATCGGTACCGCGCACTTCAGTTGGTGGACCAGCCTGCCGGCCTTTCAGCCGGTGTCGTTGGTCGACGTGTTCGGCGCCGGCGGCGGCATCGCCGTCAGCGTGGTGCTGTTCGCGGCGATCGCCGGCGTCACGGTGCTGGTGGAGCGGCGGCGTCACGGCGGGCTCGAGGCGACACCGGAACACGACACCCGGCATGGCTCGCGCTGGCTGCGCGGGCCGTGGCCGCTGCTCGCCGGGGCGGTGGGCCTGGCGCTGCTCAACTTCATCACCCTGTGGCTGGCCGGGCGGCCCTGGGGCATCACCTCGGCGTTCGCGCTGTGGGGCGCCAAGGGCTTCGAGGCGCTGGGTGGCGACGTCAGTCAGTGGGGCTACTGGCAACTGCCCGGCAACGCCGAGGCGCTCAGGGCCAGCGTGTGGTCGGACATCACCACGGTGATGAACCTGGGCATCATCCTCGGGGCAATGATAGCCGCCTCGCTGGCCGGGCGCTTCGCGCCGAACTGGCGCATTCCTCTGCGCTCGGTGGTGGCCGCCGTCATCGGTGGATTGCTGCTGGGTTACGGTGCGCGGCTGGCCTTCGGCTGCAACATCGGCGCCTACTTCGGCGGCATCGCCTCGGGCAGCCTGCACGGCTGGCTGTGGCTGGTCGCGGCGTTTGCCGGCAACATGCTGGGCGTGAAGCTGCGGCCATGGTTCTTCGAGCGTCCGCGGCGGACCCTGGAAGGGCGCTGAAGCGCGTTTGTCCGGAGGCTTCAACTGTCGAAGACGGGTTCTGAGCGCCGTCATGCTGGGGCGAAGCCGGACGCGCGCGTCCGGCGGCGGCGCACGGGGGGCTGGCGTGTTATCTTTACGCCACTGGACTGCGTTCGGCTCTTTGCGCGTCAGACGCGCATAGGGGCCCGCCGACACCCTTGAACCAACCTCGAGTCGAGAGATGAGCGAAAACGTCAAGCGTCCCCTGTACACCCCCTACGCCGGCCCGTCACTGCTGGAGATGCCGCTGCTCAACAAGGGCAGCGCGTTCACGCTCAAGGAGCGCATCGACTTCAATCTGATCGGCTTGCTGCCGCAGAATGTCGAGACCATCGAGGAACAGGCCGAGCGCGCCTATCGTCAATACCGCCTGTGCAAGAACGATCTCGACAAGCACATCTACCTGCGCTCGATCCAGGACGACAACGAGACGCTGTTCTTCCGCCTGCTCGAGGAACATCTCGAGGAGATGATGCCGATCATCTACACGCCGACAGTCGGCGAGGCGTGCGAGGAATTTTCCAACATCTACCGCAACCATCGCGGGATCTTCGTCGCCTACCCCGACCGCGAGCACATGGACGACATCCTGCGCAGCGCCACCAAGGACAAGGTCAAGGTGATCGTGGTCACCGACGGCGAGCGCATCCTGGGGCTCGGCGATCAGGGCATCGGCGGCATGGGCATCCCCATCGGCAAGCTCTCGCTGTATACCGCCTGCGGTGGCGTCAGCCCGGCCTACACGTTGCCGATCATGCTCGACGTGGGCACCAACAACCAGCAACTGCTCGACGACCCGATGTACATGGGCTGGCGCCACAAGCGCATCAGCGACGAGGAGTACGACGAGTTCATCGACATGTTCATGCAGGCGGTCAAGCGCCGCTGGCCCAACGTGCTGCTGCAATTCGAGGACTTCGCTCAGACCAACGCCATGCCGCTGCTCGAGCGCTATCGCGACGAGCTGTGCTGCTTCAACGATGACATCCAGGGCACCGCGGCGGTCTGCGTGGGGACCCTGCTGGCCGCCTGCAAGTCGCGCGGCGTGCGCATCAGCGATCAACGCGTGACGTTCGTCGGCGCCGGTTCGGCGGGCTGCGGCATCGCCGAACAGATCATCGTCGCGATGAAGGCGGACGGTCTCAGCGACAAGCAGGCCCGCGAGCGCATCTTCATGGTCGACCGCAACGGCCTGCTGACCGACGACATGGCAGGGCTCCACGACTTCCAGCAGCGCCTGGCCCAGCCGCGCGAGATCGTCGCCGACTGGCCGGGCAGCCAGCTGATCGACGTGGTCGAGCAGGCCCAGCCGACGATCCTGATCGGCGTGTCGGGGCAGAAGGGGCTGTTCAGCGAGACGGTGATTCGTGGCATGCACGCCAACTGCCCCAACCCGTTGGTGATGCCGCTGTCCAACCCCACCTCGCGTGCCGAGGCGATGCCCCAGGACATCCTCGACTGGACCAACGGCCAGGCGCTGGTGGCCACCGGCAGTCCCTTTCCGCCGGTGACCGTCGACGGCCGCAAGATTCCCATCGCCCAGTGCAACAACGCCTATATCTTCCCCGGGGTCGGCCTCGGCGTGGTTGCGGCCAATGCCACGCGGGTCACCGACGGCATGCTGATGGCGGCCTCCAACGCGCTGGCCAACGGCGCGCCGATCGTCGAGTACGGCGAGGGCGCGCTGCTGCCGGCGCTCAAGGACATTCGCGAGCTGAGCGAGGCGATCGCCTTCGACGTTGCCAAGCAGGCCCAGGAAGAGGGTGTCGCGCTGAGCTCCAGTGACGAGATGCTGCGCGCGGCGATCGAGCGCAGCTTCTGGTACCCGCGCTACCGTCGCTATCGGCGTCGCGCCTACTAGGAGCCCGTCGGACTTGATACTGACCTACTGCGAATCCCGGCCTTTCGGCCAATTCCATCGATCCATTTCGTTAAATAGCGCGCTATTCGCCTCAATCGATCGATAAATTTGACTCGAAACCCGTGCTTCTCGTGACGATCGGCCAAGCCCGACAGACTCCTAGGAGTCTGTCGGGCAGAGGATGTCAGGGCGAGCTACGCCTTGCTGGCATAGGCGTAGAGCAGCGTCTCCTGGGCGCTGACCGGGGCGCTGGCACAGGGGTCCTGCTTCAAGTAGCTGCCGTCTTCCTGGAGCAGCCAGCTCTGGCAGTTGTCGACCAGATAGGTCTCCAGGTCCTTGCGCACCCGCTGGGCGAGCTTCTTGTCGAGAATCGGGAAGCAGGTCTCCACCCGGTGGAACATGTTGCGTTCCATGAAGTCGGCGCTCGACGCCCAGGTTTCGGGCTTGCCGTCGTTGTGGAAATAGAACACCCGGGTGTGTTCGAGAAAGCGGCCGATATTCGAGCGCACCCGGATGTTGTCCGAGATGCCGGGCACCCCGGGGCGCAGGCAGCACATTCCGCGAATGATCAAATCGCAGCTCACCCCGGCCCGCGAGGCGCGATACAGCGCGCGGATCAGCCGCGGCTCGGTCAGCGAGTTGCACTTGACGATCAGGTGAGCCTTCTTGCCCATCTCTGCGACCTTGGCTTCGCGGTCGATCATCTCGATCAATCGCTGGTGCAGCACGAAGGGCGCGTGCAGCAGCCTGGCGATGGTGCGCGGCTTGCCCATCCCCGAAAGCTGTTGGAAGACCCGGTGGACGTCCTCGCACAGCGTCTCGTTGGCGGTCATCAGGCTGTAGTCGGTGTACAGCTTGGCGGTCTTCGAATGGTAGTTGCCGGTGCCCAGGTGAACGTAGTAGCGCAGCTCGCCGCTTTCGCGGCGCACGATATGCAGCATCTTGGCATGGGTCTTGTAGGCCATCACCCCGTAGATGACGATCGCCCCGGCTTCCTGCAGGCGCGAGGCCAGCGCCAGGTTGTCGGCTTCGTCG
This sequence comes from Halomonas zincidurans B6, assembly GCF_000731955.1. Classification (NCBI taxonomy): domain Bacteria; kingdom Pseudomonadati; phylum Pseudomonadota; class Gammaproteobacteria; order Oceanospirillales; family Halomonadaceae; genus Modicisalibacter; species Modicisalibacter zincidurans. Next base: position 2,783,715 of record NZ_JNCK01000001.1, on the reverse strand, counting down.
AAGCGCGCGCGCAGCTCGATGACCACGGTGACTTCCTTGCCGTTGCGCGCCGCGTCGACCAGCGCGCCGACGATGCTCGAGTCGGCGCCGGTGCGATACAGCGTCTGCTTGATCGCCAGCACGTCGGCGTCGCGGGCGGCCTCGCGCAGCAGATCCTCGACCGGCGCGAACGACTGGAAGGGGTGATGCAGCAGAATGTCGTTGCTACGAATTGCCTCGAACAGACTGCCGTCGGCCTTGAGGCTCTTGGGCAGCCCGGGAATGAAGGGCCGGTAGAGCAGGTCCGCGCGCTCGATATCGCCGAGTACCGACATCATGCGGGTCAGGTTGACCGGGCCGCTGACCCGGTAGAGATCCGGCTCGCCGAGCTCGAATTGCTTGAGCAGGAAATGGGCGAGCCGGTCGGGGCAGTTGTCGGCGACCTCCAGGCGCACGCCGTCGCCGTAGCGCCGCGCCAGGAGCTCGCCGCGTAGCGCCGAGGCCAGGTCGGATATCGCTTCGGGATCGACCGTCAGGTCGGCGTTGCGGGTCAGCCGAAACTGGTAGCAGCCGCGCACCTCCATGCCCGGAAAGACCTCCTGGGCATGGGCGTGGATCATCGACGACAGGAACACGTAGTCGGTATAGCCCGGCTCGGCGAGCGCATCGGGCAGGCGTATGACCCGCGGCAGCGAGCGCGGCGCCGGCAGGATCGCCAGGCCGCCTTCGCGACCGAAGGCATCCTTGCCCTCGAGTTCGACGATGAAATTGAGGCTCTTGTTGACCAGCCGCGGGAAGGGGTGCGAAGGGTCCAGCCCGATCGGGCTGATCACCGGCGCGATCTCCTCGTCGAAATACTCGCGGACCCAGTCGCGCTGGGGCGGGGTCCATTGCACACGGCGCCGGTAGCGAATGCGCTGCTCCTCGAGCGCGGGGATCAACACCTCGTTGAGGATGCGATACTGACGCTCGGTCTGTTCGTGGGCGATGCGCGAGATTTCGGCGAGTACCCGACGCGGGGGCAGGCCGTCGGGGGCACTGGCGTCCTCGTGGCCGAGCGCCAACTGGTGCTTGAGGCCGGCGACCCGGATCTCGAAGAACTCGTCGAGGTTCGACGAGAAGATCAACAGGAACATCAGCCGGTTGAGCAGCGGATGCGAGGCGTCCAGGGCCTGCTCGAGCACGCGAATGTTGAACTGCAGGTGCGAGAGCTCGCGATTGAAGTACAGCGACGGATCGTCGAGCTCGGCTTCCGGCGAGGGTGTCGGCTTGGCGTGAATGCCGGTGCGGGTGCGATTGACCCGCAACGGTGCCTCGTTGGTGGCATCGCTGCCCGCCGTGTCGGTGGACGGCACGGGCTGGTTCGACGTTTCTTCCATCGGGCGACTCCAGCGCGGCAAGGGCGCAGCCCGCCGCTATCGGTTGAGCAATTGCGCCGCGCGCTTGGCAAAGTAGCTCAGGATGCCGTCGGCACCGGCGCGCTTGAAGCACATCAGCGACTCGAGAATCACCGTATCGGCTTCCAGCCAGCCGTTCTCGAAGGCGGCCATGTGCATCGCGTACTCGCCGCTGACCTGGTAGGCGAAGGTCGGCACCTGCAACTCGCGCTTGATGCGACTCAGCACATCGAGATACGGCATGCCCGGCTTGACCATCACCATGTCGGCGCCCTCGGCGAGATCCAGTGCGGTCTCGTGCAGCGCCTCGTCGGCGTTGGCCGGATCCATCTGGTAGGTGGTCTTGTCGGCGCGCCCAAGGTTGCCCGCCGAGCCCACCGCGTCGCGGAACGGGCCGTAGTAGCGCGAGGCGTACTTGGCGGAGTAGGCCATGATCCGTGCGTTGTGCAGGTTCTCCTGCTCGAGCACCGCGCGAATCGCGCCGATTCGCCCATCCATCATGTCCGAGGGCGCGACGATGTCGGCGCCGGCCTCGGCGTGCGACAGCGCCTGCTTGAGCAGCGTCGCGACGCTGCGATCGTTCTGCACGTAACCGTGCTCGTCGAGGATGCCGTCCTGGCCGTGGCTGGTGTAGGGATCGAGCGCGACGTCGGTGATCAGGCCGAGCTCAGGGCAGGCCTGCTTGAGCGCGCGCACGCTGCGCTGGACCAGACCGCTGGCGTTGTAGGCTTCCTCGGCGAGCTCGCTCTTCTGGGCCGGATCGATCACCGGGAACAGCGCCAGCGCGGGAATGCCCAGCGCGGCGACTTCGCGTGCCTCTTCGATCAACAGGTCCAGCGACAGGCGCTCGACGCCGGGCATCGACGCCACCGCCTCGCGGCGATTCTCGCCCTCGAGCACGAACACCGGCAGGATCAGGTCGTCCGGGGTCAGCGTCGATTCGCGCATCAGGCGCCGCGAGAAGTCGTCCTTGCGCATGCGCCGCATGCGCGTATTCGGATACTGGCGTTGGGTTAGCAGGCTCAAGCTGGTTTCTCCGGTCGTGAAGGGACGCGACCGTCATTGTCGTCCACCATGCCCCGCGCATGTGACAAGGCGATGACAATGACGCTGATAGCTTCGAGTATATCAATGTCGGCAAGCGCACGGATAACCACGGCAAGACGTCGGCATTCAGCAGGAGAGCGGCGTTCGGGTGGCGTTGCCGGCCGCCTTCCGGGCTAGTCGGCGCCGTCGGGCTCTTCCGCATCGGCGCCACGGCGACGCTGCAACAGGCTTCCGGCGACGATGCCGACCTCGTAGAGCAGCCACATCGGCACCGCCAGCAAGGTCTGCGAGACGACATCGGGCGGGGTCATCAGCATGCCCACCACGAAGCAGCCGAGGATCACGTAGGGGCGTTTCCTGACCAGGCTCCCGACGCTGGTCGCCCCGGTCCAGATCAGCAGGAAGGTGGCAATGGGAATCTCGAAGGCCACGCCGAAGGCGAAGAACAGCTTGAGCACGAAATTCAGATACTGGTTGATGTCGGTCATCACCGCGACGTCCTGCGGCCCGGTGTGCACGAAGAAGTTGAACAGCAGCGGAAAGACCACATAGTAGGCGAACGCCGCGCCGCCGTAGAACAGCAGTACGCTCGAGGCTATCAGGGGCACCGCCAGGTGCTTCTCGTGCGCGTAGAGGCCGGGGGCGATGAACGCCCAGGCCTGGTGCAGCACGAACGGCACGGCGATGAACACCGCCACCACCAGGGTCAGCTTGAAAGGCGCCAGGAACGGCGAGGCGACCTCGGTGGCGATCATCTGCGAGCCTTCCGGCAGCAGCGCCATCAGCGGATCGGCGACGAAGGTGTAGATGTCGTTGGAAAACGCGTAGAGCGCGGCGAAGATCACCAGGATGGCGATCACCGCGCGCATCAGCCGCGAGCGCAGCTCGATCAGGTGCTCGATCAGCGGCGCCTGGGCCTGGGAGGGATCCGAGCCCTGGTCATCAGACGAGTGAGGGGAGTCGCTCATCGCGGCGTGGCGTCCTTGTCGGCGGCGGTCGGTGTCGGATCGACCGGCGTCGTGGCCGGCTCGACGGGTTCGTGGGCGGCCTGCTGGCTTGCCTCGTCGGGCTCGGCGCGATCCTCGTCATGGCGTCGCGGCTCGCCGCTGCCTTCGAGCTCGCGACGCGCCTTGCCCAGGCCGGCGTTGAACTTCTTTTCCTGCTCGCTGAGTTTCTGGCGCAGCTCCTCGGCCTCGAGCTGGGCGTTGATCTCGCGTTGCATGTTGGCCACGGTGCGCTTGGCCTTGCCGATCCACAGCCCGGCGGTGCGCGCCGCCTTGGGCAGGCGCTCGGGGCCCAGCACCAGCAGGCCGACCACGCCGATCAGCATCAGCTCGAGAAAACCCACATCGAACATGGCGGCTTACTTCGGCTCTTTGCGTTCTTGCTCGGCCGTGTCGCGCTGCTCGGCCCTGGCGTCGAAGGTCTGGCCTTCGTCGTCGTGGCGGACCTGACGCTGGCTGGCGTCGTCCTTCTTGTCCTTGTCCTCTTCGTTCATGGCGCTCTTGAAACCCTTGACGGCGCCGCCGATGTCGGTGCCGACATTGCGCAGTTTCTTGGTGCCGAAGATCAGAATGATGATGCCGAGAACGATCAGCAACTGCCAGATACTGATGCCACCTAACATGACTTTCTCCTCTGGGGTCGGCGGACCCTCGCTCATTGCGTGTCGCGGGCGGCTTTCTCGTCGAGCCCGGAGATGCCGAAGCGCCCCGCCAGCTCGTCGAGCACCGCCTGCGAATCGATGCCCAGATGCGACAGCATCACCAGGCTATGAAACCACAGGTCGGCGGTTTCGGCGACCAGTGCCTGACGTTCGTCGGCGCCGCCATTGGTCGCATCCTTGGCGGCGATGATCGCCTCGGTGGCTTCCTCGCCGACTTTCTCGAGAATCTTGTTGAGGCCCTTGTGGTGCAGCGAGGCCACGTACGAGGAATCGGGATCGGCGTGGCGGCGTTGATCGAGCACGTCGGCGAGCTGTTTGAGAGTATCGCTCATCGATGACAGTCCTGAGTGGGGGAATCGTAAACGCAAGGCGCCTGGAGGCTTGTAAGAGCGCCGCTTGCCGGGAGCGCTTCAGCGCCAGGCGAGCAGCATCACGCCCAGCGCGGCGCCGGCGAGCACCGGCCACGGTTGTTGCTCGGCCCACTGCCAGAGCGGCTGCCAGGCCAGCGCCAGCGCCAGTGCCAGCGCCCCCAGGCGCAGCCGCCGGGTGCTGCGCCCGGCGCGCGCCAGGTGGCGGTCGATGTGCTGCAGCGTCTCGACCTGCTGATGGCGCTGGCGGCGCTCGGATTCGACCTGCAACAAGGCCTGATGGGCGAGTACCGGCAACTCGGGCAACTGATGGCTGAGCTCCGGCGCCTGTTTCTTGAACGAGGCCCAGAAGCCGCGCGGTCCGGCGCGCTCCTGCATCCAGCGCTCGAGATAGGGCTTGGCGGTCTTCCACAGGTCCAGGTCGGGATACAGCTGGCGGCCCAGGCCCTCGATGTTGAGCAGTGTCTTCTGCAACAGCACCAGCTGCGGCTGAACCTCCATGTTGAAGCGTCGCGCGGTCTGGAACAGCCCCAGCAGCACCTGGCCGAAGGAGATGTCCTTGAGCGGCTTCTCGAGGATCGGCTCGCATACCGCGCGGATCGCCGCGGCGAACTCGTTGGCGCGGGTGCCTTCGCCGACCCAGCCGGACTCGATGTGCAGCGCCGCCACTTGGTAATAATCCTGGTGGAAGAAGGCCAGCAGGTTGCGCGCCAGGTAGTCCTGGTCCTCGCGGGTCAGGCTGCCGACGATGCCGCAGTCGATGGCGATGTACTGCGGGTCGTCGGGCTTGTCGCGGGTGACGAAGATGTTGCCCGGGTGCATGTCGGCGTGAAAGAAGTTGTCGCGAAACACCTGGGTGAAGAAGATTTCCACGCCGCGCTCGGCGAGCTTGCGCAGGTCGGTGCCCTGGGCCTCGAGGCTGACCATGTCGGCCACCGGAATGCCGTAGATGCGCTCCTGGACCAGCACTTGGCGGCGGGTCAGCGGCCAATGGATGGACGGCACGTAGAGCAGTGGCGAATTCTTGAAGTTGCGCTTGAGCTGCGAGGTGTTGGCGGCCTCCTTGTGCAGGTCGAGCTCGTCGAACAGCGTCGCCTCGTAGTCGGCGATCACTTCCACCGGGCGCAGCCGGCGCGCCTCGGGGACCAGCCGTATCAGCCGCGCCAGGATGTACATCAGGGCGATGTCCTGACGCATCACGCGGTCGATTCCCGGACGGATGACCTTGACCACCACCTCCTCGCCGCTGTGCAGCCGGGCGGCGTGGACCTGGGCCACCGAGGCCGAGGCCATGGGTGTCGTGTCGAAGCGCGCGAAGGCGGCGTCGATGGAGCACTCGAGCGCCTCCTCGATCAACGCCTGCGCCTGGTCGCCGGGGAACGGCGGCACCTGGTCCTGCAAGCTGCGAAGGTCGTCGGCGATGTCCGGCGGCAGCAGGTCGCGCCGGGTCGAGAGCATCTGGCCGAACTTGACGAAGATCGGCCCCAGCGCCTCCAGGGCCAGGCGCAGACGCAGCCCGCGCGAGTGGCGGCCGACCGGCAACAGGCGCAGCGGCGACAGCCGGAAGGCCAGGCGCAAGAGTGCCGGCAGTCGATCCAGCGGCACCAGCGTGTCGAGACGATAGCGGGCGACGATCCATAGAATGCGCAGCAGTCGCAGGTTCACGTGGCGCGCTCCCGGCGTGCGGCGAGCTTGCGCTCGAGGCGGGCGAAGCGCGCTTCCAGACGGTCGGTGGCGATCTCGAGCTCGGTCAGGTGATCGCGCAGTACCTCGCGCTGGGCCTGACCGGGGAGCAGCCGCGCCTCCTCGAAGACGTAGTCGGCAAGGTCGGCGCGCAGTTCACGCTGGCTGCGCAGGCCGAATTCGGCGAAGCGCCGCAGGCCCTCGGCCAGCGCGTTGGCCGGCACGTCGCCCAGCCACTCGGCGAGGCTGGCCTCCCAGTCGAGGTCGATATCCATCAGCAGCGTGCGGGTAGCCTCGAGCAGGTGGGTCTGGCCACGCAGCGACAAGCGGCCCGAGAACATCAGCCGCTCCAGCGACTCGCCGGCGAGCAGCGCGCTCAACGCCTCGTTGTCGATCTCGAGTAGCGCGTCGGCGTCGCTTTCTTCGGCGTCGGGGGCCTGCGCCAGGTCCAGGCCCCGCTCGTGGAAGCCGACCAGCACCGCCAGTCGTGGGCGTTCGAGGCGCAGCAGCAGGCGCTTGCCGGCCAGCTGACGCAGCCGGCTGGGCGCGGCGGGGTCGCGGGCAAGCAGGGCATTCAGGGTTCGTTCGGCGGCGGCCAGCAACAGGGGGGGAGTCAACGCCATCGAATCCTCACAGCTTGATGCCGCGGTGGAGGGCGACGATGCCGCCGGTCAGGTTGCTGTACTCGACCCGCTCGAGGCCGGCCCGCTCCATCATCGCCTTGAGGGTTTCCTGGTCGGGGTGCATGCGGATCGACTCGGCCAGGTAGCGGTAGCTGTCGGCGTCGTGGGCGACCCACTCGCCGATCTTGGGCAGCAGGCGGAAGGAGTATTCGTCGTAGACCCGCGACAGCGCGCCGTGCACCGGCTTGGAGAATTCCAGTACCAGCAGCCGGCCGCCGGGCTTGAGCACGCGGGCCATCGAGGCCAGCGCGGCATCCTTGTCGGTGACGTTGCGCAGGCCGAAGGCGATGGTGATGCAGTCGAAGCTGTTGTCGGGAAACGGCAGGCACTCGGCGTTGGCCTGGACGTATTCGACGTTGCCGCCGACGCCCTGGTCGAGCAGCTTGTCGCGGCCGACGCGCAGCATCGAGGCGTTGATGTCGGCGAGCACCACGCGCCCGGCGGGGCCGACGCGCTGGGCGAACTTGAGCGTCAGGTCGCCAGTGCCGCCGGCGATATCCAGTACATGGTGACCGCGGCGCACCCCCGAGCGTTCCAGCGTCAGGCGCTTCCAGAGTCGATGGATGCCCATCGACATCAGATCGTTCATCAGGTCGTAGCGGCTGGCCACCGAATGGAAGACATCGGCCACCCGGGCGGCCTTCTCGTCGACCGGAACTTCCTGGTAGCCGAAGTGAGTCGTGCGCTTGTTCATGAGCATCCCTTCATATATGCCGGCGAGCTACTCGCAGGCCCCGACGATACCCGGTCGGGCACGGCGCGAAAATGGCCGTGACGGATCGAGGCGGGGCGATGTGGCCGCCATTGTAGCGCCGCCCGGCCGGCTTGTCTGTGCGTGGCTCTGGGTACGGCGCCGAGGCTATACCGGCTTGAGCGGAATGCCCAGCGGCTCGCGCGAGGCGCCGGCGTCCGCGAGTTGCTTGAGATAGTCCGCCCAGTAGGCGTCCTGGTTGACCGCCAGGTCGTAGAGATAGTCCCAGCTGTACAGCCCCGTGTCGTGGCCGTCGTCGAAATGCAGCTTGAGCGCGTAGCGCCCGGTCTGGGTGATGTTCTTCAGGCCGACGAATTTCTGGCCGGTCTGCAACTTGGCGGTGTCCGGGCCGTGGCCGCGGACCTCGGCGGAGGGCGAGTACACGCGCAGGTACTCGGCCGAGAGCCGGTAGCTTTGGCCGTCGGCGTAGCCGAGCTCGAGTTCGCGGGCCTGCTGATGATAATGCACGCGGGTGGGGATCGGGGCGGTCATAAGAAAACTCCTAGCTATAAGCTATAAGCTATAAGCTGTAAGTTTTGGGCTGGGCCAGGTAGAGATGCAAATGAAAGAGAAGAACACCATTCTGGGTTGCTCTTCTCTTCCAGCCGCGAAGCGGCGCTCTTGCAGCTTAAAGCTTACAGCTTCTCGTCAGAGGATATACCGCGACAGATCCTCGTCCTTGGCCAGATCGCCAAGCTGGGAATCGACGTAGGCGGCGTCGATGGTCAGCGGGCCTTGCAAATCGCCGCCCTTGAACGAGGCTTCCTCGAGCAGGCGCTCCATTACCGTATGCAGGCGCCGCGCGCCGATGTTCTCGGTGCCCTCGTTGACCTGCCAGGCGATCTCGGCGATCCGCGCGATGCCGTCCTCGGTGAATTGGATCTCAAGCCCCTCGGTGGCCATCAGCGCCTGGTACTGGCGGGTCAGCGACGCCGAGGGCTCGGTGAGGATGCGCTTGAAATCGTTGGGGCTCAGCGCCGAGAGCTCGACGCGGATCGGCAGCCGACCCTGCAGCTCGGGAATCAGGTCCGACGGCTTGGACAGGTGGAACGCGCCCGAAGCGATGAACAGGATGTGATCGGTCTTGATCATGCCGTGCTTGGTCGACACCGTCGAGCCCTCGATCAGCGGCAGCAGGTCGCGCTGCACGCCCTCGCGGGAGACGTCGGCGCCGCTCTGGTTGCCGCCGCCCCTGGCGACCTTGTCGATCTCGTCGAGGAACACGATGCCGTGCTGCTCGACGGCCTCGACGGCGCGGCGCTTGATCTCCTCGTCGTTGACCAGCTTGGCGGCTTCCTCGTCGCGCAGCAGCGGCCAGGCCTCCTTGACGGTGACCCGCTTGGACTCGGGCTTCTGCTTGCTCATGCTCGAGAACAGGTTCTGCAGCTGGTTGGTCATCTCCTCCATGCCCGGCGGGGTGCTGATATCGAAGCCGCCGCCCTGGGGGGTGATCTCGATATCGATCTGCTTGTCGTCGAGCTGGCCTTCGCGGAGCTTCTTGCGAAACGTCTGGCGGGTCGACGACTCGTCGCGGGCGTGGTCGTACTCGCTGCCCCGCGGGCGCGGCAGCAGCGCGTCGAGGATACGATCCTCGGCGGCGTCGGCGGCCTTGTGGGCGACCTCTTGCTTGGCCTGCTCGCGAACCATCTTGATCGCCATCTCGACCAGGTCGCGGATGATCGACTCGACGTCGCGGCCGACGTAGCCGACCTCGGTGAACTTGGTCGCCTCGATCTTGATGAACGGCGCGCGCGCCAGCTTGGCCAGGCGCCGGGCGATCTCGGTCTTGCCGACCCCGGTGGGGCCGATCATCAGGATGTTCTTGGGCGTCACCTCGGGGCGCAGCTCGTCGTCGAGCTGCATGCGCCGCCAGCGGTTGCGCAGCGCGATCGCCACCGCGCGCTTGGCGTCGTGCTGGCCGATGATGAACTGGTCGAGGGCGTGGACGATCTCGCGGGGGGTCATCTGGGACATGTCAGGCGAGCTCCTCGATCACGGTATTGTGGTTGGTGTAGACGCAGATGTCGGCGGCGATGTCGAGCGACTTCTCGGTGATCTCGCGGGCCGACAGCTGAGTGTTCTCGAGCAGCGCGCGGGCCGCCGACAGCGCGAAGTTACCGCCTGAGCCGATGGCGATGATGCCGCGCTCGGGTTCGACCACGTCGCCGTTGCCGGTGATGATCAGCGAGGCGGTCTTGTCGGCGACCACCAGCATCGCCTCGAGGCGACGCAGGGCACGGTCGGTGCGCCAGTCCTTGGCCAGCTCGACGGCGGCCTTGGTGAGGTGGCCCTGGTATTTCTCGAGCTGCGACTCGAAGCGCTCGAACAGCGTGAAGGCGTCGGCGGTGCCGCCGGCGAAACCAGCCAGCACCTGGCCGCGATACAATCGGCGCACCTTGCTGGCGTTGCCCTTGAGGACCGTGTCGCCCAGCGAGACCTGGCCATCGCCGGCCAGGGCCACCTGGCCATCGCGACGCACGGAAACGATCGTGGTCATGTGGCGGAAACTCCGTTGCGGGGCGCCGAGTTGACGTGTGACGCCCGGTGACGAATGGGGCATTGCGTGACGGGGCAGTGCCGCGGCAAGGCTATGTGTTCAATCAAAGTGCTCGAACAAGGCTATGCATCGTGAGATGCGGGCGAGGTGCCCGGAAATCAAGCGAAAGGGGCAATCGCCCCGCGCTGGAAGAGCCGATGGCGCGCCGGATCGTCGGAAAAGAAGACCCCATCCGCCGCCGGCCGGGTTCGGCCACGGTGGCGGCCGGCTTCAGTTCTGCAGCTTGATCATCAGCGGTTCGATGCCCTGGGTGACCATCAGATCCTGAGCGCGGCTGAGTTCGCGGGTGTCTTCGTAGGGACCGACCTGGACGCGATGCCAGGTCTGGTTGCCGTTGGCCTGGACCGTGGTGATCTTGGCCAGCAGGCCGAGGTTCTTGAGGCGTCCGGCAAGGCGCTTGGCGTCGGCGGCGTTCTTGAACGAAGCGGCCTGCAGCATGAAGCTGCCGCCTCCAGCGGCTTGCGCGGCCTGGCCGGCGTCGGCCGCGTCGTTGGGGCGTGGCGTGGACTGATAGGCCTCGACCTTGGGTGCGACCACCTCGGACTCGGGCAGCAGGGTGTAGAACTCGAAGGTCGGCATGCGCGCCTCGTCCTGGGCCGGGGCTTGCGCCTTGCCCGACGACGAAGACGTGGCCGACGACGGTGCCTGCGCCTGACTGGCCGGCTTGGGCATCAACGTCGCCATCGGCGGCGCCGACTGCTGGAAGTACTGGGCCAGCGCGAAGCCGGCGACCAGGCCCGCCAGCGCCCATAGCCAGCCCGGCACGCGCAGCCCCTCGCTGGGCTGCTTGCGCTGGGAGCGACGTGCGGTGGCGCCCTTCGCCGGGGCGCGCTTGCGGCTCGAGCTTTGTGCGGCGGTGCGGGCCATGGCTTACATCTCCTCGGGCGCGCTGACGCCCAGCAGGTCGAGCCCGTTGCGCAGCACCTGGCGCGTGGCCAGGCCCAGCGCGAGGCGGGCGTTGCGCAGCGCCGCGTCGTCGACCATCACCTTGACGGCGTTGTAGCAGGTATGGAAGTCGGCGGCGAGATCCTGCAGATACTGGGCGATCTGCTGCGGTTCGCGGCTGGCGGCGGCGTGCGCGACGACCTCGGGATAGCGGGCCAAGCGATTCATCAGCGCCTTCTCCTGGTCGGTTTCGAGCAGCGCCAGGTTGGCCAGCGCCAGGTCGTGATCGAACGGCCGCGCATCGGCTTCGGCCTTTCGCATCACGCTGCACACCCGGGCGTGGGCGTACTGCACGTAGTACACCGGGTTGTCGTTGGACTGCGAGCGTGCCAGGTCGATGTCGAAGGTCAGTTGCGAGTCGGCGCGCCGCGCGGCGAGGAAGTAACGCGTGGCGTCGCGGCCGACCTCGTCGATCAGATCGCGCAGGGTGACGTAGCTGCCGGCGCGCTTGGAGAGCTTGACTTCCACGCCGGAGCGGGTGACCAGCACCATCTGGTGCAGCACGTAATCCGGCCAGCCCTCGGGAATGCCGGTTTCCAGCGCCTGCAGGCCGGCGCGCACGCGGGTCACCGTCGAGTGGTGATCGGCGCCCTGTTCGTTGATCACCGTCTCGAAACCGCGCTGCCACTTGTCGAGATGGTAGGCGACGTCGGGCAGGAAGTAGGTGTAGCCGCCATCCTGCTTGCGCATCACCCGGTCCTTGTCGTCGCCGAAGTCGGTGGTGCGCAGCCACAGCGCGCCGTCGGCCTCGTAGGTGTGGCCGCCGTCGACCAGCTTGGCGGCGGTGGCCTCGACCTTGCCGTCGGCATACAGCGAGGACTCGAGGAAGTAGACGTCGAAGGCCACGCCGAAGGCCTTGAGGTCGAGATCCTGCTCGCGACGCAGGTAGGCCACCGCGAAGTCGCGAATCGCGTCGAGATCCTCGGGGTCGGCCTTGGCGGTGACGTGACGATCGTCGGCGTCGACGGTCTCGCCGGCCAGGTAGCTGTGCGCCACGTCGCCGATGTAGCCGCCGCGGTAGCCGTCGGCGGGCCAGCCGGCGTCGTCGGGGGTAAGACCCTTGGCGCGGGCCTGCACCGACAGCGCCAGGTTGTTGATCTGCGCGCCGGCGTCGTTGTAGTAGAACTCGCGGGTGACCTCAAAACCGCTGGCCTCGAGCAGCCGGCACAGGCAGTCGCCGACCGCCGCGCCGCGCCCGTGGCCGACGTGCAGCGGGCCGGTGGGGTTAGCCGAGACGAACTCCACCTGCACCTTGCGACCGGCGCCGAGCATGCTGCGCCCGAAGCTGTCACCGCTGTCGAGGACCGCCGCGACCACCTGGGCCACGGCGTCGGTGGCGGCGAAGAAATTGAGGAAGCCGGGCCCGGCGATCTCGACCTTGCGTACGGCATCGCTTGCGGGCAGCGCCTCGATCAGCGCCTGGGCGACGTCGCGCGGCAGCTTGCCGGCCGGCTTGGCCAGGGTCATCGCCAGGTTGCTGGCGTAGTCGCCGTGGGCCTTGTCCTTGGCGGGATCGACCTTGTAGGCCGGCGAGGCGTCGGCGGGCACGATGCCCTGCTGCTTGAGCGTGGCCAGGGCCTCGTCGAGCAGTGCAATGATGGTGTCTTTCATGTGGCTTGCGTGCAGTCCTGTGGCCTGGGAGCGCGAGCGATGAAGGCGGGTCGCGCGCCGCTGAAGGCGTGTAAGCGTCGCTCGCGTGCGAGCATTTGGGCGGCCATTATCGGCAATTGCGGCCGGGCTTTAAACCCACAACGTCAGCTTCGGGCTTCGGGCTTCGGGCTTCGGGCTTCGGGCTTCGGTGGCTCGTGGCTCGTGGCTCGTGGCTCGTGGCGTTAGCTCAACGTCTGCGGGTCGACATCGAGCGCCCAGCGCGCCCGGCGCGCGCCCGGCGCGCGTTCCAGCCAGGCGGTGAGCCAGGCGCAGGCTTCGTGCAGCGGGCCGCGCTTGGCTGCCGACAGCATCAACTGCACGTGATAGCGATTCTGGCGGCGCTCCATCGGTGGCGGAGCCATTGGCGCAGCTGGCCGGCGGCCTCGCCGGCCAGCGCCGTGGCATCGGCCTCGCGCGGGCTTTCCAGGCGCAGCAGGGCCATGAAGCGGTAGGGCGGCAGGGCGGCCAGCCGGCGCTCTTCGAGCAGCGTCTCGGCGAGCGCGTCGTAGCCGCTCTCGGCGAGCAGGCGCAGATGCGGGTCGTCGGGGTGCAGGGTCTGCACCAGCACCCGGCCGGGACGTTCGGCACGCCCGGCCCGTCCGGCGACCTGAACCAGCAGCTGCGCGCTGTGCTCGAGCGCGCGAAAGTCGCTGGCGTAGAGCCCCGCATCGGCATTCACCACCACTACCAGGGCGACATGCGGCAGATGATGGCCCTTGGCGATCATCTGCGTGCCCACCAGCAGGCACGGTTCGCCGCGACGGATCTCGGCGAGGGTGTTTTCGAGGGCGTCCTTGCGCCGGGTGCTGTCGCGGTCGATGCGATGCACCGGCACTTCGGGAAACAGCGCGGCGAGGGTTTCCTCGCTGCGCTCGGTGCCGGTGCCCAGCGGGCGCAGGTCGGCGCTGCCGCACTCGGGGCAGGCGTCGGGCAGGCCGCGCTGGCGTTCGCAATGGTGACAGGTGAGCTGCGGCGGCTGGCGGTGCAGGGTCAGCCGCGCGTCGCAGTGGTCGCACTCGGCCAGCCAGCCGCAGGCATGGCAGGCCAGGGTGGGGGCGAAGCCACGCCGATTGATGAATACCAGCACCTGGTTGCCGGCGGCCAGCGCCTGGCGGATGGCGTCGATGGTCGGTGGAATCATCCCGCCCTGGCGCGGGCGGCCGCGCAGGTCGGTCAGTTCGAGCCGCGCCGGCGCGTGATGACTGGGTCGGCGAGTCAGCCGCAGGTGGCGATAGTTGCCGGCGCGCGCCTGGAGCAGGCTTTCCAGCGACGGCGTGGCGCTGCCCAGCACGATGGGGATGCCGTGACGATGGGCACGGGCGATCGCCAGGTCGCGGGCATGGTAGCGCAGGCTGTCCTGCTGCTTGAACGAGCCGTCGTGCTCCTCGTCGACGATGATCGCTCCGGGGCGCGCCAGCGGCGTGAACAGCGCCGAACGGGTGCCGATGACGATCGGCGCGCGACCGGCGCGGGCGGCCTCCCAGGCGTCGAGGCGCTCGGCATCGCTGAGCCCCGAGTGCAGCGCGACCACCGAGACCCGAAAACGCCGCCGAAAGCGCGCCAGGGTCTGCGGGGTGAGGCCGATCTCGGGCACCAGCACCAGCGCCTGGCGGTTGCGCGCCACCACCGCCTCGATCAGTTGCAGATAGACCTCGGTCTTGCCGCTGCCGGTGACGCCGTGCAGCAAACAGGGATGATAGCGATCCAGGCCTTCGTGCATTTCGGCCAGCGCCGTGGCCTGCTCGCGGTTCAGGCTCAGCGAGGGCTCGGCGAGCAGGCCGCCGTGACTGGGCGCCGGCGCGGCGGTCAGCGGTTCCTCGTGGCAGTCGATCAGTCCCTTGTCGGCCAGCGCACGCAGTTGGGCGCGGGTGAAGCCCTGGGCGCCGATCACCGAGCTGACCACGCCGCGCGGATGCTGGCGCAGCAGTTCGAGCAGCTCGACCTGGCGTCGGGCGCGGCCCAGCCGGGCCAGGTCGATGTCGCGGCCGCTGGCGGTGAGCTGCCAGCGTTCGCGAATGCGCGCCTCCAGCGGCCGACCTTGGCGCAGCAATACCGGCATCGCCTGATGCAGGGTGTCGCCGAGCGAGTGCTGGTAGTAACGCGCGGTGAAGCGGCACAGCCACAGCCAGTCCTCGGGCAGCGGTTCGCTGTCCAGCCAGGCCACCACCGGCTTCAACTGATCGAGCGGGAAGTCGCTGGTGTCGCGACATTCGACAACCACGCCGACCACCTCGCGCTTGCCCAGTGGCACCCGCACCCGCAGCCCCGGCTGCCAGCCCCGCGAGGGCGCCGGCTGGCAGGGACGATAATCGAACAGGCGGCGCAAGGGCGTGGGCACGGCGACGCCCAGCACGCCGGGCGCCGGGCTTTCGGGGGGGGTGGTTGACAATTGGCCTCCGCTGCTGGTTCTGCTATAATATCCGGCCTTTCCTGATCTTGACACGCTGCTGGCGCTACGGCCGTTGCTGGCGAGGCAGGGAAGTCAACCGGTTACTCACAACCCGTGTGCGGTGCTCGACCGAACAGCGATTCAGGATCGGGTGGCGGCACACCGCTTCATGAGGCTTCACGATGAAACAAGGTATCCATCCGGAATACAAGACGGTCACGGCAACCTGCTCGTGTGGTGCGACCCACTCGATCGGTACCACGGCCAGCGACGATTTCCATCTGGACGTCTGCTCCAACTGCCACCCGTTCTACACCGGCAAGCAGAAGCAGGCGACCACCGGCGGCCGCGTCGAGCGCTTCAACAAGCGTTTCGGAGCCGCGCTCAAGCGTAACTGATCCACTCTAGCGGCTGCCCATGGCCGCCGTGGAGCGCCAGAACCCCGAGCCATCAATGGCCCGGGGTTTTTTGTGACTGTCTCGTGGATCGCGGGCGGGCAGACGGCTGTCAGTTCAGCACCGCCAGCAGCACCGGCAGGTAGAGAAACGACAGCAGCGTCGAGCAGAACACCAGGCCGGCGACGAATTCCGGCTCGCGCCGGGCGCGCTGGGCGAACAGGTAGTTGTAGACCGCCACCGGCATGCTCATCTGCAGCACCAGCACGCTCTGCGCCAGCGGCGGCAGGCCGAGCAACTGAGCTACCCCGTAGGCGATCGCCGCGGCGGCGGGAATCCGCAGCAGGCTGAACTTGAAGCCGGCGGCGATGCTCTTGACCTGGATGCTGGCCAGCGACACGCCGAGGGTGATCAGCATCAGCGGCACGCTGAAACCCGAGATCAGGTCCACGGTATTGGCCAGCCAGCGCGGCAGGGTGGTGTCGGTGAGCAGCAGCGCCGTGGCGATCAGGATCGCGTAGACGGTGGGCGTGCGCGCCAGGGTACGCAGCGGGCGGCCGCTGCGGCTGGCGAGCAGCGCGCCGAAGGTGAACTGGACCAGCGATACCGCGACCATCGCGGTGATGGCGTAGGCGAAGCCGGCGCTGCCGAAGGCGTAGAGCGTCACCGGCAGGCCCATGTTGCCGGTGTTGGGAAACATCATCGGCGAGACGATGACCTTCCAGTTCTTGCCCAACAGCCTGGCCATCAGCACGCTCGCCAGGCCCATCGCGGCGAGCACCAGCAGCGTGCCGAGCATCGTCCGGCCGAAGCTCTGGGCGTCGATCTCGGCGTTGCCCAGCGCAGCCAGCACCAGTGCCGGCGTGCCGATGTTGAAGACCAGCTTGGTGACGAACTCGACCGGGTAGTCGTAGCCCAGGCGTATCCAGAAATAACCCAGGCTGGCGCCGAAGAATACCGGGGCCATCACCGCGAAGAGTTCGGCGAGCATGCACAGTCCTTGGTTGGGAGACGAGCGGCCTATTGTCGCCAGTCGTCACGCTGCGGTGCAACGTCGACACCGGAAACACAGTGTTTTGGCGCGCTGTCTCGAGTGTTCCCATAAAACATGGGTCATAACGTCTGGTCATTGTTTCCTGGGATTAAATGTCGTTTTTCCAGGGAGGGCCTCCCTCTTACCATCGATTGATCAACCCTAAGCCAACAATCACAAGGTGCTATATGAATTTCGATGGTATCTGGACGCCGGTGGTAACTCCGTTCGCCGCGGACAACACGGTCTCGCTCGATACTCTGGGCAAGGTAATCGATACCCTGATCGACCGGGGTGTGCATGGCCTGATCATTGGTGGCATGTAGTAGCAAGTAGGCAATGCAGCGCATAGCAATTCGATATATAGCAGAATGCTATACGAATACAGCATTCTGCTTTACTATACACAGAACCAGAACAGGGAAAGGTTTGTATGCACATCATCACGCAGAAGCGCATCTGGGAAGCCATGGAGAAATGGCCTCGGATCGCCACGGCGCTCGAGGCGTGGTATCGCATCATGAAGGCCAGCGAGCCCAAGGATTTCGCCGCGATGAAGGGCATTTTCCCGGCAACCGATAAGGTCGGCCGCTATCACGTCTTCGACATCGGCGGCAACAAAATTCGGCTCATCGCCATCGTCCACTATCGCGCCAAGAGGGTGTACATCCACGAAATTCTGGATCACGTCGATTACGACAAGGGCAGATGGAGGAAATCCCCATGAACGCACTGCTCGATGAAGCGAAGAAGCATTGGAGCCATGTCGCGCCCTTGCTCCAGATGCCTGAAAACGATGACGAGTACGACGCCAAGGTCGAAGCCTTGGATGACATTCTCGAGATTGTCGGTGACGACGAGGATCACGTGCTGGCCAGCCTGGCGTCTCGTCTCGGCGACCTGATCGAAGCCTATGACGAAGAGCATCGTCCCATGCCTCGCGTTTCGAGTGCCGAGGTGCTGCGTTACCTCATGCAGGAGCACGATATTTCTCAGGGCGACCTTCCGGAAGTCGGGGCCCAATCGGTGGTGTCGGCTGTTCTTTCAGGCAAACGCACACTGAACTGGCGCCAGATATGTGGTTTATCCGATCGGTTCGGTGTGCCTACCGATGCGTTCCGGGAGCCGCGGATCGATAGCGTTCGCTAGCCTCGGCGGCAAATGCGAGCGACAGCGCCGAGTGAGATCCCCGCCGTCTGATGGCTTGGCAAATGATAATGCTTCATTGACGCCATGGGCGTTTTGCCCAAAGGTAGGCGCCAAACTGCTACGTTCGGGGTCTGGCATGGAGTTGCTGCGCGTCGTCTTTCGCGATTACCGCTGGCCGTTCATCAGCGTGATGGCGCTGAGCCTGGCGAGCGCCGGGCTGGGCGTGGGGGTGATCGCGTTCATCAACCAGCGGATGATCGCCGACACCGCCAGCGCGCTGACCGCCTTGCCGGGCTTCATCGGTCTGCTGGTACTGCTGTTGGCGATATCGCTGGGCGCGCAGCTGGCGCTGACCATGCTGGGTCACTGGTTCGTCTATCATCTGCGCGGGCGGCTGATCAAGCGCATGCTCGACACCCCGATCGAGCGCCTCGAGCAGCTGGGCAGCGCGCACCTGCTGGCCAGTCTGTCGAGCGATGTGCGCAACGTCACCATCGCCTTCGTGCGCTTGCCGGAGCTGGTCCAGGGGGTGGTGCTGACCGTCGCCACGGCCGTCTATCTCGGCTATCTGTCGGCACCGATGCTGGCGGTCACCGCGCTGTGGATCACCCTGACCATGCTGATCGGCTGGTGGCTGGTCTCGCGGGTCTACCATCACCTGAATCTGGTCCGCGAATCCGAGGACCGGCTCTACCAGAACTACGAGGCGGTGATCGGCGGTCGCAAGGAGCTCTCGCTCAACCGCTATCGTGCCCGGCGGCTATACGGCGGAAGCTTCGATGCCGCCTCGCGCGATTATCGCCATCACGTCATCTGCGCCGACACCTTCCACCTGAGCGCCAACAACTGGGCCAACATCATGATGCTCGGCGCCATCGGCGTGGCTTTTTATCTGGCCAATGGCCTGGGCTGGGCCAATACCACGGTGGCGGCGACCTACGCCCTGGCGCTGCTGTTCCTGCGCACCCCGCTGATCGGCGCGGTGGGGGCGCTGCCGACCCTGCTCAGCGCCCAGGTGGCGTTCAACAAGCTCGAATCGCTGCGGCTCGCCGAGGACCGCGAGGGCTTTGACATCGCAGACGCCTCGGCCGATTGGCAATGCATCGAACTTCGCGGCGTGAGTTTTCGCTATGCCCCGCTCGGCGACAAGCCCGGCTTCGCCGTCGGGCCGCTCGATCTCACGGTGCATCGCGGCGAGCAGATCTTCCTGATCGGCGGCAACGGCAGCGGCAAGTCGACCCTGGCGCGTCTGCTGACTGGGCTCTACCACCCGCAGTCGGGCGAGATCCTCGTCGACGGCACGCTCATCGACGATCGCCGGTGGGAAGCCTATCGCCAGCGTTTCGCCAGCGTGTTCACCGACTTCTATCTTTTCGACCAGTTGATGGGGCCGCAGGGAGGCGGCGCCGACCCGGCATTGGTCGAGGCCTGGCTCGAGCGTCTCAACATGCGCGAGAAGCTTGAATTCGTCGACCAGCGGGTGACCTCGCGGCAACTCTCCCAGGGCCAACGCAAGCGGCTGGCGCTGCTGGTGGCAATCTGCGAGCAGCGCGACATCCTGCTGCTCGACGAATGGGCCGCCGACCAGGACCCGAGCTTCCGGCGAGTGTTCTACCGCGAACTGTTACCGGCGATGCGCGACCAGGGCCTGACGGTGTTCGCGATCAGCCACGATGATAGCTACTTCGAGCACGCCGATCGCCTGCTGGAGATGCGCGATGGCCAGTTGAGCGAGTTGACCGGCGAGCAGCGCGCCCATGCGAGCCGCGATGCGGTGTCGCGCATTGGTTGAAGGGGAGTCGAAAGTGGCCGGGCAGCTCGCGATGAGCCAAGTTCCGTTGTGACGCTAAATAAAAATCTTTATCATGCGCGTTAACAACCAAGAACAGCCCATCCGATCATTCGAGGCTCCCATGTCCCACATCTCATTTCCTGCCGCGACGGACCTGCGTTTGTCGCTGACGATCCGCCGTGCGCTGGGTCTGTCGCTGTCCGGCGCGCTGCTGGCGCTGCCGCTGGCCGCGCTGGCCCAGGACTCGGCCGCTACGACCGCCAGCGAAGACAGCGAAACCATGGTCATCATGGGCACCGCCCTCAAGGTCGACACGCCGGCGCTGGAAACGCCGCGGACCACTTCGATGGTCGATGAGGACGAGCTGGAAAAGCGTGCGGTGACCAAGTACGACGAGGCCTTCCAGTACCGCTCAGGGGTCGTTTCGCAGCCCTACGGTTCGGATAACAACGCCGACTGGATGTTCCTGCGCGGTTTCAGCGCTGAAGGTTCCACATACCAGGATGGCTTGCGGCTGTTCCGCACCGGCGGCTATTTCTGGTGGATGACCGAGCCCTTTGGCTTGGAGCGTGTCGAACTGCTCAAGGGGCCGGCCTCGATCCTCTACGGCGAGGCGCCTCCGGGCGGGGTGATCAATGCCATCAGCAAGCGCCCCACCGAGGAGCCGCGCGGTGAGTTCGAAGTGCAGGCCGGCAACAAAGGCCACCGCCAGGTCGGGGTGGACGTATCGGGCCCGGTCACCGGGCGGGACGACATGCGCTATCGCATGGTGGGCCTGTATCGTGACGGCGATGGCGAACTCGAGGGCACCGAAAAGGAGCGCTACTACTTCGCGCCGAGCCTCGCCGTCGATTTCTCGGAAGACACCACGGTGACCTTCCTGGCCAGTGTGCAGAAGGATGAGGGCGTACCGACCACGGCGTTCTTCCCGGCCTACGGAACGCTATACGATACGCCGTTCGGCAAGATCGATCGCGATACCAATCTCGGCGAGCCGGGTTACGACAACATCGAGCAGACTCAGGTGTCGTTGGGTTACGAGTTGGAGCACCGACTCAACGATACCTGGGAATTCCAGCAGAACTTCCGCTATAGCCATCTGGATCTCGATCTGCGCAGTGTCTACCCCTTTCCGTCCAATACGTCGCGTAACGTGGGCCGGGGGATCATCTATCGTGATGGCGACTACGATGCCTATACCATTGACAATCGGCTGATCGCCCGTACTTACGGGGCGGACTTCGAGAATACCTTCCTGGTAGGTGTCGATTATCAGAATCTGGATCTCGGCTATGCCGATGGCGACAGTTTCAGCTTCGGCACGATCGACGTGTTCGACCCCGAGTACGGCAATTACACGCCGGTCCGCGAGGCCGCTTTCATCGACCATGACGTCGACAAGAAACAGCTGGGGCTCTATGTGCAGGATCAGTTTCGCTTGAATGAGGACTGGATATTCCTGCTCGGTGCGCGGCACGATTCGGTGGAAAGCAGCGATGAAACCGCCACGACCCGTCAGAGCTACGACGACAATCAACTGTCGCTGTCAGCAGGGGTCATGTACCTGGCAGACAACGGGCTGTCTCCGTATGCCAGCTACAGCGAGTCGTTCACGCCGTTGGCGAGCTCCGATGCCGATGGCAATGCCTATGAACCGCTCGAGGGCAAGCAGTTCGAAGTGGGCGTGAAATACGCTCCAGCCAGCTTTGATGGCTATGTCACGGTGGCGGCCTTCGATCTGACCGAAGACAACACCCTCATCACCAGCGAGGCCGGACCGCAGCGGCAGATCGGCGAGCGTCGTTCGACCGGCTTCGAGATCGAGGGTGTCGGCTACCTGACCGACAATCTCAAGCTGACCACGTCCTATACGTACACCGACACCCGCGTCGACGTCAGCGAAAGCCAACAGGACCAGCGCGCACCGCTCATTCCCTATCATATGGCATCGGCGTGGCTGGATTACGATTTCTCGGCCGGCGCCGTCGAAGGCTTGTCGGTCGGCGGTGGCATGCGCTATGTGGGCGAAACCGCGGCCAGTCCGGGCAGCGGTATCGATCGCGACGTACCGTCCTACACTCTGTACGACGCCATGGCCCGCTACGATTTCAACGCCCACTGGACGGCTCAGGTCAACGTCAACAACATCACCGACGAAGAGTACGTCAGCGGTTGCGATTACTACTGCTACTACGGCGAGTCGCGCAGTGTGATCGGCAGTCTCAAGTACCGCTGGTAAGCCAATCGGGCTAACAATGCCCTGCTAGCAGCCATAAAAGAGGTTCATCGCATTTTGCCGGGAAATGCGGCCCAGATCATCGCGAACAAGTTCCCTCCCACAGGAGTCCCCATGCTCCAGTGGGCCATCCAGGCTGGTTTGCGTGGGAGGGAGTTTATTCCCAATAGCGGGGCCCAAACGTTTTACGCTGATCCGCGAAGAACCATAAAAAAGCCCGGTTTATCATCGACCGGGCTTTATGGCGCCATTAGGGCAGCAAATCAGTTGTTCTGGTCGAATCCCTCCTGAGTTTCGTTGCTTGCCTCTTGAGCGGCCTGTTCGGTCTCGTTACCGGCCTCGCTCAGGGCATTACCGGCTTCCGTCAAGGCGTTTGAAGTGGCTGCCTTGGTGCTTTCCCAGGCGCTCTGTGCGGTTTCCTTGGTGTTCTGCCAAGCCTGGCTGGTGTTCTGCTTGGTCTGCGCCCACCAGTCATTGGTATATTCGGGTTGCTGAGTGATTTCCTGCTCGGTCAGGTCGACACGCACCTGATATGCGATATTCTCGAGATCGTCACCATTCTGGGTTTCGACGGTGAATTTGCCGGTCTGGATGACGTACTGCTTGCTGCCCATGTCGAGCAGGTTGCCGGTGTCGATTACCAGGCCGCTGACCTTCATGTTCTCGTCGAGCAGCACGTCCTCGACGTCGCCGATATCCTCGGATGGGTTGTCCTTGCTGTAGACGTCGGCGTCGGTCAATTCATCGGCGGAATACAGTCCCTGAGGCGCACCCCAGGCCAGCCCACCGACACTCAGCGTGCCGGCGGCAAGCGTGGCGAGCAGGGCTTTGTTGAACGGCTTGTGCATATCCATGATCTGGCTCTCCTTGTACAAAGTCCTTTTCGAGTGTCCAGACGTTTCGTCCTTCGCGCCTTACTGGCGCCGCTGAAACGCCGGAGGCATGAAGCCGGCCGTTGCCGACCGTGAAAAAGAGACGGTTACTTCCTTACACCGCCTGGCATTTCTTTACATCGCGCCTGTTACTCAACATAGGGCCTGAATGCGCAATTTCAACCGTCGCTGGCGTTTGAGCGGTTACAGGATCAACCCGTCGGCGCCGTTGACATTGCCGCCCACCAGCTCGATGGCCATATCGGTGATGCCGTCGCCGTTGCCGCCCGAGAGGCTGTCGTTGCCGCCGAGACCAAACAGCAGGTCGTCACCTGCGTCACCCAGCAGTATCAGGTCTGGCGACGTATCGCTGCTGGCGTCGGTTTCGCCACCGGTCTGCAGGACGCTTCGATCCATTTCGACGGCGTAGCCGTTGAAGGTCAGGTCCTTGGGAATCGCGCTTTCCGGGGCATAGGCCTTGAACGAGAAGCTCAGGGTCTCGCCGGGCTCCAGCGTCTGGCGGCCGCCCTCGTAAGCGACGGTGTAACGGCCGTTCTCGGTGTTCAGCAGCGTGGCGTTGTAAAGCGTGGTCAGGTCGGCATCCAGGCCGAAGGCGATTTCCGGGTTGTCGACGGTGGTGTCGGCGATGCTGGTGAGGTTCACGCGCATCACGTAGCCGCTCGACCAGCGGCTGACGGTTTCCAGTTCCACCGAGAAGCTCGGGGCCGGGGCTTCTTCGGGCGCATCCGGCGCGGCAGGCTCAGACGGCCCGACAGGCACTTGCGGTTCGACCGGCAGCGTGGCGACAGTGTCTTCATCGCGCGAGGTTACGCTGGGTTGCGGATCCTCGACATGGGGATCGTTGGCGAGAATCTCCTCGGCGCTGGGAATCGTCGCTACTTCGCCTTGCGCGACGACGCCGCTGCGCAGGTCGAGCAGCATGCCGTCGGCGAAGCGGGCCTGTTCCATGTCGATCAGGGTGTCGTCGTCGCCGGGCCCGTCGAAGGACCAGCTGCCGTCGCCGTTGTCACGGAACTTGTAGTCGCCGAAGGCATGATCGAACAGCGCGGTGTCGAAGCCCTCGCCGCCATCGAGGATGTCGTTGCCCCAGCCGTCGCCGCCGCGCAGCAGATCGTCGCCGGCACCGCCGGTCAGCCGGTCGTGGCCCAGGGCGCCATCGAGATAGACGCCGTCGTCGCTGCCCTGAATGACATCGTCGCGCCGCGAGCCGACCAGGTAGTCGAAAGTGACCTGGTTGGTCGCCATGTCGGTGATGGCGCCGAAGCTCTCGCCGCCGGCGTTGATCCACAGCGAGGTCGACATGGCGTCGTTCTCGGCGCTGCGGATCGATTGGCCGACCCGCACGCTGTTGTCGTGGTCCTGGCCGCCGTGAAAGTTGATGTCGCGGTCGGTGGCGCTGACTTCGATGTCGTTGCCCACCGAGGAGCGCCACGAAGCGAACAGCACGCTGTGACGCATGCCCGAGTCTTCCAGGTTGGTCAGCACGCCGTCGTAGCTTTCACGCAGCTCGTAGGCATAGCCGATACCGCCGCTGCCCTTGTTGAAGCTGCCGTGGGCGCCCAGCGAGTCGGCCTTGAGGTCGAGCGCCAGGGCGAATTCGAACGCGGTACCGGGGCCGTTGATGACCTGAATGTCGCTGAGCTCGCTAGCCACGGTGCCGTTGAGCTTGATCGCCTGGTAATCCGTGAACGACGACAGCGTGTTGGAGAACAGGCCGGGGTCCGGTTCGCCGAGCTCGTAAGCGACGCTGAAGCCCGCCAGGGTGACGTTTTCCAGCGCATCGAACTGCTCGATCTTGGCTTCGCCACCGGCGAAATCGAAATGCACGCCGCGATCCAGGGTGACCGTGTCGCCGTCGACGGCGAGGACGTTGGCCATGCTGGTGCGAAGCGGCGCATCGCTCTTCTGCCAGGAGGTGTCGCCGATCGCCTCGAAGTAGGCCGGGTCGTTGTCCTGCCAGATGCGCACGGTATCGCCTGCCGCAAGGCCGTGACCGCTGGCCAGGGTCAGGGTGTCGCTGCCCTCGGCGACGTCGCGCTGCAATTGACCGGCGAAGCGGGTCGCGGTGCTTTCCACCAGGATTCCGGTGTCCTTGTCGTTGGCCAGCGCCTGGTCGGTGAAGGTGATGCGGGTTGCGCCGGAACCGGCGCCGATCAGCGCGATGTCGGAGCGTTCGATACTGAGCGAATCATCGAAGCGATAGTTTCCCGCGGCCAGCTGGATGACCGCGCCCTCGGGGGCACCGTCGATCAGCGCCTGCAAGGTCTCGACGCTGATGGCGCTGTCGACGCTGAGCGCCTTGTCGATGAACTGGAATTCGCTCGGGACGCTGACCGGCGCGTCGTCGCTTGCATCCGGTTCGGGGGCCTCGATGACCGGCGTCGGGGGTGAAGTGGCATCGTCAATGCCGAGCAACTCGCCGTTGAGCGTGAAGTTGGCGGGGCGCTCGCCGCTCTCGGTGGCGACCTTGAACTTGAAGCGAACGGTTTCGCCGGGGGCGATATCGCTGTCGCTGCCGCTGTCGCCGACGACATACCGCTCGCCGGCGTGGGCGATGATCGAGGCGCTCCAGATGTCGGTGATGGCGCCGGGCAGGTCGAAGCCGAATTGATAGTCGGCGATGGGGTCGCTGCCCGAATTGGTGATGAACACCTCGTAGACGGCACCGCCGTTCCATTCACTACGGAGTTTGAAGTCGATCGTTGCGCGCATGGAATCATTTGCTCTGAATGGATGTCTCGAGCGCCGGGCCATCGAAAAGATGAAGCCGGCGGCGATGGTC
Organism: Halomonas zincidurans B6; assembly: GCF_000731955.1. Lineage (NCBI taxonomy): Bacteria > Pseudomonadati > Pseudomonadota > Gammaproteobacteria > Oceanospirillales > Halomonadaceae > Modicisalibacter > Modicisalibacter zincidurans. Next base: position 2,758,320 of record NZ_JNCK01000001.1, on the reverse strand, counting down.
GTGGCTAACGAGAGGGCTGTCGCGACTGGCAGTGAAGGGCGTCGTGGACGCTGCGACAGTAGGCATTCATTCGCCCGGGAGGCATCCGTGAATCAGGTTACCTGGCAACCGAACGGATTATCGGCGCATGGATGTGCCGCTTTAGTAAGGAAAAGCGCACGTTTTGTGCGCTATATCTTGGCGAGGGCGGGATGGCAGGATGATGAGTCGAAGGGGAGGGGGCGAGCACTGGCAGGTTGGCGTCGCTGCTAGGGAAACGCTGTATAAATAGGCGAGCGGATTGAAGCGCAAGGCGTACGGCGCACAGGAACCGGAGCATATGGGGTATATGTGAGGATTCCGCGCACCGCACAACGCAGCGATTTGCCCGCGCAGGCATTTATGCAGTGTTTCCTTAGAGCCGACGCAGCCCCCACATGAAATAGGCGCCGCCGAGCAGGGTGGCGACCAGCCCGGCGGGAATCTCCTGAGGAAACAGCAGCTGGCGGCCCAGCCAATCGGCGAGGACCATCAGCAGCGCGCCGATCAGCGTGGCGCCGAGCAGGTGCTCGCGGGCGCGCTTGAAGCCCATCAGTCGGGCCATGTGCGGGGCCAGCAGGCCGACGAAGGACAGCGGGCCGACCACCAGGGTGGCGCAGGCGGTGAGCAGCGCCACCAGCCCCAGCAGCAACAGCCGGGCGCGGGCGACGTTGACGCCCAGCGCCTGGGCGGTGGATGCGCCGAGCGGCAGCAGATCGAGCCAGCGGGCGAACGGCGTGGCGGCGATCGCCAGCACCACGGCCAGGCCCAGCACGACGATCGCCACCGGAGCGTCGATGTAGTAGGTCGAGCCGGACATCCAGGCGATGATCTGCTGACCGCGCGGATCGCCGCCGGCGAGGATGAAACTGCGCACGGCGTCGAACAGTGCGGTGATCGCCACCCCGGTGAGCAGCAGCTGTTCGGGCTGGAAGCCGTTGCGCCGGTTGAGCGCGATCAACACCGCCAGGGTGACCAGCGCCGCCAGCGTGCCCACGCCGATCAGCCCCAGGTAGCCGATACCCGGGACCAGCAGCAGCGCGACGATCAGGCCGATCGCCGTGCCGCCGCTGATACCCAGCACTTCCGGGCTGGCCATCGGGTTGCCGGTGACCCGCTGGATCAGCGTCCCGGCGAGTGCCAGCAGCACCCCTGCGCCGGCGGCGGCGAGCAGCCGCGGCCAGCGCCACGGCAGCGTCGACCAGTCGCCACTGGAAAGCGGCGTCTGCCAGCCTTCGGTGCCCTGGCCGACCAGCAGGCTCATGCCGGTGGCCAGCAGCAGCGCCACGCCGAGCACGCCGGCCAGCCGTCGCGGCGTGCCGTGCGAGACGGATGGCTCGCCGACCTCGACGCGCGGGCGCTGGCCGCCCAGGTGCAGGCGGCGGATCAGCCACAGCAGCAGCGGCGCGCCCAGCGCGGCGGTTGTCGCCCCGGTGGGAATCAGCGTCGGCAGCTGACCCGAGAAGCGCTGCAGCAGCAGGTCGGTGGCGGTCAGCAGCAAGGCCCCGAGCAGCGTCGCCCAGAGCAGCCGCGCGCCCAGCCGGCGCGCCCCCAGCAGTCGCGCGATGGCCGGCGCGGCCAGGCCGATGAAGCCGACCACCCCGACCACGCTGACCACGCAGGCGGTGATGAATACCGCCAGCCCCAGCCCGGCCAGGCGCATCTGCTTGAGCGAGACGCCCAGGCTGCGGGCGTTGGCGTCGTCGAGCTCGAGGATCGTCAGCGGCTTGATCAGCGCCAGCGCGAGCAGCGACGCGATCGCCAGGCGCGGCAGCAGATAGATCACGCCCTCCCAGTTGTTCTGGGCCAGCGAGCCGGCGCCCCAGATCATCAGGCCCTTGAGCGCTTCCTGATTGAACAGCAGCAGCACCACGCTCAGCGCGCCGAAGTAGAGATTGACCACCAGCCCGGCGAGCACCACCACCATCGGCGTCAGCCCGCGCCGCCAGGCCAGCGCGAAGACCAGCCCCATGGCCAGCCCGCCGCCGACCAGCGCTACCCACTCGCGACCCAGCATCAGCAGCCCCGGAGCGAACAGCGTCGCCGCCAGCAGTGCCAGGTTGGCGCCGCTGGCCACCCCCAGCGTGGTCGGCGCGGCCAGCGGATTGCGCAACACCTGCTGCATCAGCACCCCGGCCAATGCCAGCCCGCCGCCGGCCAGCAAGGCGATGCCCAGCCGCGGCCAGAAGCTGTAGTACGCGACCCACTGGCCGATGGCGTCGTCTGCGGGGCCGAACAAGCCCTCGAGGGCCTCGCTCAGGCCCATCTGAGCATCCACCGCCAACCAGGCCAGCGCCAGGGTCAGCACGGCGAACGCGGCGCAGGCGCGCCCCGGGGTGAGTCGGCGGCGCCGTGCGACGTGGGCGGCGGTCGCTGTCATGGAATGTCGTCCTCTGCATTCCTTTCGGCCGCGCGCAGCGCAGCGGCCAGCTGCTCGGCGAAGCGCTGCGCCGAGGGCAGCCCGCCGAAGCTCCAGACCGGCGGCAGGGTAACCACCCGGTCGTTACGTACCGGCTCGAGGCGGCGCCACAGGCCGCTGTCGGCCAGCGCCGCTTCGACGCCGGCCGGCAGCGGCTCGACCACCACCAGGCGCGCGTCGATACCCGCCAGCGCCTCGAGGCCGACCAGCGAGAAGCCCCAGCTGTTGGTGGCGCCGGTCCAGGCGTTGGCGAGCCCCAGCCGGTCGAGCACGGCGTCGTAAAGGGACTTTTCGCCGAAGATGCGCACATGGCGAGCGTTCATGAACTGCACCATCAACAGCGGCCGCTCGATCGGCGGCAACGTGTCGGCCAGCGCTGCGATACGTGCCTGGCTGGCGGCGATCAGCCGCTCGGCGGCCTGCGGGCGACCGGCCAGCTCGGCGATCTCTCGGGTCGCGGCCAGCAGGTTGGGCCACAGCGGGCCCTCGCGGGCATAGAGGGCCACCGTCGAGACCGGGGCGATCTGCGACAGGCGCGATTCAAGCGAGGCGAACATCGGCGAGATCAGGATGCGCTCGGGGGCCAGGTCGGCGAGCAGCTCGAGATTGGGTTGGGCGCGCAGCCCCAGGTCGGCCACCGTGGCGGGTAGCTCCGGCGCGCCGACCCAGTCGCGATAGGCGCCGGTCTGGGCGATGCCCCGCGGCGTCACGCCGAGCCCCAGCAGGGTCTCGGCGATGGTCCAGTCGATGGTGGCCAGGCGCGGCGGCGTGTTCGACGAAACGTCGGCGCTGGCCGGGCGCGCCAGCAGCAGCCCGCTCAACAACGCCAGCAATAGGGCCGCGATCAGCGACGAAGCGGTATGGGGCGGGCGGATTGGCGACACTCGGGCTCCAGGGCCGGTTCGATCGGGACTCAATGCAGCACGGCGATCGGATGCTCGCCGCCGGGGTGAGCCATCACCCGCATCGGGATGCCGTAGATCGCCTCGAGGGTGGCGTCGCACATCAGCTCGCTGGGCGCGCCCTGGGCGAGCAGCCGGCCGCTATGCAGGGCGATCAGGTGATCGCAGTAGCGGGCGGCCATGTTGACGTCGTGCAGGACGATGATCACCCCTAGCTGCAACTCGCGGCACAGCTTGCGGATCAGCGCCAGCACCTCGACCTGATGGGCGATGTCGAGCGCCGCCAACGGCTCGTCGAGCAGCAGAAAGCGGCTGCCCTGGGCGATCAGCATCGCCAACCACACGCGCTGGCGCTCGCCGCCGGAAAGCGTATCGACCAGCCGGTCGGCAAACGCCTCGGTGTGGGTCAGCGCGATGGCGCGCTCGATCTGCCGACGATCCTCGTCGCTCATGCGCCCCAGCAGGCCGTGCCAGGGGTAGCGGCCGAACGCCACCAGTTCGCGGCCGGTCAGCGCCTCGGCGCCGGGTAGATGCTGCGGCAGGTAGGCGACCTGGCGGGCGAATTCGCGGTTGCCCCAATCGGCCAGCGGCCGGCCGTCGAGCCGGATCTCGCCCTGGCTGGCGCTCTGCTGCTGGGCGAGCAGCTTGAGCAGCGTCGACTTGCCCGAGCCGTTATGGCCGATCAGGCCGTAGACCCGGCCCTCGTCGAAGCGCAGATCGGTGGGCTCCAGCAGGGTTTTGCCGTTGATCGCGAAGCTGGCGGCATTGACTTGGAACATGACGGACTCCGCGTGCGGGCGAACGTGCTGCGATGGGCAGGACGGGACGCTGGCGCGGCATCCGTTGCATACGTGCCAGTGTCCCGAGCCGCAGAGGGTAAATTAAATACGAATTGTTATCAATAGTCATTCCGGCGCGCTAGATCGCCCGCGCCCAGGCGTCACGCTCGACGAACGGCTGCCAGACGATCGGCCCGGCATCGTCACCGAGGTCGAACACTTCGCGCCCGCAGGCGTGGTTGAGGATCGTCGCCGAACGCCAGGCCATCAGCGAGAGTTGCGGCTCGGCGATGCCGTGGCTGTGGCGGCCGGCGTTGACGGCGTACAGCCGATGGCTCGCCGGGCCATCCCAGCGGGCCTCGAAATGCGCACCGAGCACCAGCTCGCTGCGCGCGTCGCGCTCCAGGCGTCCGGCCAGCGGCGCCAGGCACTCCGGCAGGCGTGAGCAGAAGCCCGTGGCGAAGATCACCACATCGGCGTCGAAGGTTTCCCGCTCGCCGCTCAGGCCATGCTCGGTGGTCAGGTGGAAGCCGGGCCTTTGGCGTCGCAGTTCCACCGCGCTGCGATGCGGCAGCAGGCGTGCCCAGCGTGGCTCGCCGAGCACGTCGAAGCGGTGATAGAGCTCACGGTAGAGCGCCTGCAGGGCGGCGGGGGTGATGCCGTCGCTGGCCAGCTTCTGGGCGGCGACTTCGCGCTCGCGGATCTCCTCGGGCAGGCCGTGGAAGCCGCGGGTGTACTCGGGGGTGAAGTACTCGTTGGTGAACGCGGTCTCGTCGAGGGGCTGGAAGTTGCGCCGACGCGACAGCCAGTTGAGTTCGGCGGGCCGGCCCCAGTGGCCGCGCAGGGCGTTGATGAAGATATCCGCGCCGCTCTGTCCGCCGCCGACGATCGCCACCCGCTGGCCGGTGAAGTCGCGCTCGACGTGGGCGATCTCGGCGGCATGCAGGCACTGCGGGCCGTGCAGCGCCTCGGCGAAGGGCGGCAGCCACGGCGCCTTGCCGGTGCCCAGGCACAGGTGACGGGCGCGGTAGCTGCCGTGGTCGCAGGACAGCCGGAAGCCATGGAGGTCGAGGCGGACCTCGCGTACCGCGTTGCCGGTCTCGACCGAGCTCAAGCGCCCGCCCACCCAGCGCAGGTAGTCGGAGAACTCGGCGCGGCTCAGGGTCGGCAGCTCGGCGTTGACGAAGCGATAGAAGCGCCGGTGACAGACCAGGTAGTTGAGAAACGAATGCGGGCTGTCGGGGGCCACCGCAGTGACCAGGTCCTTGAGGAAGCCGGTCTGCAGGTGGGTATCGGGCAGCAGCATGCCGGGATGCCAGCTGAGCGTCTCCCGGCGCTCGAAGAAGCGCGTGCGCAGCGTCGGCACGTGGCTGTCGGCGAGCGCGGCGATGCTCAGGTTGAACGGGCCGGCGCCCAGGCCGGCGAGATCGAAAGCACCGTGGTGAATGGGCCTGTCAGGCATCCAGCACCTCCTTGTCGGGCGTTTGAGCACCGGCGTGATGCAGCGGGTTGGCGACCGTCAGTTGCATCTCGGCGAGCATCCGCTCGGCGGCATGGTCGGTGGCGTGCAGAAACTTGGCGCGGTTGAGGGTCAGGCGCAGGATGCGCGGGGCGAACAGGTCGAAGCGCGCGAAACGCTCGGCGAGCTCGGGATGGCGCGCGACATAGCGCTCGAGCACCGCGCCGCACAGCCGGTAGAAGCGCGTCTCCGAGACGCCGCAGGACTCGGCGAGCGGGGCGATGAAGCGCAGCGTGGTGACGAAGTGGCCGGTCTGCAGGTCGTGGATCAGCTTGTCGGGCGGCAGCCGCACGGTGACGCGCTTGAGCGCTTCGGGCAGGTCGGCGGCCTCGGCGAACTCCTCGTCGACCAGCCGCAGGTCGCCCTGGAAATCCTTCAGCGCCAGGCGATGCGGCACCCCGTCGCGCAGGATCACGGTGAGGTTCTGACCGTGGGCGATCAGCGACACGCCATAGCGGCACATCAGGTGCCACATCGGCACCAGGGTGGCCTCGAACAGCCGGATCAGCCAGCGATCCGCGGTCACGCCGGAGGCGTCGATGTAGGCGGCCAGCCACGGCCGGCCGCGTTCGTCGCACTGCATCAGTTCGGCCATCAACAGCGCCTGTTCATCGTCGCCCAGGCGCGGCACCAGCGATTCGCGCCAGATCACCCCGAACAGTTCGTGATAGCGATAGGGCGCGGTCTCCAGGCGCGCATACTGAGCATGCGACAGCACCGCGGCGGCCGGCTCGGCGAGGATCTGCTGCCACTGCCAGGGGTGCACCGGCAGCAGGCGGTAGTCCGCCGGGTAGGCGACCCGCTCGGCGAGCGCCTGGCGCAGCCGCTGGCGTTCGGGCTCGGCCAGGCGGATGGCGGCGTTGGCGCTCAGCCCGCGGCGGGCCTCGCGCAGCTGGCAGTCGGCGCGCAGGGTGGCGAACAGGTCCTCGAGATGCTCGGCGACCTGGCCGTCGTGCATGCCCAGCGCCGGGGCCAGGGCGAGCAGGAAGTCGGCGGCCTCGGGGCGCTCGCCGGGCGGCGGAGTCAGGCTCTGCGGGTCGACCATCGGCTGGCCCCACAGGTTGAGGCGGGCCCGGTAGCGCCACACGCCGGCTGCGCCCAGCTCGAGACGATAGCCGTTGTCTTCGCCGTCAGCGGTGGCCGCGAGGATCTGCTCGTAGCTGAGCTCGCCGATCATCTTGGCGATCAGCGCGCGGTTGGCGGCCGGCCAGTGGTGCGCCAGGGCGGCGTCGAGGGTCTGCATCACAACACCTCCGAGAAGAACCGTTCGCGCCGGCCCATGGCCAGCGTGGCGCGCTTGTGGGGGAAGTCGAAGTCGCGCTGGGCGTGCAGCCCCAGGCGCTCGAGATGGCGAAACAGCCGGGCGTTGTCGTGGCGCGGTTCGAGCACCAGCCGCCGGGTGCGCGGCTCGGCGAGATAAGCGTAGTGCGACAGTCCGGCGAGCCAGGCGTCGACGAAGTGCGCGCCACGGAACTCCTGCTCGCCGACCAGCAGGTGCAGGCCGCGATCGAAGGCCTCCCAGGGGTAGTAGGGGGCGAGTCGATCCTCGGCCGCCCAGTAGAGCTCGAAGTAACCGAACGCCCGGCCGTCGATCTCGCCGACCAACGGCAGGGTATGGGCGTCGGCCAGGCGTGCCTCGACGAACGCCGCCAGTTCGTCGCGGGACCAGGCCTGCTCCCAGAATTCGGCGATCCGCGGCAGGTGCATCCAGCGTACGAAGCGCTCCAGGTCGCGCTCGGGGTCGATGACGCGCAGCGAGAAGACCCGCCCCAGCCCGGGAGCTGTGCGCCGGTAGACCTCGCCGCGGGGCTTGGGCGGGCGCCGAGGGCGGCCGAGGCCGGGATCGAAGGGCGTCGTGGCGGGATCGGTGGCGGCATGACGAAGCCAGTGCCAGGGTTGCTGGTAGAAGACCGCGCGATGCACTTGCGGGCTGCCCAGCGCGGCGCACAGCGGCACCCAGTCGGGGTGCGCGCGCCAGGCCTCGTCGAGGATCAGCGTGGCTAACCCGCGGCGTTCGGCGAACAGCGCGTCGAGATAGCCTATCAGCGAGGCCGGCGGGCTCGCGGGGCAGGCCAGCATGGCGGCGCCGTCCGGCCGTCCGGCCGTTCGGTCAAGGTCGCCGAGGCGGCGTTGTCGCTGACGTCGCTGGCGGCAGCGGCGGGGCTGGTGAGGGTCGTGGTCATGCCAGGGCTCCTTGGCGCAATGAATCGTCCAGAACGTGATCGCCGGCGTCGCCGACGAGCGGGTTGGCGAGCGGGCGGTAGAGGCGTGCCGGGTCGCCCAGCGTGGCCTCGTTGACGCCGCTCAGGTAGCAGAAGAAGTTGCCCTTGACGTCGAGGGTCGGCGCGCTCAGCACGTGCTCGAGACAGTCGAGGTCGCCGACCAGGCGCTCGCGCAGGGCGTTCAGGTGATCGCGCAGGTCGTCGAGCAGCAGGTGCTCGTCGACCAGGCCGTCGGCGGCCAGCGCGCTGGTCACCGCGAAGGTCGAGTTGATCAGCAGGTAGTAGGGGAAGTAGCGGCGCACCGTTTCCCGCGTCCAGAGGTTCTCGGGCGGCGCATCGACCAGCTCGAAATGCCGGGCGAGGAAGTGCTGGGTGACGCCGCTGCCCTGGCAGTCGCGGTAGTACATGCCGACCGGCCAGCCGTCGTCGAGGCGCAGGACGATGTTCTGCTGATGGGCGAGCAGGGCGATGCCGTCCTCCACCAGCAGCCCGAACAGCGGCGTGAGTACGCGCTCGCAGTAGGCCGCGAACCAGCCGCGGGCGGTCTCGGCGAGTGTCGCTGTGCCGGGCGCCGTTGCGCCGGGTGCCGCTGCGCGTTCGCCGGCCAGCGTCACCAGGCGTGCGCCGAGCAGGCTCAGGCCGGCCTGGTCGAAGGGCTGCTGGGTGAGCGTGGCGAGCACCGGCGTCTCGCCATCCGCGGCGTCGGCGAGCGGATTCTCGCGCAGCACCGCCAGGCTCTCCGGGTCGGGATCGCCGCAGGCGTTGCGCCAGCCCAGCCAGGCCGGTTCCTGCATTACCGCGAAGCCCGGGAAGCGGCGCGCGGTGTCGAGCTCGCGCATCCAGGCGTCGAGGCGCACGCCGCGGGTGACCTCCTTTTCGCTGAGCAGGCGCAGCGAATTGGTCAGCCGCGCCGACAGCGAGCCCTTGACCATCCACGGTGCGTTCGGCGCATAAAGCGAGCGGTGCGACGAGGTCGGGTACCACAGGGTCTCGCTCTCGCCCAGCCATACCAGGCGGCAGTCGGCCTCCATGGCGCGCACGCAGGGCTGCTCGCGCAGATGGCGGGCCTGCCAGGGGTGCATGGGAAGCGGCGTGAAGCCCGGGGGCAATTCGCCGGCGAGCGACTCGGGCAGCAGCGCATGGGCCAGTTCCCCGGCGATCTGCGGGCGGCTCGAGGCCGACGCCAGCGCACGTGGCGCCACCGCCCACCAGGCCAGCGCCACCCGGGCACGGTGCTCGGGGCAATAGCGACGCGCCTGCTCGGCATCGAACGGCGCGCGGGACTTGGGCGCCGGGTGGAAGGCATGGCCGGCCAGCAGGCCCTGCTCGGCCTCGGCGAAAGTGAGCGGGCCGTACTGCAGATGATCGAGATCGTCGCGCTCGGCAAGGCTCTGGCGGGTATTGGTGCGGCTCTCGAGCACCCGCTGACGAAACGTCTCGCGCTGCTCGGCAGCGAGCGGGCCGACCAGGGCCGCAGTGGCCAGCACGTGTTCCAGCAGCGTGGCGAAGTCCAGTGGCTGCGTAGCGCCGTCGTGACCATGGGCGCCGAAGTAGGCCGGCCACAGGAAGCGACACTCGCCGCTGGCGCTGATATGGCGCAGGCGCAGCCAGATCACGCCCTCGGTAACCGGCAAGCGGATGACCGGGCCGCTGGCGGTCTGCAGCCGCTGCCAGCCCTGGGTCTCGCGCAGCAACGCATTGCAGAAACAGCTGGCCGGCAGGTCGTTGTGGGCATCGATGCGCCAACTGGCGATGGCGCTCGGGGCGAGCGTCTGGCGGCGGGTGGCGGCCGTCGCGAGTCGGGGATGAGTCATCGCAGGCTCCTGATCGGTAGTGGCTAGGTGATGGCGAATGGGAAGCGTTAACTATTGAGGCGTAAAGCCATCCGTTCTTCCTCCTTGAGCGGTTAGCGGGACCTGCGGGCTCGATGCGGTACTCGATCCGGATCGTCAGGTATCGGGCCAGCGGCACCAGGGCGAGCAGCACGGCGGCGGCGCCCAGCGCAAGCGGCAGCAGGTATTCGGACGAGAGGCTGGCGACCCACAGCATGGCGGCGGCGTAGCCCAGGGTGTGGGCCATCGCCAGGTAGCCGGCGCTGGCGCCCTGGGCCTGATGAACGGCCGCCCCGGCGGTGTAGCCGGGCACGGCGAGTGCCGCGCCGATGCCGGCGACGACGACCCCCGCCGCGAAGAGTGGCAGGCCGTGGGCCTGCACCAGTAGGGCGTAGCCGGCGGTCATCGCCAGCCCGCCGATGCCCAGCAGGGCCGGCCAGGCGAGACGCCGGCTGCGAATCACGCCGAGCTGGGCCAGCAGCGCGCCGCCGGCGGCGAGCGACAGCAGCAGTCCCATCAGGTGGCTGGCCCGCTCGGCGGAGATCGGCAGCGCGGCTTGTAGCGCGGCCGGCAGGCCGAGCTGCATCAGCGACACCGACATCGCCAGCAGCAGCGCCTGGATCAGAAAGACACCATTGCGCGGTGCGGGCAGCCGGACGCTCGGCTGAGGATCGACAGGTCCTGCGATCGGGTTGGCGATACCGCGAACCAACAGCAACGCCAGCAGGCCGGCCAGCAGCATCGTCACGAACGGCGCATAGGCCGACAATGTCAGGCTGGCGGCGGCGACCAGCGGGCCCAGCAGGCGCCCGGTGCTGAGTCCCGCGCTGACCGTGGCGAGTGCCGCGACGCGGCCCCGGCCGCTTGCTGCCTGGGCATCGAGCGCCACCGCCCATTGCTGGCAGGCCGGAACCATGCCGGACACGCTCAAGCCGTAGATCGCCCGGGCAGCGAGCAGGCCGGCGAGCAGCGCCGGGGTGGGCAGGCCATGAGCGGCGGAAAACCACAAAATGAGCGCGATCAGCATGAAGCTGACGATGTAACCGGCCAGCGCCTGGATGACCACCGGCCGGCTGCCGTGGCGATCCGCCATTCGCCCCCAGAACGGGCTGCCGATCACGAACAGCATCGAGCCGGCCATGATCAACCCGGCCCATTGGGCGAGGGTCAGTTCGAAACGGGCCACCAGCACCGGTAGGGCGACGAGCAGTCCATTCTGGCCGAGGCCGAGCAGTGCGGCGCTGGCGCTGATTCGCCATGGGTGTGGCAACACAAGGGCATCCTGAGTCTCAAATGTTAATACGAATTATTGTTATTTAATAGAAAAAGTCAAGTCGCCTTATGTAGCGCCTTGTGTCGCGGCGGGAACGGGACAGCAGGGCAAGAAAAACGCCCACCGCGAGAGGTGGGCGCAAACGATACGAACAGTATCAAGATAGATCAGTACTGGTGAGACCAGGTCAGGCTGTAGGTGCGGCCACGGCCCTGGAGATCCCACAGCGAATCAGCGCCGTAGACTTCATAAAACACCGCAGCACGCTGACCCCAAATAGTGGTGTAGTCCTCGTTCAGCAGGTTATCGATCCCCAAGCTGAACGTGCCGTAATCGGTATCCTGACTGGCAATAACATCGACTGTGATGAACCCATCGATTTCGTAGCCGGCATCATCCTCGATGCTGAATGCACGGCTTGCCTGCAGGCGAGCACGAGTATCGAGGTCCGACCATTCGCCGAAGATGGTAGCTGTAGGCAGGCTGGCCTCGGTCACGCTGGCCTTGACCCACTCTCCGTCACGTTTTTCTTCGGAGCGGACCCAGTTGAAGTTGGAACCGAAAGACCAATTCTGACCAACGAAGCGCTGTACCTGCCCTTCGACTCCATAAGTCCTGACATCCTTGTCGATGGTAGTCACACCAATCTCGATGTTTTCGTCGGAGTCACTGTAGAGATAGCCGATATCCTTATCGGACCAGCTGTAGTACGCCGCAATCTGAGTCTGCCAGTCGCCGTTCGAGAGTCGCCAGCCGGCTTCGATCTGCTCCGTCTTGATACCGTCTACTGGGTTACTAGAGATATCGAAGCTGACGCCTCGATAGGCCTTGGCGATATCAGGAATTTCAAAGCCCTGTGTGTAGGCCAGCCAAGCCTGCTGTCCATTTTCGAAGTCATACAATGCCTTGGCGTTGAACAGGGATACGTCATAGTCATTCTCGCCGCCATCGTTGCCACCCTGTGGCGCGACGTCTACGTCTGTCTGTTCGAAACGGGCCCCACCGGATAGCAGGAGCTGAGGTGTCAGTTGATAATCGGCCTGAACGAAACCAGCATAGGTATCCGCTTCGAAAGCGGGGTAATAGGGGTCGAGTACCGAGACTTGGTCGAGGTCTAATCCGCCCTCGGAGACGGCAAGGGTATATCGCTTCGAATCGAACTCCTCGCGGGATAGATCGATACCGTAGGTAAGGCTGAACGGATCGCTGATGTTAGCCGTGAAGGCGGCCTTGGCGCCTGTCAGGTCGGTATTCTGCTCCGATATTGTGAATGTCGATGTACCTGGGAAAGGATGAAATACCGAAGATTCCTGCCGATGATAGGCTTGGACGTAGAATTCCTGACCAAGCAACGACCGATTGTGGTAGTTCGCATTCAGGTAAATGCGGTCGGTTTCGGCATCGACATCTGACTCGTAACCGTCACGGACTTCGCTGCCCTGAATCTGCTCGGAGTAGGTGGAGCCCGTCGTGTAGTTAGGGTAATAGAGCCCCTTGTCTCCCTCGAAAGAAGAGTTGTAATACTGAGCTGTGAAGTCGAGCCTCTGAGTATCGCCGAGATCGACACTCAGACTACCCATTACATCGACAGAGCGGTTGCCCTGAAGCCCTGACTGGGCGATATCCGGAGTGATAATGTCGCCATCGGCATCGTAGAACCAGCCGTTTTCCTGCACGGCAACCGCCAAACGGCCCTGAGCCTTGTCGTTACCGCCGGCGATGGACTGTGCGGCACGCTTGTCCAGATCGTCTGAGTTGTTGAACCCAGAGGTTAATCCGATTTCACTCTCGAAGCGCGGCCCACCTGCATCACCTTTCTTGGTGACGATATTTATGATCCCGCCGGTAGCTCCGCCACCGTAAAGGCTGCTGGCGCCGGAGAGCACTTCAATCCGCGCGATATTAAAAGGATCGATGGAATCGAACTGGCGTGACAGGCTCCGAGAGTTATTCAGTGAGACGCCATCAATCATTACCAAGGCATCACGTCCGCGGAAGTTCTGTGCAAAGCTGGTACGATTAGTGCTAGAGCCGAAATCGAATCCAGGAATCAGCTTACCAAGTGCCGACTTCAGAGTCTGGCCGCTGCGTATCTGCTGCTGCAACTCTTCCTCTTCGACCACCCAGACGGCGCCGGGGATCGGACTGATTTCGGTCGGCGTGCGCGAGCCGACCACCACCATGGTGTCCTGGGTTTCCTGAGCCTGTAGCTGTAGCGCCGAGGTGCTGGCGGCGACAGCGAGACTAAGTGTCATTGTCTTCTTCATTATGGGTCCCTTGCTAACAATACCTGTTTGCCCTTGCTGTGTAAGCAGGTCAAAGATGCTAGAATAAAGGCGAAAGCTAATGATAGTGATTCTTATTTAATTATCATGCGAATGATGGCTCGCGGCCTATCGTCTAGGCGGGAATAGCCACCATGCTGATCAGGTAGCCATCCAGCAGGGCGTACTGGCCATGCAACCGGCTGGCGTCGGGCCAGTCGGGGGCGAGGGGCGTGAGCAGTTGCAGTGTTACTTGCTGCGCCTCGCTGTTCCAGACGATCAACTCGGCGTCCTGGAAATAGAAGCGCACGCCGACCAGCGGAAACAGCGCCTTGAACAGGCTCTCCTTGAGCGAGAATGCCAACGTGACGAATTCGCCGTGCTGATCCGCCGGCAAGCCAATGAGCCAGTGTCGCTCGGCGGGGGTGAGGATCTGCGGCGCCAGGCGTTCGGCGCGCGCCTCGCCGAGCAGCGCCTCGGCGTCCTGGCCAATACCGCGCCAGCACTCCACGCGGGCGACCAGCGCGGCGGCCAGGTCGCCGCCATGAGTGATCGAGCCGACCGTGCCTGCCGGCCAGTGCGGTGCCTTGCCGGCGCCGATCACCGGCACGTGGGGTTCGCCAGTCAGCGCATTCAGGGCCTCGCGGGCACACAGCCGGCCGGCGAGGAATTCAAGCTGGCGCTTGGACGCGGCGCGACACAGCGCATCGGGCGGTGTAACCGCCGCCTGCGACCAGGCCTCAAACGTGAACGCCGACTTGGCGTAGCGCAGTGCCAGCCACTGAGCGCCGGGCAGCGCCTCGGCCCACGGCCAGGCGTTCAGCCACGGACCCAGGCAGGCGGGCAGGGAAGCGGTGCGCGGCGCGTCGGGCATCGGTTCAGCGATCGACGAGGGTGGCGTCCAGCTCGACAGGAATCTCGTCGCCGATCTCCTCGTAGCCGAGCAACAGCAGGATGCCGCGGGCGTTCTGATTGGCCATCAGCGCGCTGCCGTCCATCACCACCCGCTCGGCGTTGCGCAGCCGGATGACAGCGCTGGACTCGCGGGTGAAGCGCACCTGCAATGGTTCCTGGCGGCGCCCGCCGTTGCTCTGCACCTCCAGGGTCACCGTATCGGTCAACGACTCGCCGACGGTCAACTCATCGAGGCGCTGGGCGGGAAAATACGCGGTCACGGTGGCCAGCGGCGCGTCGGTCAGCCCCGAGAGCCATGACGGCATCTGGCCCAGGCGCTCGGCGACGTCGGTCTGGTTGAAGCGCAACGGCACGCGCAGGGTGCCGGCGTCGCTCAACTCGCCCTGCAGGCCACTGACACGGTGGGTACGCGGCAGCGGCCCGTTGGGGGTGACCTCGACGATGGTGGCGGTCACCTGCGACTGCTCGGGGTCGAGTTGCCAGGCGGCATGCGCCGACAGGCTCAACCCGGCCGCGAGCGGGGCGATCAGTAGGGTGCTGGCCAGGCGACGAAAGCGCTGGTCTATTGATGCGTATCGAACGTCCATGTCGTTTCCTCCCGGTGGATTGGCCGTGGCGAGAATAGCAGCCGGGCGCTGGTCTCAGCCATTTCCATTCGCTATCATACGCCCGCGCAACGTAGGGCCTATAGCTCAGTTGGTTAGAGCAGGGGACTCATAATCCCTTGGTCGCTGGTTCGAGTCCAGCTGGGCCCACCAATATTCAACACCTTAGCCAGTTCCGACCCTTAGCCAATCCCGACGATTCAACCCGTCTGGCTTGGTATCTGTGCTGGGGGGGGCGTAGCGCGCCATGGTGAACGTCTCCGTTCCTGCAATTTGGAGGCTGTCCACGGCATGCCCGAAACAGCCCGAACCATGCCCCTGGAAACGAAAAAAGCACCCGTAGGTGCTTGATTCGTATGCTTGAGTGGTGGAGGCGGGGGGAATTGAACCCCCGTCCGCCGGCACTCGCCCATTGGCTCTACATGCTTAGTTCCGTCTTTTGTTTTAGCGTTGCTGACTCCGACGGGCAGGATCCAGCAACGCGAGCCTTCTTAAGTTTGACGATTGACGTGAAGGCGCCGCCAATCGCGATCCCATTACTTTGCGCTCGTCTCCCGTCCACGATGAATGGGCACATCGCTTCGGGGCCAGGCTAACACCAGCAGTTTTTAAGCTGCCAGCGCGCCCTGAGCGTAGTTTTCGTCGTTTGCGACTATTTAATCGTGATGTTGGATTTACGAGATACATCACGCTCTCGGCATGCACCTCAGGGGTTGTCACCAGCGTCGAAGCCATGTCGCCCCCATGACGTGGCAGATTATACCAGAGCGTTTTGCTCAGGTAAAACCCGCATCGCTACTTCCCTCACCTGCTGTCGCGCATGATGCGCGCCTTTTGACGGTTCCAGTCGCGCTCCTTCTCCGTGGCACGCTTGTCGTGCTGTTTCTTCCCGGTGACGAGCGCCAATTCGCACTTCACCAGGTTCTTCTTCCAGTACAGCTTGAGCGGCACACAGGTATGACCCTTGTCCTGGGTGCGCGAGAATATCTTGGCGATCTCCTTGCGGTGCAACAGCAACTTGCGGGTGCGCGTCGGGTCGGCCAGCACATGGGTGCTGGTTGTGTTGAGCGGCATGAAATGGCTGCCCAGCAACCAGGCTTCGCCATTCTTGACCAGAATGTAGGTATCGGTCAGCTGGGCCTTGCCCGCTCGCAGGCTCTTTACTTCCCAGCCCGCCAGCGCCAGACCCGCCTCGAAGGTTTCCTCGATGTGGTATTCGAAGCGCGCCTTCTTGTTGAGGGCAATGGCGCTGCTGCCCGCCTTGTCGGCTTTCTTCTTGCCCATGGATCCTCGTATGTCGCTATGCGGTGACGCCCGGTAGGCCCCATATGGAGTGAGGCATGATATCCTTCAAGGGCTTGGCGATATAAATAGCCATGATACGCTCCAGTCACAGGGAAGTCAGCGGAGAGGTACATGCCCACGGTCAATCGGTCCGCATTGGTGCGACATTCCGCCCAGGCCATGTTCGATCTGGTCAACGATTTCGAACGCTACCCCGAATTTCTGCCGGGCTGTCGGCGTACCCGACTCATCGAGCGTGACGAAGATCACCTGATCGGCGAACTGACGCTGGCCAAGGCCGGCGTCGAGCAGAGCTTCACCACACGCAACGATCTCTGTCCGCCCGAGCGCATCGAACTTTCGCTGGTCAGCGGCCCGTTCAAGCGTCTGCAGGGCCAGTGGCTGTTCACGCCGATGGGCGAGAATACCTGCAAGGTATCCCTGGAAATGAACTTCGAGTTCTCCAATCGCATACTCGGTATGGCGTTCGGCAAGCTGTTCAGCCAGGTCGCCAGCCAGCTGGTGGATTCTTTCACGCGACGTGCCGATGATGTCTATGGTCGCTACTGAGGCATGCGAAGAAGCTGAAATGATCGACATCGAGGTGGCTTTCGCGCTCCCCCAGCGACAGAAGGTCGTTGCCCTGACGCTGGCCACAGGCACGACGGCACGTGAGGCCGTTCATAAGGCGGACCTTGGTCGCTTCTTTCCCGAGTTGCCGGAATCGGCTTTTGCGCAGGCGCCGCTGGGCATCTACGGCAAGGTCCTGCGCGCCCCCCATTTACATGCCCTGCAACCCGGCGATCGAGTCGAGGTATATCGCCCGTTGCTCATCGATCCCAAGCAGGCCCGGCGGCGACGCGCCGATCGTTCGGCGGGTCAATAGCCGGGCCCCGTAATCGCTCGGCCGTTGGGCGATTACTCGATCGGCTCATCTTGAAACGTAGTACGACTGGGTGTCGCGTCGATCACGCCCTCCGGCAACGCATTGTCCTGCATTGCCGGGCCAGGCCCACTCTCCGGCTTGAGATCGACGTTGGTGTCGAGATCGCCAAAGGTCTGAATGTCGACCAGACGATCATTGTCGAAAGTCAGCGTCAGGCGTTTGTAGATGACACCGCCGTAAGCTTCGTCCAGACGGAACACGTAATCCCACTGGTTGCCATTGAAGGGTGCTTCGAGCAGCGGACTGCCCATTACATACTGTACCTGCTCACGGCTCATGCCGAGTTCGAGCTGCGCCAGCATGTCTTGGGTGATCAGGTTGCCTTGGGGCAAGTCGCGCTTGTAGACGCTTAGGTAGCTACAACCGCTGACGAGTACCAGCACCAGGGAGAAGATGACTATTTTGATCAGGTTTTGCATTTGGCCCCGTTCTTCACTATCGTTGCTTTGGTCGATCATAACCGACCCACCACGATACTGCGAAGAGTAACCATGGCCGACCAGAACCATGAATTGCGCCGGGCAGGGCTGAAAGTCACGCTTCCTCGCGTCAAGATCCTGCAAATTCTAGAGAAGTCTCGAAACATGGAGACCCATCTCAGCGCCGAGGACGTCTACAAGGCATTGCTGGATGCCGGTGAAGATGTCGGTCTGGCTACCGTGTATCGCGTGCTGACTCAGTTCGAAGCTGCTGGCTTGGTCATTCGTCATCACTTCGATGGCGGCCACGCCCTGTTCGAGGTTTCCCAAGAGGAACATCACGATCACATGGTCTGCCTGGAAAGCGGCAAGATCGTCGAATTCTTCGACGATGGCATCGAACGGCTCCAGCATGAGATTGCCGAAGAGCACGGTTACGAACTCGTCGATCATGCGCTGGTACTCTACGTGCGCCCCAAGGGCTCCAAGGCCACGCGTCAGGAAGGAGGCAAGAAGGCCTGACCTGCTTGTTGGCACTAGCCGATGGCAATCCTCATTTGCCGTCGGCTTTTAGCGTTTACGCAGCGGCATGGCCGCGTCTCAACGATCGCCGGGGTAATTCTCGGAGTGACGCCCCTCACGCTTGAGCGATTCCCCTCCGTCGACGAACAGCGTCTGCCCGGCGACGAAGCGATTCTTCAGCAGATAGTCGAGCGCTTGACCCAGTTCGTCCAGCTCGCCCTGGCGCGCCAGCGGAATGCCGCCATGACGCCAGGCCAGGTAGTCGTCGCTACGCACCGAGGCCGGTAGCACCACGCCGGGTGCAATGGCGTTGACGCGAATGCGTGGCGCGAACTCCAGGGCCGCCATGCGGGTCAGCTCGCCGAGGCTTTTCTTGGCGAGCAGATAGGCCGCATAGGCTGGCTGATTGAATGCGATCTTGTTATCCAGGATGTTGACGATATCACCCTCGCCGATCTCGCTGGCAAAGCTGCGTGTCAGTCGGAAGGGGGCGAAGAGATTGACCGCGAATTGCTCCTCCAGCAGCGATCTGGGCGTTTCGGCAATGGCCGCTGCCGCATAGGCCGACGCGCTGTTGACCAGGACGCAGAGCTTGGGAAAACGCGCCTTGGCGCGCGGGATGAGCGCCTCGACATCGCCCAGATGGAAATCGCAGGGCAGGCACTCACAGCCCCGGCCCATGTCGCGAATCGCTTGGGCTACCTGTATCGCCTGCTCGCTGGAGTGACGGTAGTGCAACGCAATATCATAGCCTTGCTGCGCCAGGTGCAGCGCAAGGAAACGACCGATGCGGGTCGCTCCGCCGGTAACAAGTGCGGCCTTACTCAGGGTTTCGATGCTGCCACTCCCGGTTCACTGGGTTGAATGTCACTCACAACATACCCAGCCACTCCTACGCCGACAAGTCTTGGCGCATCCCGGCAACCAGGAGATGCCCAAGGGCCTTGGGTGTACGGCCGGTAGCGGAACTGACGACAGGCGCATATTCATGGCGGTGGCATTGCGGACAAGCAGGTGGCATGGCATCCAGCGCATGCTGGATATATACGAGCGTCCAACAATGGCGGCAGATATGTAATGAGCGATCATTTTCCATTTCTTACTGTCCTTAGCAAGACGTGCAGCATAAACGTCAGTTCAGAGTTTGGCAGCCTGGCCTGTAGATCGTCGAGATGAAAAATGCCGTTGTAAAGGCGAGCCCTTGTATCACACTCGCAGAGTGCCCGACTCCTGTGCCACGTAACCAGGAAAGCCATGCGCAGGGCGCGGGGCAGACGGCATTCAGAGCCGCTGGCGCTTCGATACACGGCCCTCCCTGTGCCACACTCGAGCGACATCCCGCCAAGGAGGCAATTCGCGATGCTCAAGAAGACCATCACCTGGCGCAAACTGCCAGACTCCCGGAATGAAGATGCCGAGGCCTCCGAATACGAGGTCTACGACAGCGACACTGGTGCCACCATCGGCGTATTCGCTAGCCGCGAGGCCGCCGAGAATGAAGTTGCCCGCATGAACCACTCGGACATAGAAGGCCTCGATGATCGACATCGCAAAGAGGACGCCGATCCCGCCGCTGGCTGAGCCGACCCTGGCAAAGCCGGGGGAGCTTGGAACCTCAGTCAGCGGCCGGGCCCGAGGACGTGGCCGACGTTGGTTGGGGCGTCACCGTGCCTTACAGCGCGCCCCCATTTAATGGATGGTTCAACGAGATCGCCCCGCCTAAGCGGGGCGAATTTATGCGCGATCCCGCGCCGCGAAGGCTAAGGCAATGGCTTCGGCGCCGGGGCCTGGGTGATCGCTCCGGCGTCAGCGTTCCTGTGGCTCGTCGACGTCGTCGCTATCGGGCTTGCGGTGAGACGGGTCGCTGACCTGATAGACCGGCGGCGCTGCATTGTCGCCGGAATTATCCGCTTCGGGGCGGGCATCCACGGCCTGGCGGCGTTCCTCGACCAGACGGATATTGGCCGGCGGTGCGCCGCCCTCCTTGTCTTCGCCGAAATACAACGTGGTGTGCGGAAACGGAATCTCGATACCCGCGGCGTCGAAGCGCAGCTTGACCAGGCGATTGTAGGCACGCCCCACTTCCCACTGATCGCCCGGCGTGGTCTTGATCACCACGCGGATGTTGACCGAGCTGTTGGCCAGCGCCACCACGCCGGCCACGGTCAGCGGCGCCAGCAGCTTGTTGCCGTGTCCCTCGCTAGCCTTGAGATCCTCGAAGGCGAGTTCCAACTGGGCGATGGCGTCGTCGATGCTCTCGCGATAGGCGATGCCGTACTCGCCGACATGGTTGCCGAATTCACGCATGTAGTTGGAGACGGTATCGACACTGGAGAACGGCACGATGTGGTAGGTGCCGGCCAGATCGCGGATGCCCACCGAACGGATGCTCAGCCGCTCGGCGGTGCCGGTGATACCGCCGACGGTGACCACATCGCCGGTATTCATGGCGTTCTCCACCTGAATGAACACCCCGGTGATGATGTCCTGAACCAGCTTCTGGGCACCGAAACCGATCGCCAGGCCCAGCACCCCGGCGCCAGCGATCAGCGGGCCGATGTTGATGCCGATCTCGGCCAGCACGATCATTGCGGTCAGCGTGATCAGGGCGATCGCCAGGGCATTGCGAAACAGGCTGAGCAGCGTCCTGGCGCGGGCGGTCGGCTCGCCGGTGCCGGTCTCCGGGTTGAGCCGGTGCTCGATGAGGCTGGCCAGGGCGACCCACAGAACACAGGCGGCCGCCAGGATGATGATCACGTTGATCAGCTTGCTGACCGTGCCGCGGCCGGCCTCGGTGGCATACCAGGCGGCCAGGTCGAAGATGCCCCAGGCGTTGAGTACCAGCAGTGTCACGGCGATCAGAATGATCGCGCGGATTACCTTGAGAAAGGTGGGAATGTAAGCATTGAGCCGCGTCTCCAATTTGGGCAGCTTGCGTCGCAGATCGTCGGAGAGCGTGATGCGCCGGCCGATCAATTGAGTGAGCACGCCCGACAGCAGCAGGCCAAGCCCGGCAATGATCAATGTCCGCAGGGTCGCCGCGGCAACGCTCGGCAGGGCGTCTTCGGGACGCACGATGCTGACCAGCAGGACGACCAGGAAGTAACCGATGGCCAGTAGATGCCAGAGTTTGCCAAACAGCTGCAGGGCCACCCGGCTGGGACCCATGGTGGCCTGTTCGGCCTTGGCTTCGAGGGCGGCACGCACCTTGGTGCGGTTCTTGAGCACCATCAGCGTGGCGTAGATGAACGCCAGCAGCATGATGACCAGGCCGATTCCCTGGCCCAGCGCCGGTGACAGGTTGAAATTGACGATCGGTACCAGCACCAGCATGCCATAGCCGACGAAGCCGGTGAGCGTGGCCAGCCAGCGGTTCCAGCGTCGCGCTTCGTCGGCGGCGATGGGTACCAGGCGCAGGCCCTGATAGTGCGAGGAGAACAGCATGCGAATCGTCGCCTTGATAAGCTCGATGATCAAGAAGGCGTTGAGAAACAGCGAGGCTTGGGTCGACAGGCTACCGCTAGCGCCGATGGCGAACGTGGCAATCAGATTACCGCCGACATAGGCCAGCACGACGATGAGCACGTCAATCAGCGCGGCAATCGCCACGGCGCCGATCAAGCGCAGCAGCGCGCTGCGCCCTTCGCCGGCGCGAGACCACTGGCTGATGCGCGAGAAGAGCGGGTGACCCAGGCGCCGCAAGATAAAGAACGCCACGAAGGTGGCGATGATCACCAGGCCCAGGTTGATGGTCGCGTTGAGCACGGCGGCGGTGTCGATGCCCGGGCCGGCATTGGCCTGGGGGGCGAATAGCCCGCCTAGAGCGGCTGTCAGGGCTGCGAACTGGCCGCCGATATCGCCGGCGATGCTGCTGGTCATTACCGCCAGGCGCCGCGCCAGAGAGACCTGCTCGGGGCGCTGGTCGCTGGGCGCCTGCTCGGCCACGGCCCCGGCGCTGGGGGCCTCGGCAGGGAGCGCACGCTTGCCGGGCGTAGTCGTCTCGGCCAGTGAGCGTAACTCCTCGATCAAGCGCTGCCGTGAAGTCTCGTTCTCGAGCAGGTCGGCGAGTGTGGCGTAGGCTGGCCCCGACTGTTCCGGTGGCGCGACGTTCGAAGACGTGGAGGCGTCCTGAGCGAATGCCGGCAGGGTGAAGAGCATCATCAAGACCAGCCCCAGCCAGTGGCCCAGCCAAGGGATATTGCGCGATTTCGGCACGTTAAACCTCCATGTAACGGCGGCACTGGCCTGCCGGTTGGTTGTCGCCCAGCGGTGTCGCTGAAAGTTCCTGTCAGTCGCAGCCGGCTCGATGAAGAGCCCGGCAAACTTCACCGTCCTTCGCTACCCTGTCTGGAGTCTGCGGCCAGCGGTCACGCATGGTCGGTTTCAAGGTGATCAGCAGGGTTCGGTAAGTGTCAACGGAGCAAGAAACAGCAAATTACTATACGCATGTTGTACATGGGGTGGTAGGTACGCAAGGCTAGCATATAGCCAGACGATACTCATTGATCGGGTAACTGCAAGGAACGTGGAGCCGTCAGGCCGGCCCGTTCGGGCGAACGCCGCCAGCACCTGCTGGAAGAGGACCGCCGAAGCGGCCTGAACGCGACCGCGACGCTTAGAAAGGAAGGGATCGTCGATGTTGAAAGTCACGCTGGAATTGTGTTGCAACGTCTGTCATGGCGAGCGCTTCATGCTGCCGACACTCGAAGAAACCGGTCCGCCGTTCGCTGATATGCTCGTCTGGCGGGCACTCGGCCATGAGCGATGAGCCCGTTCGTTGGCTAATTGCTGGCTTATCGTGTCGCTACAGCGAAGTGCCGTGTTGATTCCGGCTAGCTGGATGCCGTCGGTTCGTCGCCTTCGGCAGAAGGGCGGCTCTTGGAGTCTTGCTTCAATGAGGCCAGCCATTCTGTGGCGACTGGTTCAGGAAGCGAAATCGGCTTGTTGATGGTCAGGATCCGCTTGTCACAGTTCAGGTAGTGATCGTCGAAATCGGCCATCTCGGCCAGGCGCTGCGGGTCGAGGATCACTATATGGAAATGCTGGCGCCTTACCAGTCCTTGGCAGGCCAATGCCGAGAAGGTGCGGCTTATGTGCACCGTGCTCATGCCGAGCGCATCGGCAAGATCCTGCTGCGAGAGTGGTAGCTGAAAGCCATCGACATCGTCGGGAAGGAACTCCAGCAGGCGTGCACGGCATTCGCAGAGAAAGTGCGCCAGACTCTCGCGGGCATTGCGGCGCGCCACGCTGACCAGCCGTTCGGCGAGCATGGCCTGATGCTGATTGGCGATCACGAACAGCGCCGAGCGCACGCTATTCGAAGCGTTCAGCAGGGTGAAGATGCTCGAATACGAATACTCGCAGACTCGACCATCGGTGAGCATCGACACGTCGTTGCGGCGTATTCCGCTCAACAACTCGAAGATTCCCAGAATATCGCCCGGCAGGTAGGTGGCGAACAATTGCCGGCTACCGTCGCTCAGATAGCGCGCCGAACAACCCCAGCCCTCGCTGATGACCAGCAGCGAGTCGGCGCTGTCGCCTTCATGCCATAGCCACTCGCCAGCGGTGACCTTGCGCATCTCGAAGGTCAGGCCTTCGAGTAGTTCGATCTCGCCATCTGTCAGCGAAACCAGGGCGCTCAAGCGCTTCAACATGGGGTTGGTTGCGTTCCGCACGCACGTCTCCAGCGACAAGATCTTGAAAACGCAAAGAAACCATGCTCAGTGGAACGGCGCGATAACGTAGGTTTATTTTTATCAGAATGTCTTCATGTAACTATCCCGACCTGGCGGGACAGCGCTCCACGACGTAAGGTGCGCGCTGCACGAGCGCTTGCCCAGTGTTCGTCTCGGCCGATGCGATGGGCATCGCCAGCGCACGCAGCCGATCACGGCCGATAGGCACACGGCGAAAGGCCGTGAATGCCCGGGCGCACGCTGAACAGGGCGCCGGCCTGGCTTTGTGCATCACAGCCCTCGGCGGCGGTGGTAATATACAGCGTGGCGAGATCGTCGCCGCCGAAGGTGCAGCAGGTAACGCGCGAGACCGGCAGGCGAACCTCCCGGTCGCGGCGGCCGTCGGCCAGGAAGCGGGTCACCCGGGCGCCATCCCAGTGGGCGACCCACAGGCCGCCTTCGGCGTCCAGCGTCATGCCGTCGGGGAAGCCGTCCTCCTCGCTGAAGCGGATGTGTAGTCGCTTGTTGGCGAGCGTGCCGTCGTCGGCCAGATCGAAGGCATGGATCGCCCGCGCCGGGCTATCGGTGTGGTAGAGCGTGCCGCCATCGGCGCTGATCGCCGGACCGTTGGTCACCGTGTAGGGGCGGTCCATCTCGTGCAGGCCGCGCTTGTCGAAGCGCAACAGTCGGCCGCTGGCCGCCTGCTCCCGATTGTCCATGCTGCCGAACCAGAGCCGACCCCGGGGGTCGGCCTTGCCGTCGTTGAGACGATGGCCGGAGGTGTCGGCGACCGGTTCGGCGAGGGTCTCCAGGATACGCGGCGAACCGCCGTCCAGAGTGAGATGCACGAGGCGCGAGCGTAACCCGGCGACGAGCCCGCCACCGGCATGCGGCGCCAGCCAGCAGCAGGCCTCCTCGAGCGGCCAGCTGCGCGTTTCGCCGCTGTCCGGGGTATAGCTCAGCAGGCGGCTGGCGAGGATGTCGACGAACAGCAGGCAGCGGTACTCGCTGGACCATAAGGGCCCTTCGCCGAGCCGGGTGCGGGCGTTCCAGAGATTTTGCGGTTGTGTGGTCATGGGCTCCTCGTCGAAAACGCTACAGGCGCGTTCGACTAGAGTGCCGCAAGCGAGCCGCGATGAGAACGCACGCGGATGACAGCTTTCGGCGGAAGTGCTAAGTATGGACACCGTTTGCCGGGCTGAGTCGCGCTGCACGCCGCGTCGTTGAACGCGAAGCCAATTTTACAAGGGAAGCGCCGTGAAGTTGTTGATTCTGGACGCCCCCCACTGCTTGAGCCTGGCGCTGGCACGCGAGGCCAACCGGCGGGGGGACACCGAGCTGATCATCGAGGAAGGGTTGGCCCTCGACCCTGAGCGGCTCGCTGAAGTGGCACCGGATGCCGTGCTGATTCCGCCGCTGGTACAGCCGAGCGATGCCGATCCATCGGCGGTCATGGCCCATGCGGAAGCGGTGGAGGGGGCGCTGGAGTGTTGCCAGCGCAACGATATGCCGCTGGTCTGGTGCGTGTCCGACCAGCTCTACGAAGACGGCGCCGACACGCCGATCGACGAGCACGTGATTCCCTCGCCTCGCGACGAGAACCTGCGTCGGCTGATCGTGACCGGCAACCGGGTGCGCGAGCAACACGCCCGCCACCTTATCGTGCGCCTGGGGCCGCTGTTCGCCCTCGAAGGCGCCGGGGCCTGGCTGACCGAGTTGATCGATACGCTGATGGCCGGCCGCCAAGTCCGGGTCGCCGAAGACATCATCTTCTGCCCGACATCGGTGGACTGCGTGGCGCTGGCCCTGATCGGCATGCTTCAGCAGCAGGGCTGCGGCGCCAATGCCTGGGGCGCCTATCATCTGGCCGGAATCGAGCCGGTCAGCGGCTATACCTTTGCCTCGGTGGTGCGCACCCAATTGGCGACGCGTCTCGAGGGGCTCGGCAAGCAGGTGACGCTCGGCGAGCTGAAGGCGCTCAACCATCACCACGATCAACCGCTGAGACGGGTGCTCAACTGCCGGCGCGTGCTGGATGCCTTCGGCGTCCACCAGAAACCCTGGCGGCTCGAGCTGGGCCGCATGCTGGACACCTGGTGCCAGGCCTATCAGGCTCAGGAGGCGCCATGAACGCGATTCGCAGCGCGATCTTCTATGTCGGCTATTTCCTGGCCATCCTGGTATTCGGTCTGCTGTGTCTGCCGATCACGCCGCTGTTGCCGCTGGCCGGCCGCTATCGGCTGCTCAATCTCTATAATCACTTCATCGTCGGCTGGTTCGCGCGGGTCTGTGGCGTGCGTTACACGGTGCGCGGGCGCGACAACGTGCCGGCGGGGCCGGTGGTGATCCTCGCCAACCATCAATGCGAGTGGGAGACGCTGTTCCTGCAGATACTCAAGCCGCCGGTATGCACCGTGCTCAAGCAGGAGCTGCTCAATCTGCCGCTGTTCGGCTGGGCGCTGCGGCTATTGCACCCGATCGCGCTGGATCGCTCGCGCCCGGCGCGGGCCATGAAACAGGTCCTCTCGCAGGGTCCGCAGCGCTTGCGCGAAGGCCTGTCGGTGCTGATCTTTCCCGAAGGCACGCGGGTCGAGCCGGGCCAGCGGCGGCGTTACAACAAGAGCGGCGCGGTGATCGCCTGTCGGGCCGGCGTGCCGGTGCTGCCGGTGGCGCACAATGCCGGCGAGCGCTGGCCCGGGCGGCATTGGGTCAAGAATCCAGGGCCCCTGAACGTAGTGGTCGGTGCGCCGATCGCTACCCAAGGGCGCACGCCGGAAGCGGTGCTGATCGAGGTCGAGGCCTGGATCGAGGAACAATTGACGTCGATTTCCGGGGTGCCGCGCCCGGCGACGGCCAGCGAAGCGCCGGCCGGCAAGAAGGAATGGGTATAGAACAACTTCTGGCAGCTGTCGAGAGGCTTTATTAACCTGGGTTATCGGAAGAAAAAAGGCAAATGCGACACCCTTGCAACCGCAGTAGCCGAACACCATTTCATGAACATAACGCAAGACGCTGAAGCGAGCCAACCGGAGACCCCGCCGAATGAACCTTCAGGACAGTTGCATCATTCGTCACTTCAATCATTTCTGTCGCTTGTCGGACGATGACAAGAAGCTATTGCTGCGTCTCGAAGAGAGCCCGGGACACGTGAAGGCCGGCAGCGTCCTGTGGCAAGAGGAAGACCCCGCCAGCGAGTTCTGCACCCTGAGCCGTGGCTGGGCCTATTCCTACCGTAATCTCGGCGACGGCAGTCGGCAGATCCTGGAGATCTATCTGCCCGGCGACATCATCGGCTTGCGCGAATTCGCCTTCTCCCAGCGCCTGGCCGGCGTAGCGATGATCGACGACGGCGTGATCTGCCATTTCCCGCATCGCCGACTGCTCGACATCTTCAACCAGTCGACCACCCTGACGGCGATCCTGTTCGCGATCTCCAGCCGCCAGCAGGCGTTGCTCACCGAGCGCTTGGTCAACCTCGCGCGGCGCACCGCCCACCAGAAACTCGCCCATTTCATCTACGAGATGTACCTGCGGTTGTTGCAGACCGGCGCGCTGAGCGACGGTGATTTTCGCCTGCCATTGTCCCAGGAGCAGCTGGCCGACACGCTGGGCCTGAGTGCCGTGCACGTCAGCCGGACGTTCTCGGCGTTCCGCGAGCAGGGACTGGTGCTGCGCGAGCGTCACCACGTCACGCTACCCGATCCCGAGGCGCTGGCGCGGGTCGCCGAGTTCGACGACTGTTATCTCAACGACAGCGTGCGGCCGATCTTCTTCGATGGCACCGAGGCGGCCATGCGCATGAGCAATGCCCATTCCGGGGATGAGGGGCCGGTGCCCAAGTGAGATCCTGCGCTGGCCAGCAAAGGGCCAGTAAAGGGCCAGCAAAGGGCCGGCATGGCGGATGGGCCTCGCACGCGGTGCGCCATAGCGCGCCGCAGTCTCCTGACGCTCCCTTCGACGAGGGCCGCGATGCTTGCCGGCGCTGCAGCGTCGCTGCTCGACAATTTCTCGACGGCCATGGCGTTTATCGGCGACCGCGAAGCGCTTAGACTGAGCAGGTTCAGACTGGGGCCGCTACGCCGCTCGTAACGCCCAACCGACCGAATCAGGAGGATCATCGATGAAATCACGCGCCGCCATTGCCTGGGAAGCCGGCCAGCCGCTGGAACTCACCGAAATCGACGTGGAGGGGCCAAAGGCCGGTGAAGTGCTGGTGCGCATCGTCGCCACCAGCGTCTGCCATACCGATGCCTATACGCTGTCCGGAGCGGATCCGGAGGGGCTGTTTCCCTCGGTGCTGGGCCACGAGGGCGCCGGCGTCGTCGAGGAAGTCGGCGAGGGCGTCACCGGCCTGGCGCCGGGGGATCACGTGATCCCGCTGTATACCGCCGAATGCGGCCAGTGCAAGTTCTGCCTGTCGGGCAAGACCAACCTGTGCAGCGCGGTGCGCGCCACCCAGGGCAAGGGGCTGATGCCCGACGGCACCTCGCGCTTTTCGCTGGGTAGTCAGCCGCTGCATCACTACATGGGCTGCTCGACGTTCTCGGAATATACCGTGCTGCCCGAGGTGTCGCTGGCCAGGGTCTCCAAGGCGGCGCCGCTGGACAAGATCTGCCTGCTCGGCTGCGGGGTCACCACCGGCATCGGCGCGGTGCTCAACACCGCCAGGGTCGAGCCGGGATCGACCGTCGCGGTGTTCGGTCTCGGCGCCATCGGCCTGGCGGTGATCCAGGGCGCGCAGATGGCCCGGGCCGGACGCATCATCGCCATCGACGTCAACCCGGACAAGTTCGAACTGGCGCGCCAGTTCGGCGCCACCGAATTCGTCAATCCCAAGGACTACTCGGATCCCATCCAGCAGGTGATCGTCGACTTGACCGACGGCGGCGTCGACTATTCCTTCGAGTGCATCGGCAACGTCAACGTCATGCGCTCGGCGCTGGAGTGCTGCCACAAGGGCTGGGGCGAATCGATCATCATCGGCGTCGCCGGGGCCGGCGAGGAGATCGCCACGCGGCCGTTCCAGCTGGTCACCGGGCGGGTCTGGAAAGGCTCGGCGTTCGGCGGCGTCAAGGGCCGCAGCGAGCTGCCCGGCTACGTCGAGCGCTACATGAACGGCGAGCTCAAGATCGACGAGTTCGTCACTCATGACATGCCCTTCGAGCAGATCAACGCGGCCTTCGAGCTGTTGCATGAAGGCAAGAGCATCCGCAGTGTGCTGCATTATTGAGTAAGGAGGCTGCATGAGCATGTCCGAATCGCTGGAGCTGGTTTCCGCCACCAAGTCGTTCGGCGGCTGGCTCAAACGCTACAGGCACCATGCCCGTAGCCTGGACTGCGAGATGGTCTTTTCGATCTACCTGCCGCCACAGGCCGAGGAGCGCAAGGTGCCGGTGTTGTGGTGGCTGTCGGGGCTGACCTGCAACGACGAGAATTTCATGCAGAAGGCCGGCGCGCAGCGGCTCGCCGCCGAGCTGGGCATGGCGATCATCTGCCCCGACACCAGCCCGCGCGGTCTCGACCTGCCCGGCGAGCACGACAGCTACGACTTCGGTTCCGGCGCGGGCTTCTATCTCAACGCCAAGCGCGAACCCTGGTCACGCCACTATCGCATGTACGATTACGTCAACGACGAGTTGCCGTCGGTGGCGCGCCAGCACTTTCCGCTCAACGGCCGCGAGGCGATCAGCGGCCACTCGATGGGCGGCCACGGCGCGCTGGTGCTGGCGCTGCGCCAGCCGGGCCGCTTCGCCTCGGTATCGGCGTTCGCCCCGGTGGTCAACCCGATGGATGCGCCATGGGGCCAGAAGGCCTTCAAGAACTACCTGGGCGAGGAGCGCGGCGACTGGCGCCAGTACGATGCCTGCGAACTGGTGGTCAAGGGCGTCTCGCGGCAACCGTTGTTCATCGACCAGGGCGAGGCCGACGCTTTCCTCGACGAGCAGCTCAAGCCCGAACGTCTCGAGACGGTGTGTCGGACCAACAACCATCCGCTGACCCTGCGCCGCCAGCCCGGTTACGACCACAGCTACTTCTTCATCGCCAGTTTCATCGACGACCATCTGCGCTATCACGCCAAGTATCTCAAGCTGCTCTGACGCGCGGGTATCGCGATACGGCCAAGCGCCCCGCCTCGTGCGGGGCGCTTGCGTGTCGGGCCCTGCACCGGGGCGTCAGCGGCTCAGGCGAAACGCCTTGGGCGACTGGCCGGTGTGGCGCTTGAAGAAGCGGGCAAAATAGCCCGGCTCGGAAAACCCCAGTCCATCGGCGATCTGGCCGACGGTCATGTTGGTGTAGGTGAGCTGGCGCTTGGCCTCGAGCAGCAAGCGCTCGTGAAGCAGTTGCAGGGCGCTGCGTGCGGCCAGGCGCCGGCACAGGGTGTTGAGATGCGCGCTGGTTACGCCGAGTTCGCCGGCCAGCGTCTCGATGCTCGGCTGCTCGGCGTAACGTGCCTCGATCAGCGCCTGGAAACGTTGCAGGTGGCCCTGGCCCCGGTCGTGGGCCATGACGCGTTGCGGCCGGCGCCGCTCGGCGCGCCGCGCAAGTTGCACGGCGAGCGCCTGGACCAGGGCGTGCAGCAGCGCCCCTCGGCCCTGGGCCGGCTGGCGGTATTCGTCGTCGATGCGCGTCACCAGCTCGGCGATAACGGCCTGCTCGGGCTGCTCGGCCAGTGGATAGGGCGCGGGTCGGGCGAGCACTTCGCCGAGCGCTGCGAGACGCGCCTGCAGGTGTGCGGCGAGCGGCTTGGCCAGGCTGATGATGTGGCCGTCGATGTCGCTCGAGAAGCGGAAGCCGTGAATCGCCACGGCCGGCACGACGATCAGCAGCGGCCCCTGGAGATCGCGTTCGCGGCCCTCGAGATGCAGCTGCACCCGGCCGGCCTCGATATGCAGCAGGTGCAGCAGATCGGCATGGCGGTGCGGCTTGATGTGCCAGTCGTGCAGGCGGCTGCGTGCGGCGATCGACTCGCAGTGCAGCAGGTCGGGGGTCGGCCAGTGGCCGGTCTCGCCGTACAGCTGGAAGACCGGAACGATGTCGTGCGGCCAATCGGCCATGCGCTGTGCTCCTGCGGATATCACCGTCGGGCTAGACCAAAGTCAGGGGGAGATCTTGCGAATGTCTCGATTTTAGTCCGAATTCTGCCTTATTCGCCGTCGCGATTCGATGAAAAATACCATTCATCGATAGCGAGCCGACCGATGACGGAGCCGAACAGCGGCGTTCGCCCCGGCCGGCACGAAGGAGTCCCCATCATGAAGACGCAGGTCGCGATCATCGGCGCCGGCCCCTCCGGGCTGTTGCTGGGCCAGCTGTTGCATCGTCACGGCATCGACAACGTGATTTTAGAACGCCGCTCCGGCGAGTACGTGCTGAGTCGCATTCGTGCCGGCGTGCTCGAGCAGGGCATGGTCGATCTGCTGCGCGAAGCCGGTGTCGGCGAGCGCATGGATGCCGAGGGGCTGACGCATGGCGGCTTCGAGCTGGCTTTCGAGAACCGCCGCGTGCGCGTCGACCTCGCCGGACTGACCGGTGGCAAGACGGTCATGGTCTACGGCCAGACCGAACTCACCCGCGACTTGATGGCGGCGCGCCGCGAAGCCGGGGCGACGACGCTCTACCAGGCCGATGACGTGCAGCTTCACGACGTCGACGGCGAATCGCCCTATGTCACCTTCGTCAAGGACGGCCAGCGCCAGACCCTGGCGTGCGATTACATCGCCGGCTGCGACGGCTACCATGGCGTATCGCGGCAGACCATCCCCGCCGAGCGGCTCAAGACCTTCGAGCGCACCTATCCGTTCGGCTGGCTGGGCGTGCTCTCCGACACGCCGCCGGTCTCCGACGAGCTGATCTATGCCAGCCACGCACGCGGCTTCGCGCTGTGCAGCATGCGTTCGGCGAGGCGCAGCCGCTACTACGTGCAGGTGCCCGAGGGCGAGCAGCTCGAGGCGTGGTCGGACGCGCGCTTCTGGGCCGAGCTCAAGGCGCGCCTGCCCGACGACGTGGCCGCCAGGCTGGTCACCGGCCCCTCGATCGAGAAGAGCATCGCGCCGCTGCGCAGCTTCGTCGCCGAGCCGATGCGCTACGGGCGGTTGTTTCTGGTCGGCGATGCCGCGCACATCGTGCCGCCCACCGGGGCCAAGGGGCTCAATCTGGCGGCCAGCGACGTCAGCACGCTCTATCGGATCATGCTCGAGGTCTACCGGGAAGGGCGCGTCGAGCTGATCGAGCGCTATTCGGAAATCTGCCTGCGGCGGGTCTGGAAGGCGGTGCGCTTTTCGTGGTGGATGACCGCCAACCTGCACAGGTTTTCCGATCAGGAGGATTTCGGTCGACGCATCCAGCAGGCCGAACTCGGCTACTACACCGCCAGCCGGGCGGGACTGACCACCATCGCCGAGAACTACGTCGGGCTGCCCTACGAGGCCATCGAATAGCCACCTCGCTCGGCGACCGGCGCCGCGCAGCCATGCCATCCTGCCCAGGTTCTCGCTGGGTGCGGGTCCGCCGGGCGAGGTGGCGTGTGATTGTTTCGCGTTATCGCTCCAATGGCGATGATGCATTGGAAGCATGACCGGGCAGACCCTAGGCTTGAAGTGTCTGGAGGCCAACCAGACCGGCTTATGCATGTTCCGAGTGCATCGAAGCTCCACCCACCTCGACCCGCGCAACCCCGGCGCGGGCTTTTTTTGCTCGCCCCGCTGGAACCGGCTAGTCGAACCCGTCACGGTCCCGCGCCGAACGAGAGGGTTCGTCACGCACTTCGTAGTCGCCCTCCAGCACCTCTTGCCGGCCTGGTCGGGTCTCGTGGCGAGCAGCGTCGCTGCCGCCGATATTCCTGGCGTGACGGGCGCGAAACGCCTCGGCCTGCTTCTTCATGCGATGGCGTACCAGCGGCAGCATCAGCCAGCCGACCAGCAGGAAGAACAGCCCGAGTGCGGTCCCGACGAGCATCAGCACGCCGAATATCAGCCAGGTGAAGAACAGCCGCGGGCCGCTCATCGTGGCGGAAGGCCGCGCGCGGCGTGCACGGGCCTGCCAGGCCCTCGCCGCTTGCCAGGCGGCATTGTCCCGGCCGGCGCCGGCATGGCGAGCGTTGCTCTGGCGTGAATCGTTGCGTTCAGGCATTGTCCACTCCGATGGTCGAGAAATCGCTGCCGTCGAGGCGCAGCTCGATCTCGCGGCGCTGGTTGTCGTAGTCTTCGATGTCAAGATGACCCGATGCATCGACATCGAGCGACTCGAATCGTTGCAGGCCGGAGCGGCGTGCCACGTTCAGCGTTTGCTCGACATCGCCTCCGGCAAGGCTCCACGTGGGAATGTCGCTGCGCTGCTGCGCTTCACGAGTCAGCGAGCCGTCGCGCTGCAGCGACTCGACATCGAGCTGCCAGCCGTCGTCGCGCCAGCCTTGCATCTCGATGCGCCCGCCGTCCTTGACGGCGATTTCTTCATAAGCGGTGACGTCGTGCTGACCGGCCGAGGCGAGCAGTGAATCCAGTTCGGCGAAGGTCACGCTGCCGTCGTCGGCCAGCGCCAGGCTCGACAGGCCACCGGAAAAGGCCACGGGTACCATCAGCATACGCAGTGTTCTCATGTCGTGTCTCCCTTGCGGCGATTGCCGTGTGATGCCAGGGTCCGTTTTACGCCGCGCGACCTTGCCGTGGCCTGAAAATATCGTTCATGGTGCATTCATTGCCGACATGGGTCGATCGGCTGGCGTTCATGGCCCGTTCATGGCGTTTTCGGCAAGCTGATAAGATGACTATTGCCCATGTCTGGATGATTGGCTGTCGAACGCTGCTGCTGGCGGCGCTGCTGGGGTGGCCGTTGGCCGTGCCGGCCGCCGATGACGACTGGCGCGACCTGCGCGACGAAGTC
This sequence comes from Halomonas zincidurans B6, assembly GCF_000731955.1. Lineage (NCBI taxonomy): Bacteria > Pseudomonadati > Pseudomonadota > Gammaproteobacteria > Oceanospirillales > Halomonadaceae > Modicisalibacter > Modicisalibacter zincidurans. The sequence continues at coordinate 2,724,844 of NZ_JNCK01000001.1, read as the reverse complement.
CGTCAGGGGCGTCTGGTGTCGCTGCCCAGCGTGCTCGACTGGCTGCAGGCACGTTACGACGGTCAGGTTCTCAAGGTGGATCTCGAACGCGACGACGACGCGACCCGCTACGATATCGAGATGATCGGCCCCCAGGGGCAACTGGTAGCGTTCGAATTCGACGCCGCCAGTGGCGAGTTGCTGAATATCGAAGGCGTCAATGTCGAGGCGATGAAGCGACCATGAGCGTATTGTCATGAAAGTATTGCTGGTGGAGGACGATCAGGCCCTGGCCGCGGCGCTCGGCGAGTCGCTGCGCGACGCCGGGGTGCTGGTCGAAAGCGTCGGCCATGGTGGCGAGGCCGATTTCCTGGTGCGCACCGAACGCTACGACGCGGTGGTGCTCGACCTGGGCCTGCCCGATGGCGATGGCACGCGCTGGCTGGCACAGTGGCGTGACGATGCCATCGACCTGCCGGTGCTGGTGCTCACCGCCCGCGAGCGCTGGTCGGACAAGGCCGCCGGTTTCTCGGCCGGCGCCGACGACTACGTCACCAAGCCGTTCGAGACTGCCGAGGTGCTGTTTCGCCTGCGGGCACTGGTGCGGCGCAGCCATGGTCACGCCCACCCGCTGCTGAGGCTCGGCGAGCTGGCTTTCGACACCCACACCGCCAGCGTCACCCTGGCCGGTCGCCCGGTGACGCTGACCGCCCAGGAGTCGCGCCTGCTCGCCTATCTGATGCATGCCGCGCCGCGCATCGTCAGCCGCAGCGAACTCGCCGAGCACGTCTACGATCGCGACCACGAGCCCGACTCCAACGTCATCGACGTGCAGATCAGCCGGCTGCGCCGCAAGCTCGGCAGCGAACGCATCGAGACCCTGCGCGGCCAGGGCTACCGGGTGCTGGCGGTGGAGGCCGACGCGCCTTGAATGGCGCTGCCAGGACACGCCCATGGCGGCAAGCCAGGGCGTGGCTGCGGGCGCTGGCCACGCGGCCCGCCGGCTGGTCGCTGAGCCGACGCCTGCTGGCGGCCTCGCTGGCGCTGGTGCTGGTGATACTGCCGTTGGCGGGCGCCGGACTGGCCTACAACTTCCGCGAAGCGGTGACCGCCTCGTTCGATCAGCGGCTGCGCTCGCTGCTCCAGGTGGTGCTCGCCGCTCTCGACTACAACCCCACCGAACAGCGCCTGCAGATCTCGCGCACGCTGGGCGATGCGCGCTTCGAGCGGGTGTTTTCAGGCTGGTACTGGCAGATCCGCGACGATGATGGTACTTCGCTGGTCTCGCGTTCGTTGTGGGACCAACGCCTGCCGGTGTCGATGGCCGACGGCGTCACCCTGCGCAACATCAGCGGGCCACGCGGCGAACCGTTGCGGGTCATCGAGCGCGACGTGCAGCTGGCCGGGCATCCTCAGCGTCTGCACGTCAGTGTCGCCGCCTCGCAGGAAGATCTCGACGCCGAGGTGGCGCGTTTCGAATGGCTGCTGGGGTTGTCGCTGCTGACCCTTGGCGTGCTGCTGTTGGGTGGCCTGGCGGTGCAGATCCGCTGGGGGTTGGCGCCGCTGCGCCGGCTGCATGCCAATCTCACGCGGATCGAAGCCGGCCAGGAGCAGCGCCTGGATACCCGCCTGCCCGGCGAGCTGAGCGAATTGGCCACGGCGATGAACGAAGTGCTCGAGCGCGACCGGCGGCTGATCGAGCGCGGACGCAGCGCCGCCGGCAATCTCGCCCACGCGCTGAAGACCCCGGTCAGCGTGCTGCAGGCGCTGTCCGACCGGCTGCCCGAGGGCGAGCGGCGGCAGGTGCGCGACGAGCTGGGGCGCATCGATCAGGCGGTACGCCACCACCTGGCGCGGGCCTCGGCCGCGGGGGGCGCGACGCTGGCCGGGCGGGTACACCTGGGCGAGGCGATCGCGCCGGTGGTCGACGGTCTGGCGCGGCTGGCCGGGCGGCGTGGCATCGCGCTCGAGCGCGACATCGATGCGAGCCTTGCGGTACGCATGGACCCTCAGGATTTGCAGGAACTGGTCGGCAACCTGCTCGACAATGCGCTGCGCTGGGCCGGGCGGCGGGTCAGCCTGCGCGTGGCCGGCGAGGTCGGTGGGGTGCGGCTGAGCATCGAGGACGACGGCCCGGGAATGAGCGCCGAGCAACGCGAGGCGGCGCTGGCGCGTGGTGCGCGGCTCGACGAGCGGCGTTCCGGCTCGGGATTGGGGCTGGCGATCGTCGAGGATCTGATGACCCTCTACGGCGGCACGCTGAGCCTCGACGATTCGCCGCTGGGCGGGCTCGCCGCGCATGTCTGGTTGCCCGGTGTGGCGCGTCCGGGCGGTTAATTGCCGCACCGCTCGCGCGCGATTGCATTATTGTACCGCCGTGTTCGGGCTGCGATGATTCGGCGCATCGTTACCGGAGGCCAATGGCGTGGACAAGTATCAGCTCAAGCTCGACCAGGCCGCCCGTGCGGCCTGGCTCTCGTATGTCGGCGGGCGTACCCAGGACGAGATCGCCAGCCAGCTGGGCGTGTCGCGCCCCGGCGTTCAGCGCCTGCTGGCCCTGGCCCGCCAGGAAGGGCTGGTCAAGGTGCATATCGACCATCCGCTGGCCAGTTGCATGGCGATGGCGGATGCGCTGGTGTCGCGCTTCGGGCTGAGTTTCTGCGACGTGGTGCCCTCCGATCCCGACAGTCGCGACCTCCGCGACACGACCTCGCACTTCATCGCCCAGGCGGGCGCCGAGCGGCTGCTGCGCTACGTCAATCGAGCCGAGCCGCTGACCTTGTCGCTGGGCACCGGCCGCGCGGTGCGCGCCACCGTCGAGGCGTTGAGCCGCCTCGAACGCCCCCAGCATCGTTTCGTCTCGCTGGTCGGCAACATCGCCCGCGACGGCTCGGCCAACCGCTACGACGGGGTGATGGTGCTGGCCGACAAGACCGGTGCCGAGCGCTTTTTGCTGCCGGCCCCGGTGGTCGCCGGCTCGGTGGAGGAAAAGCATACACTGCTCGCCCAGCCATTGGTGCGCGCGGTCAGCGACGTGGCGATGGAGTCCGAGGCGGGGTTCATCGGCATCGGCCGCATCGACCCCCAGGCCACGCTGTTCCAGGATCACTTCATCAGCGAGGACGAGCTCAACGAACTGCTTGGTGCCGGCGCAGTGGGCGAGCTGCTGGGCTGGCCGTTCAACGCCCGCGGCGAGCTGATCGAGTGCCCGATCACCCAGCGCATCACCAGCCTGGCGCTGCGGCGGCTCGCCACCCAGACCCTGGTGGGGCTCGCCGGCGGGCGCGACAAGGGGCCGGCGATCCTCGCCGCGCTGCGCGGCGGCTGGCTCAAGGGGCTGGTCACCGACGAGCAGGCGGCGCGCTATATCATTGATAGGGAAGGGGGTTAGTCCAAAGTATAACAGGCGGGGATTTGCTTTTTTCAAAGCGCTAAATGATCATTTGTATTGCTGTTGAGTAGATTGATCAACAAGAACCCAACACTCTCCGCCAAGGGGCATGCCATGCGGTTACAGCACAAGATTCCGCTCGCGGGGGCCATCGCTCTCGCTTCCGTCTCGGCCCACGCCGAGACCATCACCGTGGCCACGGTGAACAACAACGACATGATCATCATGCAGGGCCTGACCGACGAATTCGAAAAGGCCTATCCGGATATCACTCTGGACTGGGTGGTGCTCGAGGAAAACGTCCTGCGCCAGCGCATGACCACCGACATCGCGACCCAGGGCGGCCAGTATGATGTGATGACCATCGGTACCTACGAAGTCCCCATCTGGGCCGAACGCGGATGGCTGACGCCGCTCGACGATCTGCCCGAGTCCTACGCCAAGGACGACCTGCTCAAGCCGATTCGCGACGCGTTGAGTTATAAGGATACCCTCTACGCCTTGCCGTTCTACGGCGAGAGCTCAATGCTCTATTATCGCAAGGACCTGTTCGAGCAAGCCGGTATCACCATGCCCGAGCAGCCGACCTGGCAGCAGGTCGAAAAGTGGGCGGGCCAGCTCAACGATCCCGCCAATGGCGTCTACGGCATCTGCCTGCGCGGCAAGCCGGGCTGGGGCGAGAACATGGCCTTCCTGTCGACGCTGGTGAATACCTACGGCGGTCGTTGGTTCGATGAAAACTGGCAACCGACGATCGATTCGCCGGCCTGGAACGCGGCGATCAGCTTCTACGTCGAGCTGATGAACCAGTATGGCCCGCCGGGGGCGACCTCCAACGGTTTCAACGAGAACCTGGCGCTGTTCGCCGGTGGCAAGTGCGGCATGTGGGTCGATGCCACGTCAGCGGCCGGCAAGCTGTACGATGCCGAGCAGTCCCAGGTGGCCGACACGGTGGGCTTTGCTCCGGCGCCGATCGCCGAGACCCCCAAGGGGGCGAACTGGCTGTGGGCCTGGTCGCTGGCCGTTCCGTCTTCTTCCGACGCCAAGCAGGCCGCCAAGACCTTCATCACCTGGGCGACGTCCGAGGAGTACGTGAATCTGGTAGGGCAAACTGAAGGCTGGACCAATGTGCCGCCGGGAACGCGTCAGTCCACCTACGAGAATCCCGAGTACCAGCAAGCCGCGCCGTTCGCCGACTTCGTGCTCAACGCCATTCAGACGGCAGATCCCAACGATCCGAGTGCCAAGCCGGTCCCCTACACCGGGGTGCAGAATGTCGGCATTCCCGAATTCCAGGCCATCGGTACCCAGGTAGGGCAGATGATCGCCGCCGCCCTCGCCGAGCAGCGCAGCGTCGATCAGGCCTTGAGTGCCGCCCAGCGCGCCGCCGAACGTACCATGCGCCAGGCCGGCTACTACCAGTAACGCGCGTCCCGCTTCGGTCGGGTCACCATGACCCGGCCGCTTTTACCGACCCCTCACCGCTGAATGGGTATCCCCATGCGCGAAAGAACGTCCGGACGAACCGTCGGGGGCTTCCGCAACCTGTTTCTGCAGGGCCCGGCGGTTACCGTGTTGTTGTTGTGGATGCTGGTGCCGCTGGCGATGACCGTGTGGTTCTCGTTCCAGCGTTACAATCTGATGATGCCCAGCATTTCGGGATTTGCCGGCTGGGAAAATTACTATTACCTGGTGAACGATCCGGCGCTGTGGACGGCGATGGGCAATACCCTGTTGCTGGTCGGCTGGGTGCTGGCGATCAGCGTGATCGGCGGCACGTTGCTGGCGGTGCTCTTCCAGCAGGAATTCTTCGGCCGCGGCATCGCCCGGCTGCTGGTCATCGCGCCGTTCTTCGTCATGCCCACGGTCAGTGCACTGATCTGGCAGAACATGATGATGCACCCAGTCTATGGAGTGTTCGCCTGGCTGAGCAAGCTGCTCGGCCTGCCGGTGATCGACTGGTTCTCGGCGATGCCGCTGACCTCGATCATCGTCATCGTCGCCTGGCAGTGGATGCCGTTCGCGCTGTTGATCCTGCTTACCGCCATCCAGTCGCTCGACGATGACCAGGTCGAGGCGGCGCGCATGGACGGCGCGGGCCCGCTGGCGATCTTCTGGTTCATCACCCTGCCGCACCTCAAGCGGGCGATCAGCGTGGTGATCATGATCGAGATGATCTTCCTGCTGACCGTGTTCGCCGAGATATTCGTCACCACCTCGGGCGGTCCGGGGCTGGCCTCGACCAACCTGGCCTATTTCATCTATATCCGTGCGTTGCTGGATTTCGACGTGGGCGGCGCCTCGGCCGGCGGGGTCATCGCGATCATTCTCGCCAATATAGTGGCGATCTTCCTGGTCCGCACCGTGGCCAAGAACCTCGAGACCTGAGGCGAGGAGCACTGCATGAACCCTTCGATGACCAAGAAACTGCTGCTCACGCTGCTCGCCTGGGGCATCGCGCTGATCGTGTTCTTCCCGATCTTCTGGATGGTGCTGACCGGCTTCAAGACCGAGGTTCAGGCCATCGCGCCGCCGACGCTAGTCTTCGAGCCGACCCTGGCGGGCTATCACGAAGTCATGGCACGTGCCGACTACTTGAAGTTCGCCCTGAACAGCATCGTGATCTCGTTCGGCTCGACCCTGTTGGCGCTGATCGTGGCGATTCCGGCGGCCTACTCCATGGCCTTCCTGCCGACCAAGCGTACCCGGGGCACGCTGTTGTGGATGCTGTCCACCAAGATGCTGCCGCCGGTCGGCGTGCTGATGCCGGTGTACCTGCTGTTTCGCGACATGGGCCTGCTCGATTCGCAGCTCGGGCTGACCCTCGTCTACATGCTGATGAACCTGCCGATCGTGGTGTGGATGCTCTACACCTTCTTCAAGGACATTCCCAAGGACATCCTCGAGGCGGGGCGCATGGACGGCGCCGGCACGCTGCAGGAAGTGCTCTATCTGCTGCTGCCGCTGACCCTGCCGGGGATCGCCTCCACCGGGCTGCTGTCGGTGATCCTGAGCTGGAACGAGGCGTTCTGGAGTCTCAACCTGACCACCTCCGACGCTGCTCCGCTGACTGCCTTCATCGCCTCCTTCTCGAGTCCCGAAGGGCTGTTCTGGGCCAAGCTGTCCGCCGCCTCGACGCTGGCCATCGCGCCGATCCTGATCTTCGGCTGGATGACCCAAAAACAGATGGTTCGTGGCCTCACCTTCGGCGCCGTCAAATAAGGAACCCGCCATGGCAACGCTACAACTCGACAACATCGTCAAGGACTTCGGTGACACCCAGGTCATCAAGGGGATCGATCTGGAGGTCAAGGATCGGGAGTTCGTGGTCTTCGTCGGTCCCTCCGGCTGCGGCAAGTCGACCCTGATGCGGATGATCGCCGGGCTCGAGAGCACCACCCGCGGCGATATCTCCATCGACGGTGTGCGCATCAACGACGTCGGCCCCGCCGATCGCGGCCTGGCGATGGTCTTCCAGAGCTACGCGCTCTACCCGCACATGAGCGTCGAGGACAACATGGGCTTCAGCCTGCGTTTGGCCAAGGTGAAAAAGGCCGAGCGCCGCGAGAAGGTGCTCGCCGCCGCGCGCATCCTGCAGCTCGAGAACCTGCTCGACCGCAAGCCCCGCGCGCTGTCCGGCGGCCAGCGCCAGCGTGTGGCGATCGGCCGGGCGATCGTGCGCAACCCCAGCATCTTCCTGTTCGACGAGCCATTGTCGAATCTTGACGCGGCGCTGCGCGTGCAGATGCGCATCGAGCTGGCGCGGCTCCACGACGAGCTCGACGCGACGATGATCTACGTCACCCACGACCAGATCGAGGCCATGACCATGGCCGACAAGATCGTCGTGCTGCAGGGCGGGGTGGTCGAGCAGATCGGCTCGCCGATGGAACTCTACCACCACCCGCGCAACCGCTTCGTGGCCGGCTTCATCGGCTCGCCGAAGATGAACTTCACCGACGTCGAGGTGCTCGACGCCAACGCCGAGGGCGTCGCGGTGCGCCTGCCCGGCGGCGGCGAGTGCCGGGTGCCGGTCGACGGCGGCGACTGTCGCCCCGGCGACACCCTGACCCTGGGCATCCGCCCCGAACACCTGACCCTCGACGACCAGGGGCCGCTGGCCGGCAAGATCGTGGTCATCGAGCGCCTCGGCGGGGTCACCTCGCTGTATCTCGAGCACGGCGAGCGCGAATGGATCCTGGTCGCCGACGGCGACGTCGCCCATCGCGTGCACGACGAGGTCCGCTTCACCTTCGACCCGGCCTGCGCGCATCTCTTCAGCGCCGATGGCGCGGCGCTGAGCCATCTGCATCGCCATCCGCTGGTCGACATCGATCGCAAGGAAAATCGCGCGCAGTCCGGCTCGGGCGGCCAGTGATGGAGTCGCCCATGGAGTTGCTGATCTTCGATTGCGACGGGGTGCTGGTCGACAGCGAAGCGATCGCCGAGCAGGTGCTGCGCGAGCGGCTGGCGGCTTGGCTGCCCGACCTGCATGCCGACGATGAGCTGCGTCGCGCGCTGGGCATGACCACCCAGGCGATTCTCGATCATCTCGCCGCGCGTAGCGCCCATGCGTTGCCCGATGACGCGCTGGAGCGCATCGACGCGGCGATCGAGGCGCGCCTGGCCGCCGAACTCGAGGCGATGGTCGGCGTGGCGGCGGCGATCGAGGCACTCGACCTTTCCCAACAGCAGCCGGCGGCGGGTCGTCGCCTCGCTGGCCAGCACCGGGCTGGATGCCCAACTGGGCGAGGCGCCGCTGTTCACCGCCGAGCAGGTGGCCCGGCCCAAGCCGGCACCGGATATCTATCTGCTGGCGGCGGAAAGCCTCGGGGTCGTACCCGAGGCCTGCCTGGCGGTCGAGGACAGCGTCTCCGGGGCCAACGCGGCGCGGGCCGCGGGCATGACGGTGATCGGCTTCACCGGCGCCAGCCATATCGAACCCGGTCACGACGCCCGGCTGCGCGAGGCGGGCGTCTGGCAGGTGCTCGAGCGCATGGCGGAACTCGGTGCGCTGGTTATGCGCTGGCGTGGCGAGCGGCGCGCCGTTGCTGAAGGCCGTCGCTGGCGTGACCGGCTGCCCGGGGCTGGCGCTTCATCATGACTTCACTCGGACAAGGAACCACAGCGATGAAACTCGACAAGCGAACGGCAGTGGTGACCGGCGGCGCGCGCGGTATCGGCCTGGCGATCGTCAAACGCTACCTGGACGAGGGCGCCCGCGTGGCGATCGCCGACATCGACAGCGCCGCCGCCGAGCAGGCGGTGGCCGAGATCCAGGCCGACTCGCGCGACGCGCCGGTGATCGCGGTACGCCTCGACGTCGCCGACGCCGCCTCGCGCCAGGCGATGATCGACGCCGTCGAGGCGCGCTTCGGGATCATCGACATCCTCGTCAACAACGCCGCGGTGTTCGACATGGCCCCGCTGCTCGAAGTCAGCGAGGCCAGCTACGAGCGGCAGTTCGCCGTCAACGTCAAGGGCACCTTCTTCACCCTGCAGGCGGTGGCGGCACGCATGGTCGAGCGTGGCGTCGGCGGCAAGATCATCAACATGGCCTCCCAGGCCGGGCGCCGCGGCGAGCCGCTGGTCAGCATGTACTGCGCCTCCAAGGCGGCGGTGATCAGCCTCACCCAGTCCTGCGGTCTGGCGCTGATCGAGCATGGCATCAACGTCAACGGCATCGCCCCCGGGGTGGTGGACACGCCGATGTGGGAGGAGGTCGATGCGCTGTTCGCCCGCTACGAGGGGCGCCCGGCCGGCGAGAAGAAACGCCTGGTCGGCGAGGCGGTGCCCTACGGTCGCATGGGCCGCCCCGAGGATCATGTCGGCGCCGCGGTGTTCCTGGCCTCCGGCGACAGCGACTACGTGGTGGCGCAGACGCTCAACGTCGACGGCGGCAACTGGATGAGCTGAAAAAATGCCTGCGCGGGCGAATCGCTGGGTTGCGTGGTGCTCGGAGTCCCTCACATATACCCCATATGCTCGGGCTCCTGCGCGCCGTGCGCCTTGCGGTTCATTCGGGGGCGCCGAGTCCGCTCGGCGATTTTTTGACCATGCGGGAACAATAATGACTCCGAATATCCACGAGATGACGACACGGTTGCTCGCGGCGGCTGATCAACAACGCCAACGCTTCATCGTCGCCCTGGCGGGTCCGCCGGCGGCCGGTAAATCCTTCCTCTCAGGCTGGCTGTGCCGTGAACTCAACGTCCGTCGGCCAGGATGTGCCGCCATCGTGCCGATGGACGGCTATCACTTCGACAACGCGGTGCTCGCGCCGCAGGGCCGGCTAGCGATCAAGGGCGCCCCCGAGACCTTCGACTGCGACGGGCTCAAGCACGATCTGGAACGCATCCGTCGCGCCGATCGCACCGTCGCGGTGCCGGTGTTCGATCGTCCGCTCGACCTGGCGCGCGCCGGCGGCCGGTTGATCCTGCCCGAGCACCGCCTGGTGCTCGTCGAGGGCAATTACCTGCTGCTCGACGTCGCGCCCTGGCGCGAACTGCACGCACTGTTCGACCTGACGCTGTTCATCGAAGTGCCCGATGCCGTGCTGGTCGAGCGGCTGCTCGCTCGCTGGCGGGGCATGGGCGAGGACGCGGCCGTCGCGCACGCGCGCACCCACGACAAGGACATGCTCAACGCACGGCTGGTCAACGACCGCTCGGTGGCGCCGACCTGGCGCTGGCACTTTCACGCCGAGCTGCGACACCCGCTCGGCCCCAACTCGGCCCCCCAGGAGAGTCCCTAGATGACTGAACTGACCAACGCCACCCTGGCCGGATTCGACGCCGCCGTCGCCACGCCGCGCTACGACCGTTCGCGAGTCACTCCGGGCATCGTCCACATCGGCGTGGGCGGCTTCCATCGTGCCCACCAAGCGATGTATCTCGACGAGCTGATGAACCGCGGCGAGGCGCTCGACTGGGGGATCGTCGGCGTCGGCGTGATGCCCGGCGACCGGCGCATGCGCGACGTCTTGGCCGCTCAGGATCATCTCTACACGCTGGTGGTCAAGCACCCCGACGGGCGTTACGAGCCGCGGGTGATCGGCTCGCTCGTCGACTATCTCTACGCCCCCGAAGAGCGCGAGGCGGTGATCGAGCGCATGGCCGACCCGGCGACGCGAATCGTCTCGCTGACCGTCACCGAGGGCGGCTACAACTTTCACCACGTCACCGGCGACTACGACCTGGCCAACCCCGACGTCGCTCACGATCTTGCCGAGCCCGACGCGCCGCGCACTACCTTCGGGCTGGTGGTCGCCGCGCTCAAGCGGCGTCGCGTGCGAGGCATCGCGCCGTTCACCGTGATGTCCTGCGACAATATCCAGGGCAACGGCGACGTCGCCCGGCGCATGTTCACCGCCCACGCCCGGGCGCTGGACGGCGAGCTGGGCGCCTGGGTCGAGGCCGAGGTCAGCTTCCCCAACGCCATGGTCGATCGCATCACCCCGGTGACCGCGCCGGCCGACATCGCGGCGCTCGCTGAGCGCTTCGGCGTCGAGGACCGCTGGCCGGTGGTCTGCGAGCCGTTCAGCCAATGGGTGCTCGAGGATCATTTCCCGCTCGGCCGGCCGTCCTTCGAGAAGGTCGGGGTGCAGATGGTCGACGACGTGATCCCCTACGAACTGATGAAGCTGCGGCTGCTCAACGCCAGCCACCAGGCGCTGAGCTATTTCGGCTACCTGGCGGGCTATCGCTACGCCCACGAGGTCTGCCAGGACCCGCTGTTCGTCGACTTGCTGCTCGATTACATGAACCTCGAGGCCACGCCGACGCTGTCGCCGGTGCCGGGGGTCGATCTCGACGACTACAAGCGCACGCTGATTGCGCGCTTCGCCAACCCCGAGATCCGCGATACCCTGGCGCGGCTGTGCGCCGAAAGCTCGGATCGCATCCCCAAGTGGCTGCTGCCGGTGATTCGCGAGCAGCTCGAGCGTGGCGGCGAGATCAAGCGCAGCGCGGCGGTGGTGGCGAGCTGGGCGCGCTACGCCGAGGGCCAAGACGAACAGGGCGAGCCGATCGAGGTGGTCGACCGATTGAAGGACGAACTGATGACGTTGGCCGCCGACAACCGCCAAAACCCGCGCGGGTTCATCGGCAATCGTCAATTGTTCGGCGAACTGGCCGACGACGAACGCTTCTGCGCGGCCTATCTCGATGCCCTCGAGCGGCTGCATCGGGATGGCGCGCGGGCCACCGTCGAGTCGCTGGTGGGCTCGCGCTGATGTTCATCGCCAGCCGCGGCGGCTACCCTGGTACTGGTTGGCGCCGGCGGCGTCGGGATTGCCAGGGTTGCCAGGGTTGAAAGGATTGAAAGGATTGAAAGGATTGAAAGGATTGAAAGGATTGAAAGGGGAGCAAGGCATGTATCTAGGCGTGGATTGCGGCACCCAGAGCACCAAGGTGGTGATCGTCGACGCCGAGCGTGGGACGATCCTCGGCGAGGGCAGCCGGGCGCACCAGCTGATCGAGGGCGACGGCGGGCGCCGCGAGCAGTCGGTCGACGACTGGCTGGCCGCGCTGCGCGGCGCGTTCGCCGACGCGCTGGCCGAGGCGGGCATCGACGCCCGCGCGATCCGCGCCATCGGCGTCTCCGGCCAGCAGCACGGCATGGTCGCGCTGGACGCCCGGGGCGAGCCGGTCTACCCGGCCAAGCTGTGGTGCGACACCGAGACCGCGCTGCACAACGAGCACCTGATCGAGGCGCTGGGCGGCCGCCAGGGCTGTCTCGACAAGCTTGGCCTGTTGCTGCAGACCGGCTATACCGCGTCCAAGGTGGCCTGGCTGCGCGATACCCACCCCGAGGCCTACCGGCGCATCGACAGCCTGCTGCTGCCCCACGACTATCTCAATTTCTGGCTGACCGGCGAGCGGGTCACCGAGTGCGGCGACGCCTCGGGCACCGGCTATTTCGATACCCGCCGGCGCGCGTGGCATCATGAGGCGTTCAAGGTCGTCGCCCCGGAACTCGATCCGAATACGATGCTGCCGCGGCTGATCGACTCGTCGGAGCCGGTCGGCCGGGTGCGCGCCGAGGTGGCCCGCGAGCTGGGCCTGAGCGATGACGTGCTGGTCGCCAGCGGCGGCGGCGACAACATGATGGCGGCGATCGGCACCGGCAACATCGCCCCGGGGCTGGTGACCATGAGCCTCGGAACCTCGGGCACGGTTTGCGCCTACGCCGAGGAGCCGGTGATCGACGCCCAGGGCATGGTCGCCAATTTCTGCGCCAGCAGCGGCGGCTGGCTGCCGCTGGTGTGTACCATGAACGTGACCTCGGCGACCACTCGGGTACGCGAGCTGTTCGGCTTCGACGTGGCGACCTTCGGCGAACGCGTCGCCGCCGCGCCGGTCGGTGCCGAGGGGGTGATGGTGCTGCCGTTCTTCAACGGCGAGCGAGTGCCGCCGCTGCCCCACGCCAGCGCCAGCTTCGTCGGCCTGACCAGTGTCAACACCAGCGCCGACAACCTGTGCCGGGCGGTGGTCGAAGGGGCGACCTATGGCATGCGCTACGGCCTCGAGCTGCTGGGTCCGTTGGCCGACCGGGTCAGCGAGATCCGGCTGGTGGGCGGCGGCGCCAAGAGTCCGGTGTGGCGGCAGATCGTCGCCGACGTGCTGGGCGTCGAGGTGGTCTGCCCGCGGCTCACCGAGGCCGCGGCGCTGGGCGCGGCGATCCAGGCGGCGTGGTGCGACGCCCGGCAGCGCGGCGGCGGCGAATCGCTGGCCACGCTCTGCCAGCGGCTGGTGAGTCTCGATGCCGACACCCGTGCCCGGCCCCGCAGCGAGGCCGCGACGCGTTATGATGAACGCTACCTCGGCTATCGTCAGGCGCTGGCCGAACGCTACGACGTGCCGGCCTGAGGCCGGCGCCGAGCCCATTGATCGACAGAAGGATGATCCCATGAGTCAACTCGACGCTCTCAAGAAGCTCTCTCTGGTCGTCGCCGACACCGGCGACCTGGAAGCCATTCGTCGTTATCAGCCCCACGACGCCACCACCAACCCGTCGCTGATCCTCAAGGCGTTCGATCTGCCCGGTCATCAGGCGCTGATCGACGAGACCCTCGACGCCGTCAAGCGCGAGGTCGGCGATCCCGCCGCGCAGGTCGAGCAGGCGGTGGATCGGTTGTCGGTAGCGATCGGCCGCGAGATCGCCGAGCTGGTGCCGGGGCGCGTGTCCACCGAGGTCCCGGCGCGGCTGTCGTTCGATCGCCAGGCGAGCATCGAGAAGGCCCACCAGCTGATCGAGCTCTACGAACGCCACGGCGTGGGCCGCGAGCGCATCCTGATCAAGCTGGCGTCGACCTGGGAAGGCATCCGCGCCGCCGAGACCCTCGAGCGCGAGGGCATCCAGTGCAACCTGACGCTGCTGTTCAGTGACGCCCAGGCGCGCGCCTGCTTCGATGCCGGCGTGCACCTGGTCTCGCCGTTCGTCGGCCGGGTCACCGACTGGTTCAAGAAGGAAACCGGTCAGGATTATGCTCCGGAGCAGGACCCCGGCGTGCAGTTCGTGCAGGGCGTCTGCCGCTATGCCAGCGACTTCGGCTACGACACCGTGGTGATGGGCGCGAGCTTTCGCACCACCGGGCAGATCCTGGCGTTGGCCGGCTGCAACCGTCTGACCATCTCGCCGGCGCTGCTCGAGGAGCTGGCCGCCAGCGAGGGCGAGGTCGAGCGCAAGATCACCGATGTCGGCGATGCCACCGAACGGTTGCCGGCGCTGACCGAGCCGGAATTCCGCTGGGGCCACAACCAGGACGCCATGGCCAACGACAAGCTGGCCGAGGGCATCCGGCGCTTCGCCGACGATCAGGGCAAGCTCGAGAAGCTGCTCGCCGAGCGTCTGCGCGGCTGAACCCGGTCGCTTCCGGCCATGAGAAATCCGGCGCAAACCGGCTTTTTGCCATCAGCCGGTCATGCGTGCAGGCGGCGCGACTCAGTCGTGCCAGATATCGGCGACGAGCTCGAACGAGCGCCGGCGATCGGCGGCATCAAAGACGTCGGTGACCAGCATCAGCTCGTCGGCGCCGGTCTGCTCGATGAAGCGCTCGAGCCCCGCGCGCACACTCTCCGGCCCGCCGACCACCGCCGCGCCCAGATGCTGGGCGACCGCGGCCTGCTCGTGGGGCGTCCAGTCGAGGCTTTCCACCGGCGGCTGGGCGCGGGTGCTGCGCCCGCGAATCAGGTTGAGGAACTTCTGCTGCGCGGTGGTGGCAAGATAATCGGCGTGGGCGTCGTTGTCGGCGGCGATCAGCGGCATGCCGACCATCGCATAGGGCGCATCGAGCACCGCGGACGGCCGGAACTGCTCGCGATACAGGCGCAGCGCCTCGAACAGGTAGCCCGGCGCGAACTGCGCGGCGAAGGCGAACGGCAGGCCGAGCCGCGCGGCGAGCTGGGCGCTGTAGCCGCTCGAGCCGAGCAGCCAGATCGGCACGTGGGTGCCCTGGCCGGGCACCGCGCGCACGCGCTGGTCGGGCAGGGCATCGCCCAGGTAGCGGCGCAGCTCGTCGAGCCGCTCGGGAAAGTCGCTGACCCCGGCGCGCGGGTTGCGGCGCATCGCCGCCATGGTCGCGCCGTCGGAGCCCGGCGCGCGCCCCAGGCCCAGGTCGATGCGCCCGGGGTAGAGCGTTTCCAGGGTGCCGAACTGCTCGGCGATCACCAGTGGCGGATGGTTGGGCAGCATGATTCCGCCGCTGCCCACGCGGATGCGCCGGGTGGCGCCGGCGATGTGGCCGATCAGCACCGAGGTTGCCGCACTGGCGATGCCGTCGATGTTGTGATGCTCGGCCAGCCAGTAGCGGTTGAAGCCGAGTTCGTCGACCTGGCGGGCCAGCGCGGTGCTGTCGGCGAAGGTCTCGGCGATGCTGCCGCCCTGGCGGATCGGCGCCAGGTCGAGCACGGAAAGCGGGGTGTTGGCAAGTCGGGGCATGGTGTCCTCAAAGTGGATGCGACGCTCTCGTTAGCGTCTTAATAATCCTCTTGTGGGGGCGCGCTGCCACGAACTCAAGCGGCATACGCCCAGCGTGGCGAAACTCGGTCGGCTGCGCTCATGAAACGAACAGGAAATACGCCCAGACGGCGAATGCCAGCAGTGCCACCGCGCCAACCGGCTTGGAGTGTCGCCGCCAGAGTCGTGTGGCGCTATTGCCGACCAAGGCCACCAACAACGCCAGGCCGAAGTAGCGGATGCCGCGGGCGATCAGCGCGGCCAGCAGGAACAGCGGCAAAGGGTAGTGGCTGGCGCCGGCCACCAGCATGGCGATCTGGAAGGGTATCGGCACAATGCCCACGGCGAGGATCGCCTGAAAGCCGTTGGCGTCGAAGCGGCTCTCGAAGTTGCTGTAGGCCTGCTGCCCGCCGAACAGCGAGATCAGCGTATCCCCCCATTGCGCCATGGCCAGGCCGCCCAGCCCGTAGCCGATCAACGCGGCAGTCAGGTTGCCGGCCAGCGCTACCGCAGCCAGGCGCCACTTGGCGCTGGGCTGGCTGATCATCCACGGGATCAGGATCAGTTCGATGGGAATCGGCACGATCAGGGTTTCGAGAATCGAGGCAAGGAACAGCAGCGCCATGGCGTGGCGCGACGTCGACAGGCGTTCGAGCCAGGCGGTGGCGGAAGCCAGTGAAGTGAACGAGGGTAAGGACATGGCGGAGCCCGCTGGCGTGGCGCATCTCGGCCTGTGAACGAACGCGCCGGTTGATTGCTATAGCGGGAAGAGTAATGGCAAGCTGGCGCTAACGCGACTCCAAGGAAAAGGAAATCCTCAATGGCCAACTCTGGACGGCAACGCGTCTTCACCATTTCCGCCTCGATCATCATCGCCCTGGTGGCGGTGGGCGCCGCCTTCCCCAGCCAGTTCGGCGCGGTGGCCGACGCGGCCCTGAAGACGATCGGACGTTACTTCGGTTGGTTCTATCTGTTTTCGGTGTTCGGCTTCGTGCTGTTCCTGGTCTGCCTGGCGTTGAGCAAGTACGGCAAGATTCGCCTCGGGCCCCAGGACAGCACGCCGAGCTACAGCTTCTTTTCGTGGGTCGCCATGTTGCTGGCGGCCGGCTTCGGTGTCGGCCTGGTGTTCTATGGCATGGCCGAGCCGATGACCCATTATCTACGTCCGCCGTTCGGCGATGTCGAACCCGAGTCGGTCGCGTCGGCGCGTTATGCCATCCAGTACAGCTTCTTCAACTGGGGCATCCATCAGTGGGCGGCGTTCTCGATCGTCGGCCTGATCATTGCCTACTTCCAGTTCCGCAAGGGCCAGGCCGGCCTGGTCTCGTCGGTGCTGTCATCGGTTACCGCCAAGCGCCCGAAATTGCGCAAGTGGACGCCGGCACTGGATATCTTCGCCGTGGTGGCGACCATCATGGGCGTGGCGACCTCGATCGGGCTGGCCGTATTGCAGATCAATGGCGGTCTCAAGGCGGTGTTCGGCGTCGAGGAAAACGCCTTCTGGAAGTTCGCGATCATGGGCGCGATGTTCGTCTGCTACATGGCGTCGGCCTGGGGCGGTCTGGACAAGGGCATCAAGCGTCTATCAAACATCAACCTGGTGCTGTGCTTTGCGCTGATGTTGTACGTATTGATCGCCGGGCCGACATTGGCGATCCTCAAGACGATCACCCTGGGGATCGGCGATTATCTGCAGAACTTCATCGTCATGAGCCTGCGCACCTCGCCATATGACAACAGCACCTGGGCCAATGAGTGGACCATCTTCTACTGGGCCTGGGTCATCGCCTGGTCACCGTTCGTGGGCACCTTCGTCGCCCGTATCTCGCGGGGCCGCACCATCAAGGAATACGTGTTCGGCGTGCTGATCATGCCGCCGTTGCTGGCCACCCTGTGGATCGGGGTGTTCGGCGGTGCGGCGCTCAACATGGAGTTGACCGGCGACGTCGGCCTGGCCGCCGCCACCGACCAGAACATCACTTCGGCGCTGTTCAAGATGTTCGAGCTGATGCCGTTCACCGAGGCGCTGTCGCTGGTCGCCCTGCTGCTGATCTTCATCTTCCTGGTGACCTCCGCCGACTCGGCGACCTACATTGTCGCCCAGATGACCGATGGCGGTTCGATCAACCCGCCGCTCTACAAGCGCATCGCCTGGGGACTATTGATCGCCGCCATCTGTCTGACGTTGCTGATCGCCGGCGGGTTGAAGGGGCTGCAGTCGGCCTCGGTGCTCTCGGCGCTGCCATTCACCTTCATTATCTATGGCATGATATTCGTGCTGATCAAGGAGTTGCGCTCCGACCGCAAGGCGATGCTCACCGCGCTCTATCGCCGTCATGGCGATACCCCGGTCGGCGCCGACGTCTTCGAGGCCGACGAACTCGCCGAAGCCGATCGCTACCGCCGCGCCCCCGGTGTGGTCAATCGGCGCATCAATACCCGCGAAGGCAGCTGATTGTCGTGATTGGTCCAGGTGCACCAACGCCCGGCCTCGGAGGCTTTTTCACACAGCCTCCGAGGGACGGCTCTGGGGGCGGCGCTCGTCTGCGCCGGGTCAGCCCAGGTCGTTGACCAGCAGCGCCTCGACGGCTTCGATACGCTCGTCGAGCTTGGCCTCGTCGGGGGCGAGTATGGTGATGTGGCCGAGCTTGCGGCCCGGGCGCGGCGCCTTGCCGTAGTCGTGCCAGCGCGTTCCCGGTACCGCGAGTACCGCTTCGCGTTCCGGCAGGGCGCCGATCACGTTGAGCATGGCGCACGGCGTCAGCCGCTCGGTGGCGCCCAGCGGCAGCCCGGCGATCGCCCTCAGGTGATTCTCGAACTGGCTGGTGGTGGCGCCCTCGATGGTCCAGTGCCCGGAGTTGTGAACCCGCGGGGCGATCTCGTTGGCCAGCAGGTCGTCGCCGGCAACGAAGAATTCGAAGGCCATCACGCCAACGTAATCGAGCCGCTTGAGCACCCGCCCGGCATAGTCCGCGGCCACGCGCTGCAGCGGATGATCGGCCAGCGCAATAGAGCAGTGCAGCATGCCCTGGCGATGCTCGTTTCTGACCAGCGACCAGACTCGCGTCTCGCCGACAGGGTCGCGCACCGCGATCAGCGAGACCTCGTGATCGAAGTCGACGAAGCCTTCCAGGACCAGCGGCACCTCGCCCAGTTCGGCGAAGGCACCGCTGACGTCGGCGCGCTCGCGCAGCACCTTCTGGCCCTTGCCGTCGTAACCCAGGGTGCGGGTCTTGAGTACCGCGGGCAGGCCGATCTCGGCGATCGCGTCGTCCAGCTCGGCCTGGCTGTCGATGCGCGCCACCGGCGCCACCGGGATCTCAAGCTCGCCAAACAGGGTCTTTTCGGCCCAGCGGTCACGTGCGATGGCCAGCGCCTGGGCGGGCGGGTAGGCGGGGCGCTGCTCGGCGAGGCGGGCGACCACCGCCGGGTCGACGTTCTCGAATTCGAAGGTCAGCGCATCGCTTGAGTCGACCAGCGCGGTGAGCGCCTCGGCGTCGTCCCAGGCGGCGTGCAAGTGGCGACCGTGCAGTGCCGCACAGGGCGCGTCGCCCGGGTCGAGGAAGGTGAAGCGAGCGTCGAAGCCGGCGCCGGCTTCGGCGAGCATGCGGCCCAATTGGCCGCCACCGACGATTCCGATACGCATCGATCAATTCTCCCCTGACAAGGACGGCCGCGGGTCCGGCGCGTCGAGCACGGCGCGGGTCTGTTCGGCCCGGTAGTCTTCGAGGGCGGCGCGGATCTCGGGATACTTGTTGCCGAGCATCGCCGCCGCCAGCAGCGCGGCGTTGATCGCCCCGGCGCGGCCGATCGCCAGCGTGCCGGTGGGAATGCCGGCGGGCATCTGGACGATCGACAGCAGCGAGTCGACGCCGCTGAGCATGCTCGACTGGACCGGCACGCCGAGTACCGGCAGTACCGTCTTGGCGGCGGCCATGCCCGGCAGATGAGCGGCGCCGCCGGCCCCGGCGATGATCACTTCGAGGCCGCGCTCGGCGGCGCCAGCGGCGTAGTCGAACAGCAGATCCGGCGTGCGGTGCGCGGAAATCACCTGGATCTCGTGTTCGATGCCCAGTCGCTCGAGGGTCTCGGCGGTGTGACTCAGCGTCGACCAGTCCGATTTCGATCCCATGATGACGCCTACCAGTGCGCTCATGCTGCCTCCGCTTAGATTGCTGTCGCGCGGTTCGCCCGGCGCGTCTGCGAGGCGGGCCCGGCGACCGTTAAAACAAGCGACGCAGTATACCATCGCCGGCACGCCAGGGCATGCTACATCACGGGAAGGCCGCGACGAGGGCGAAGCGCGCGACCGGCTCGCCGGCGACCTCGACGGTCTCGACGAACATCGCCAGTGGCCGCACCCAGAGTCCATAGCTGCCGTACAGCGCGCGGTACACCACCATCGGTTCCGTGCTCTCGCTGTGATGGGCCAGACCCAGCACCTCGTAGCTCTGGCCCTTGTAGTGGCGATAGATGCCCGGTACCGGGCGGGATGCTTCATGATGCATCAAAGGACTCCTCGCGAGTGGCGGTAGCGGCTTCACGGCGGGCGCGCTCGGCCAGGCGGGCCAGGGTCCGCGAGGCGGCGACGAAGCCGAAGCTGCCGGTGACGAAGCTCGCCGCGCCGAAGCCGCTGGCGCAGTCGAGCCGGGTCGCCTCGCCGAGCCCGGGTTTCTGCAGGCAGACCTCGCCGTCGCCATCCGGATAGATCAGCTGTTCGTCAGAATAGACGCATTCGACGCCGAAGCGGCGCTTGGGATTGCGCGAGAAGCCGAAATCCCGGCGCAGCCGGGCACGCACCTTGGCGAGCAGCGGATCATGTTCGGTGCGACTCAGGTCGGCGGTGCGAATCCGCGCCGGGTCGGTCTGGCCGCCGGCGGCGCCGGTCACCGTCAGGCCCAGCTTGCGGCGCTTGCACCAGGCGATCAGCGCCGCCTTGGCGAGGACGCTGTCGATGGCATCGATGACGTGATCGGCGTCCTCGGGAATGCGCGCTTCGAGATTGCCGGGGGTGACGAAGGCGTTGTCGGCGATCACCTCGAGCGCCGGGTTGATCGCCCGAAAGCGCTCGGCGAGCACCTCGACCTTGGGCCGGCCGATGCTGCCGTCCAGGGCGTGCAGCTGACGGTTGACGTTGGACACGCAGACGTCGTCGAGATCGATCAGCGTCAGCCGGCCTACCCCTGAGCGGGCCAGCGCCTCCGCCGCCCAGCTGCCCACGCCGCCGAGGCCCACCACCACCACGTGGGCGCGCTGGAAACGCGACGCCGCCCGGGCGCCATAGAGGCGGCGAATGCCGCCGAAGCGAAAGGCGTAATCGTCGCTCATGACAGCGCCTCGCAGGCATGGGGGGCAGCGCAAGCGTCACCACCGCAGTGGACCAGCAGGCTTGAGGGATTGTGCATCGCGACCAGGGTATCGTCCTGGTAGACGATCGGCAGACGGTCGTCGAACGTCGTCGCTGGACTCATCAGGGCACTCGAAGTAGCTGCAACAGGGACGGGCATTGTCGCCGCCCCGGCCCCGCCCTGTCACCCTCGACAGGCGTGCCGCGCCAGGCCGACCACTGGCTGAATCAGGGGCGGCTGACGCCCCCCGAGTGATCGATGATCGTGCCAAGGTCGACTTTCCGCCGCCTGGGCGTTGCGGCATGATAGCCGGCTAAGCAGCGCCCGCAACGCCGTGGCGTTGCCCAACCAGAGCCGCGCGGGTCAGCCCGCCTAGCAGTCTGTCGGATTTGACCGATCGTAGCGAGAAAAGCGGATTTCGAGACAAGTTGATCGATCTGATGAGGCGAATAGCGCGCTATTTAACGAATCAGAGCGAATGAAATTGGCCGAAAGCCCGGGTTTCGCAGCAGATCAGCGTTAAGTCCGACAGGCTGCTAGCGGCCGTCGTCCATCCGGACCTTTCAACGCCTAGGACACGTCATGTCGATCTTCGAACGCATCAACCGTCTGTTCCCCGTGTGGGCCGTGCTGCTCGCGGTCGTCGCCGCCTTGCTGCCCGAGCTGTTCAGCGGCCTGGCCGGCTACATCAAGACGCTGCTGGTCATCATCATGTTCGCCATGGGGCTGACGCTCTCCAGGGACGACTTCGCCCGGGTGGTCAAGTCGCCCAAGCCGATCGCCGTGGGCGTGGTGCTGCAGTTCCTGATCATGCCGATGGCGGCGCTGCTGGTCTCGCTGATGCTGGGGCTATCGCCGGAGTTGACCACCGGCATGGTGCTGGTGGGTGCCACCGCCGGCGGCACCTCGTCCAACGTCATGACCTGGCTGGCTGGTGGCCACGTGGCGCTGTCGGTCTCGATGACCATGGTCTCGACGCTGATCTCGGTGTTCGCCACGCCGTTGCTGACACTGCTGCTGGTCGGACAGAGCGTCGACGTGCCGGTGGCCGGAATGCTGATGAGCATCGCCCAGCTGGTGGTCGCGCCGATCGTGCTGGGGGTGGTGATCCATCATCTGCTCGGTAGCCACATCCAGCGCGTCGAGCCGGCGCTGGCGACGCTGGCGATGGCGGCCATCGTGCTGATCATTGCCATCGTCGTTGCCCTCAACGCCGGCAGGCTGGCCACGCTGGGTCCGATCGTCGCGCTGGCGGTGGTCCTGCACAACGCCATCGGCCTGGGCGGCGGCTATGCGCTGGCCCGGGCGCTGCGCTTCGACAAGCGCACCGCGCGCACCATCGCCTTCGAGGTCGGCCTGCAGAACTCCGGCCTGGCGGTGACGCTGGCCAACCAGTTCTTCACCGCCACCGCGGCGCTTCCCGGGGCGCTGTTCTCGGTCTGGCACAACGTTTCCGGCTCGCTGCTGGCGGGCTACTGGAAGCGCCGCCCGGTTGGCGACGAGGCCGAGCCGGCGCTGGCCCCGCGCTGAGCGACCGGCGATCCGCCGTTAGCACGTGACGGATCGCTTGAGGGGAATCGGGGCCGGGCATGCTAGACTGCCCGGCTCTTTCATCTAGCGTCTTCATTCAGCGTCCTGCTTGGGTCACCGAGTCAGGGTCCAAGCCCGGTGCGTACGAGCCTATGGTCGATCGTGATAGCGAGCCTTGTCGTCAGCGGGGCGCCCAGCGCGGCGAAGACGTCTCGGGCGATGCTCCGCGGCGCAAGCCGTTCAACGCCCGGGGCAGCTTCGTGACGCGCTGCGAGGCGTGTCGGCTGCCCAGCCTCAACTGCCTGTGCCCCTACAAGGTGGCCGCCGCCAGCGAGACCCGCGTGTGGCTGTTGGCACACCCCTACGAGCATTACAAGCCGACCAACACCGGGCGGCTGATCGGCGATATTCTGGACACCACCGAAGTCTTCACCTGGTATCGCACGGCGCCCGACCCGACCCTGCTGGCGCGCCTTGCAGACCCGCGGTTCGCGCCCTTCGTGGTGTTCCCCGACGACCAGCCGGACTACGCCGCGCGCGTGGTCAGCCCCGACGCCGTGCGCGCCGCCAAGCGCGAGGGGCGCATTCCGGTGCTGATTCTGCTCGACGGCACCTGGCGCCAGGCGCGGCGAATCTTTCGCAAGAGCGCCTATCTCGAGCGCTTGCCGGTATTGCCGTTGCACAGCGAGCGCGCGACCCGCTACCGGCTGCGCAAGCCGGCCTCGAGTGCGCATTTGTGTACCGCCGAGGTCGCCGCCGAGCTGCTTCACCAGACCGGCGACGGCAAGGCGGCGGCGACCCTCGACGACTACTTCGACGCCTTCAACGACAGCTACGCGGCCAGCCGCCGGCACGGCAAGCTCGAGGCTCCGACCGCGCCGATGCAGCGGCTGCTGGCAAGGCGCTAGCGCCGATAAACCACTCAGCGAACTCGATTGCGATCGTTGAAGTGGCGATGCAAGGCGGCTTTTCCAATGTTGCCCCTGTCCTCGGTTATTGGCCGCCCTGGCTACCGGCTCCCAGACTGAGCAGGGTACCTCGCTGGGTCTTCAGTGTATCTTGCTGATACTGATCCTGGCGGCGCAGAAAGTCAGCGTCGAACAGGCGTATTTCTTGAGAGGACAGCCGTTCCGCGGACCGACGGATCCCCAGATCCTCCAGCAAGAAGCGTTCATGCAAGCCGATCCAGCTTGCACCATCGCGAAGCTTCAGGGCCGGGTTGAGCACGTAGTGTCCGCGCCGCAGGCGCAGGAACAGTTTGCGATTGTAACGATCCTCGCGCTGGATTTCGTTCTTGGCCAGAACGCTGGAGAGATAGGCTCGGCGCTTGCGGCGCGCAGGCAAGACACTATCGGGAAGTCGAGAGACCCAACCTTCAATATCCTGGGCTGTGTAGCCGTGGTTCCATGCCAGGACCGGGCCGAGATGGCGATAGAACATGGCTTGCAGCAGTTCGAGAAGGAAGGTTTCCATCAGTCGACGATCGAGCTTCACCAGACGGCCATCGACTTGCACGTTGAGGCTAGCCGGGGCCAGCAGAGGGTAGAGGGCGGGGAAGCGTTGACGTGCAAAGGTATCGTCGAGCATCGCTTGTTCCAGGGCGAAATGCAGGGCGGTGAAACCATTGTTGGTGGTCAGCGTCGGATTGGCTCCTCGTTCGATCAACTGCGCCACCAGGGCACTGTTGCCCAATCGCGCTGCGATCATCAAGGGCGTGAGGCCGAAGCGAATACGATGATCCACCCCGTAGCGCTGCGTATCCCTGAGCACGGCCGTAGGGTGGCTCATCTCGTAGCTCATGAAGTGATTGCGGTGGAGCTGATGCGCCGCCTTGGCTTTATCATTGAGGGCCGGCTTGAAGCCGGCCTCGGCTAAGGCGTTAAGGGTCGGGCGATGATGATGAAGCAGAGCGTATTCGAAGACTTCGAGACGCTGCTTCTTGCCCCCCTCGACGAGGGCTTGGTGGCGCAATTCCTCGAAGCCCGCACGATCCAGTACCGTCCAGGGCACCGGTTGTTCATCCAGTATCTGCTCACGGATCGCCTGGGCCTGCTCGTCCTTGCCCTGGAGCTCGAGCCGTCTGGCCTCGTGTTGCCAGTCCTCGAGAGATGAATCGTCCTGTTGCAACTGGAGTTCACCTTCCAGGCTTGCAACATTCAGCAGTTGCAATAGCGGATGGTCGAGCTGCGTCTCCACCAGGTAGACATTGCGCACCGCCCGGGTTACCGCCACATACAGAGCGTTGATGAAGAACTTATAGATCTCCAGTGATTTATCGTGTTTGTCCTTGCCACGGCGGTAATCGAGTTCCTCGCGCTCCAGGTCCTCGGGGGCTACGCCCTGGGTGATCGCCTGGAACATGTCTGCATCCTCGCTGATCACGTTGTAAAGGATGGCGCTGTCGTATTCGAGACCCTTGGCTTCCTGGATCGAGAAGACCAGCGGGGTGCGGAACCAGCGCCGGGCTTCCTCCTTCTGTGCCGGATGCAGCACTATTACTGCGAAACGCGTTGACCGTGCGGTGCGGTTGTCGAGTTCGCGCTTGAGCGTTTCCCGGTTCTCCAGGAGTTGGACCTGCCCCGACTGCTCGACAGCGCTATGTATCAGATAGTTACTCTCGCGATCCACCGAGCCGAAC